>NZ_JBQFOY010000016.1:0-102621 GCF_056533985.1 Ruegeria sp. E8
GCTGCACGTTGGCGAAACCGCAGCCGAACAGCTGCTTGGCGCGGTCGATGGCCAGGTTCTCGGCGACGTCGACGAACTGGCAGCCGCCATAGTAACGACGACCGGGATAGCCTTCGGCGTATTTGTTGGTCATCACCGAACCCTGCGCCTGCATCACGGCGGCAGAGACGATGTTCTCAGAGGCGATCAGCTCGATCTCGTCGCGCTGACGGCCCAGTTCCGACGTGATCGAGCCAAAAAGCTCAGGATCGCGATCCGACAGGGATTGAGTGAAAAAACCGGTGTCACGAAGATTGGCGTTCATGGGGGCTCCAGATTGCTGGGGTAAATCTCGTGGATTTCCTATCGGAAACTGTGGGTTCGCAAAAGCTGTAAAACGACGATTTAGCCCGCAGTGGCGTCGAGACTGGCCTATCGGGGAAAGGTATGTTTGTTTCGGAACCAAATGTGCAGCACTGGAAACCGGAAAATATGAAAAAGAGAATCGCCTTTCTTGCCAGTGAGGTCAAAGTGGCGCAAACGGCCCGAGACTTCCTGGTGGCCAAACACGGTAATGCTGCGCCGCGTGACGCAGATGTTGTGGTTGCGCTTGGCGGGGATGGCTTCATGTTGCACACCCTGCACAACATGCAGCACCTCGATACGCCGGTTTACGGGATGAATCGCGGCACCATCGGCTTCCTGATGAACGAGTACCACGAAGACGATCTGATGGCGCGGCTGGAAGACGCCGAGGAAGAGGTTATCAATCCATTGGCGATGCGGGCGATGGATCAGTCCGGAAAGCTGCACGAAGCGCTGGCAATCAACGAAGTGTCACTGCTGCGCGCGGGCCCGCAGGCAGCGCGGTTGAAGATCAGCGTCGATGGCCGTGTGCGCATGGCGGAACTGGTTTGTGACGGTGCCTTGCTGTCAACACCCGCGGGATCAACCGCTTATAACTACTCTGCCCACGGTCCGATCCTGCCCATTGGATCGGATGTTCTTGCCCTGACGGCGATTGCAGCCTTCCGCCCCCGACGGTGGCGCGGGGCGCTGCTGCCCAAAATCGCAAAGGTTCGTTTCGATGTTCTGGACGCGGACAAACGCCCGGTCATGGCGGATGCCGATTCCATCTCATTCCCTGACATCGACTGGGTCGAAATCAGGTCGGAACCCGCGATTGCACACCGCATTCTGTTCGACCCCGGTCACGGGCTGGAGGAGCGCCTGATTTCTGAGCAATTCACATAAATTTGCGTTTCTGCGAGGTTTTTTTTGAGGCTGTGTGAAGCAGTTCACAGGGAAACCATTTACAATTCGCTAATGTGAACTTGCCCGGAGAACACGCCAAGGTGGGAGTGAGTGGCCACCTGAACGGCGTATTCGAATGATTGCGCAGATTTCGCGCTGGCGAGGGTGGGTGGTGCTACGCTCGTCATCAGAAATCCGGGCTTATTTTAGCAGTCGGACCCCGGGCACAATAACCCGGGGTCTATTTTTTTTGGCTAACGCGACCCGTCCATTTTATCCCATAACGGCAGGCACATTTGCCCCACACGGGCTTCGATTGCGGCGGCGGCATCCACTGCCATGTCTTCGCGCCAACGCCGCGCGGCAATCTGAACATTGATCGGCTGAGGGCCTTTGGGCAAATCAGCCAAACGTGCCGGGACACAGGCCGCGGGTAGGCCGAGGAAATTCATCGCATAGGAATAGACGGCGCATCCCAGAACTTCGTGCACGCCTTCTGCCCCTTCCGTGTCCCTGTCGGGTTTGAAAAACGGCTGCGGCAGGAAAGGCGACAGGACCAGCGGGTAATCCTGCAGGAACATCGACCATTCGCGCGCGTAGTGGCTGCGTTTGGCCAGCATCTGAATCATCTCGGTTTCAACTATAGGCGGGAATTCCTGAAAATAGACCTCAAAGATGTTCTGAATGGTCTTGGAACCGGCGGCTTCGATATCCGATTTCATAAGCGTCAGCACTTCGCCCATCAGCGTGCGGTATCCGACCCGACCGCATTCAAACACGTCCGGCGGGTCAATCTCTTCCACCACATAACCAGCATCGATCAACACCTCGCGCGCTGTGTCGAGCGCTTTTTCGACCTCGGGGTGCAGGGCGTAGCCGAATGTGTTTTTGGTGAAAGCCACTTTGATTGGCGCGTCGAAGTCACGACCTCGCCATGGCATTGGTACATGAAACGGATCGCGCGCGTCTGCGGCGATCAGGCTGGGCATGGACAGGTGCAGGTCTGCCGCCGACCGGGTGATCAGGCCCTGAACGGACATCGATTGGGCCAGCAGGCCGCGTTCAGCTTTTTGGCTGGGGTTCCAGGCTGGAATGCGCCCCAGCCCGGGTTTCACTGTCACGGCCCCATTGGCGGCTGCGGGAAAGCGCAGGCTGCCGCCGATATCGTTGCCATGGGCCAACGCGCCGATACCGGCCATCACCGCAGCACCGGCCCCGCCTGATGACCCGCCAGGAGAGATATGGCGCCCCCAGGGGTTATGCGTGCGCCCATGAAGCGGGTTGTCCGTGTCGGCGCGGAACGAGAATTCGGGCGTGTTGGTCCGCCCGATCACAATTGCGCCGGCGTTTTGCAGGTTGCGGACAACCGGAGCGTCATCCGGTGCAATCACATCCTTCAAAGCGACGACACCGTTGGTTGTGGGGTGGCCTTTCTGATCGACATTCACTTTGATCGTGACCGGCACGCCATGCAGCGGGCCGGTGGGTTCTCCATTTGCCCGCGCATTGTCCAGTGAGTGAGCACGTTCCAACGCTTCAACCCGCAGATCTTCTACCACTGCATTCAGGTCCGGGTTGACCGCATCCATACGATCAATCGAGGCTTGAACCGCTTCCGCTACGCTCAGTTCTCCGCGTTGGGTCAGGGTCGTCAGGTCTGTGGCGCTGAGACGCCAGATGTCGGTTTGTGTCATGGGCCCTCACTGTCTTATTGCGACAGTAGGGGGCTTGTTTCTGGTTGCAAGAGCAGACGTGAAAAGGGCGGCCTGCGCCGCCCCTGGGTTACTTTGCGTAACCGATTGTTTGTAAAGCGCCCTTGATTTCATCCAGGATGGCAGGATCGTCGATCGTGGCCGGCATTTTGTAGTCCTGACAGTCGGCGATCGAGACCATGGTGCCGCGCAGAATCTTGCCCGAGCGGGTCTTGGGCAGCCTGTCGACGACAACCGCCAGTTTGAAAGCCGCGACCGGGCCGATTTTGTCGCGCACCATCTTGACCACTTCCTGCACCACGTCACCGTGTTCCCGGTCAGCGCCCGCGTTCAGGCACAGGAACCCAACGGGCATCTGACCCTTCAACTGATCCGATACACCGATCACCGCGCATTCGGCGACGTCCGGATGGGCGGCCAGCACCTCTTCCATCCCGCCGGTTGACAGGCGGTGGCCCGCCACGTTGATGACGTCATCGGTGCGCGCCATGATGTAGAGGTATCCGTCCTCATCAATCATCCCGGCGTCGCCGGTTTCATAATATCCAGGGAAGTGCTCAAGATAGGACTTCTTGAACCGCGCATCTGCGTTCCAGAGTGTCGGCAGCGTGCCCGGAGGCAGCGGCAGTTTGACGGCGATGGCCCCCAACTCACCGGCTTTCATCGGGTGGCCGCCTTCGTCCAGAATCTGCACGTCGTAGCCGGGCATCGGTTTCGCCGGTGAACCCAGCTTGACCGGCAATTCTTCGATACCCAACGGATTGCCTGCAATGGCCCAACCGGTTTCGGTTTGCCACCAGTGGTCGATCACCGGAACTTTCAACGCGTCCTGCGCCCAAGTGATCGTGTCTGGGTCTGCGCGCTCACCCGCAAGATAAAGCGCCCGTAGATGAGACAGGTCGTATTTCGCGATCAACTCACCTTTCGGGTCTTCCCGCTTGACGGCGCGGATAGCCGTGGGCGCGGTGAAAAAGCTTTTGACTTTATGTTCCGAGATCACGCGCCAGAACGTGCCTGCGTCCGGGGTTCCGACCGGCTTGCCCTCGAACACAATTGTCGTGTTCCCATGAATAAGCGGCGCGTAGCAGATATAGGAATGGCCCACGACCCAACCCACATCGGACGCCGCCCAGAAAACATCGCCCGGATCGACGTTGTAGATGTTCTTCATCGTCCAGTTCAGCGCCACCAGATGCCCCGCCGTGGGGCGTATGACTCCCTTCGGAGCTCCTGTGGTGCCGGACGTATAGAGAATATACGCCGGATCATTGCCATCGACCGGCACGCATTCGGCGGGCTCAACGCCGTATTGAAAGCCGTGCCAGTTGAAATCGCGCCCTTCGACCAGTTGGGCAACCTCTTGTTCACGCTGGAAGATGACGCAGAAATCCGGCTGGTGCTCGGCCAAGTCTATCGCGCCATCCAGCAGAGGTTTGTAGTGCACTACGCGGCCCGGCTCCATCCCGCAGGATGCGGCGATGATCGCTTTAGGTTTGGCGTCGTCGATGCGCACGGCCAGTTCGTTGCTTGCAAACCCGCCAAACACCACCGAATGCACGGCGCCCAAACGGGCACAGGCCAACATCGCCTCAAGCGCTTCGGGGATCATCGGCATATAGATGATGACGCGATCACCTTTTTCGATACCCTTGGCCCGCAGCGCTCCGGCCAGAGTGGCGACGCGGTTGCGCAGCTCGACATATGAAATCTCGCGCTTGGTATGGGTGATGGGGCTGTCATAGATGATGGCCGTTTGTTCGCCTCGACCGTTTTCCACATGACGATCTACCGCGTTCCAGCAGGTATTGACCCGCGCATCGCTGAACCATTCGTACACGGGCGCATTGTCGTCGAATAACGCTTTGCTGGGTTCCTTGGCCCAGTCGATGCCTTTTGCGGCGTCCATCCAGAACGCCTCGGGGTCGGTTTTCCAGCTGTCATAAACGTCCTGATACGCCATCTCGTCCTCCTCACAACGACTTGGACAATGTGTTAGGACCCAGAAAACTTTGGGGCAAGCGCGGCCCATGACGACGCGTCAGTTTATCGCAAAATATTTGCAGGAAACCGCGCAATGACTTGCAAATTTTTGCAAACCCCTTTTTCACAATAAGACATTCTGCGTTGAAATAGCCATTTTGCAAAATTGCAAACTTTGCCATGCAAAAAAGTCTAGCCGCAGACGACTCAGCGGGGTCTTTGCCGACCTTGCTCAGTGACCACCATGTAAATGCGCCCATGTTTAGCAAGGTAGGTGTGAACACAACCCTAACCGCACCCCTTTGAGGGATGCGGTCAAATTGGACGCCGAGCAGATTAGCCGTAATGCGCCACCGGAGTTCCCGCAATGGCCGCCATGTTCAGCAAGCCGCGCGCGGTGATGGATGGGGTGACGATATGGGCTTTGTTGCCCATGCCCATCAGAATGGGGCCAACTTCGATCCCGTCCGCTTTCATTTTCAGGATATTGCGCACGCCGCTGGCCGCATCCGCATGAGCAAAGATCAGCACGTTTGCTGCGCCCTTCAGGCGTGATGCCGGGAAAATCCGCGCCCGGAGGTCGGAATCCAGAGCGGCATCCAGGTTCATCTCGCCTTCATAGACAAAGTCACGCGGCTTCTGGTCCAGGATTTCCAGCGCGGCACGCAACCGTTTGCCCGATCCCTCGGCCTGATTTCCGAATTGCGATTGCGAACAGAATGCGATCTTTGGCTCAATGCCAAACCGACGGACATGTCGCGCGGCGCCAATCGTCGATTCGGCGAGTTCTTCGGGTGTAGGTAATTGCCGGACATGCGTGTCGGCGATAAACAAAGGGCCGTCTTCCAAAATCATCAGGGACAAGGCGCCATGAGGGCGTAGATCACCATCATCCAGAACCTGTTCAACATAGTTCAGGTGCCAGCGATATTCGCCAAACGTGCCGCAGATCATGCTGTCTGCTTCTCCACGATGCACCATGATTGCGCCGATGGCGGTTGTATTGGTGCGCATAATTGCCTTGGCCAAATCAGGGGTCACACCTTGGCGCTGCATGATCTGGTGATACGAGTTCCAATAGTCGTAATAACGGGGGTCGTTCTCCGGGTTCACAATCTGGCAATCCGCGCCCGGACGAATGGTCAGCCCCAGCTTTTCGCATCGAGCTTCGATCACCTCGGGTCGTCCAATCAGGATTGGCGTCTCGGTCGTTTCTTCGAGGATGGCTTGCGCGGCCCGCAGCACTCTTTCATCTTCGCCTTCTGCAAAAACGATGCGGCGGGATGCGACGGCGGCGGCCTCGAATACGGGGCGCATCAGCAGGGCAGACTTGAAGACAGTCTGGTTTAGCTGTTCCTTGTAGGCTTCTAGGTCCTCAATGGGGCGCTTTGCGACACCGCTGTCCATGGCGGCCTTGGCAACCGACGATGACACCACGCCCACGAGACGCGGGTCAAAGGGTTTCGGAATCAGGTATTCCGGCCCAAAAGTCAGTTGTTCGCCCTTATAAGCGGCTGCGGCCTCGGCGCTTGTGGTTGCACGTGCCATTTCCGCGATACCGTCAACGCAGGCAATCTGCATCGCATCATTGATCTCGGTCGCACCGACATCCAGAGCCCCCCGGAAGATGAAGGGGAAACACAAGACGTTGTTGACCTGATTGGGAAAATCGCTGCGACCCGTGGCAATGAGCGCATCCGGGGCAACCTCGCGTACGGCCTGAGGCGAGATTTCAGGCGTCGGGTTGGCCAGTGCAAAGATAATTGGGCGCTCGGCCATCTTCTTGACCATCTCGGGTTTCAAGACATTCGGGCCGCTCAGGCCCAGAAACAGATCCGCGTCGCCGATCACATCGTCCAAGGTCCGCAAATCCGATTTCTGTTCAAACTGGGATTTGTGCGGGTTCATGTCTTCGGCGCGTCCTTCGTAGACAAGCCCGTGAATGTCGCAGAGCCAAATGTTCTCGCGCTTCACCCCCAATTTCACCAGCATATTCAGACAGGCAATCCCGGCCGCCCCGCCGCCTGTTGACACCACCTTGATGTCTTCAAATGACTTCCCGGCCACGTGCAGCGCGTTCTTGGCAGCGGCACCAACGACAATTGCGGTGCCGTGCTGGTCGTCATGGAAAACCGGGATGCCCATACGCTCGCGGCAGAGTTTTTCGACAACAAAACAATCCGGAGCTTTGATATCTTCCAGGTTGATTGCCCCAAATGTTGGTTCCAGAGCGCACACGATATCCGCCAGCTTTTCGGGGTCGGGTTGATCGACTTCGATGTCGAAGCAATCAATGCCGGCGAATTTTTTGAACAGAACGGCTTTACCTTCCATCACGGGCTTTGACGCAAGTGCCCCGATATTGCCCAGACCCAGAACGGCGGTGCCGTTGGACACCACAGCCACAAGGTTGCCGCGCGCTGTGTACTTTTCAGCATTTGCGGCATCGGCTTTGATCTCAAGGCTGGCCTCTGCCACCCCGGGGGAATAAGCGCGCGCCAGATCGCGACCGTTGGCCATCGGTTTGGTGGCCTTGATCTCAAGTTTTCCGGGTTTGGGGTGGGCGTGATAGTCAAGCGCGGCCTGTCGCAGGCTTGGGGTGTCCGACATTGCTTTTTCAGCTCCCTCTGAAAATTTGATTTAACGTTAAACTAATTTTTCCAGCTTGGCTACGTCACGTAACTTTGCCGTTTGTCGCAGGTGTGAACAGCGGGTGAGTTGAAGTCTGACATGAATGTTTTCATCTGATCAACGTTTTGAAAGCCAACACCTCTCAGTCAGAACGAAGCAGTCAGGACTGACAAGACAGATGATCGGGCCGCCGGCATGTTCTAATGCCCTGTGGCCGAAATTGGATTTGCGCGCCTCATGCCATTGACGGAAGGTCCGTCGAATGTCGGGCTTTCATTGTGCAGCATTTGAAAGAATTCACCGGACTGAACGGCGCAACTTTGCAGACAGTAAAGGAAACGCGGCATTTCGTGCTGGAAGAAACGCCTTGGATGTTCTTTTCGATTGGCATTTTGGCGCCGGTTCTGATCGGATGGTCAAAATCACAGTCCGACGAGAAAACTTATGACCGAGACATCCGATCCATCGCGGATATACGCTGAATTTCGCCTGCCCACTCAAGAACTTCGGGACGACATCCCTTTTTATACAAAGACGTTGGGGATGAAGATGGACATGATCTATCCCGCAGACGATCCGCGCGTTGCGGTGTTTTCAGGACATGGTCTGCGGTTGCGCATCGAAAAGGACGCGCCGGAAAGCCCCGGAACATTGCGCATCCTGACGGATGACCCGAACGGTTTTGCCGACGGTCAACGTGTTCTTGTCGCGCCAAACGGCACCCGGGTCGAGATTGAAGAGCGGAACCCGCCGCTCGTGATGCCTGAAACGGTGCATTCCTACGTGGTGCGCAGGCTCAAGGATCAGGCGCCTTGGATCATCGGGCGCGCTGGTATGCACTATCGCGATCTGGTGCCGGACCGGCTGGGCGGGTCGATCATAGCCAGCCATATCCGCATTCCCGATGGCGGTCCGGTTCCGGACATGGTGCATTTTCACAAGGTCGGGTTTCAGCTGATCTTCTGCATCTATGGTTGGGTGGATGTCGTTTATGAAGATCAGGGCGAGAAACTGCGTCTGACAGCTGGGGATTGCTTCATCCAGCCTCCGGAAATTCGACACCGCGTCTTGGAAGCGTCAGATAATGTGCAGGTCATAGAAATCGGTGTACCGGCTGAGCATGTCACGGAAATCGATCACGACATGCAACTGCCCACGCCGCATTTCCGCCCGGAGAGGGAATGGCAAGGGCAACGCTTTGTCTACAATCAGGCCAAAGACGCAGAATGGGTGCCGTTCCGCTTGCCGGGGTACATCTGCCGCGACACGACGATTGCTGAGAACACCAAGGGAGTCGCCGGTGTTCAGGTCGTGCGCAAGGGGCAGGGCGATCCGGAATGGGCCAGCCATGACACGGATATCCACTTTACTTTCGTGATGGACGGTGAGGTGACATTGGAAGGTGAAGGCCGCGAGCCCTATCGGCTGGAGCAAGGGGATGCCTTCGTCATCCCTCCGGGGATGCGCACGCGGTTGTCCGCTCCGTCCGACACCGTCGAGTTGCTGGAAGTCACCTTGCCCGGTACCTTCAACACAACGCTGGGCTGACCGAAAAACATGGGTCGGGGGCTTCAATTCCCCTGCCTTTATGCATTACGGTGCGAATTTCTGACCAGATGATCAAAAATGGGGAATCGCCATGTCGCTGAAAGACGCTGCCTTGTCCGTCCGGGAAAACGCCTATGCGCCTTATTCGAACTTCAAGGTTGGCGCGGCACTGCGATCTTCTTCGGGTCAGGTGTATTCCGGCTGCAACGTTGAGAATGTCGCATACCCCGAAGGCACCTGTGCCGAGGCCGGAGCGATTGCAGCGATGGTGGCCGCAGGCGAGCAGGAACTGACCGAGGTCTACGTTGTCGCATCCAGCTCGCAACCGGTTCCACCATGCGGAGGGTGTCGTCAGAAACTTGCCGAGTTCGGTAAGCGCGATGTTAAAGTCACGCTGGCGACTGTGGACGGTGCAGAGTTCGAGACGACGATCGGTGATTTGCTGCCAGGCGCGTTCGATGCCTCTCACATGGAGGATGTCTGACCACATGGACGCCCGTTCGATCATTGCAAAACTGCGCAGACAAGAGGTGCCGGGCCGCGAGGAACTGATCTGGTTCGCGCAAGGGCTGGCGGATAGCAGCGTCAGTGATGCGCAGGCCGGTGCCTTTGCCATGGCTGTCTGTATGGGCGGATTGGGCTCTCAAGGGCGTGCGGATTTGACAGTTGCGATGCGCGACAGCGGTGACGTTCTTACTTGGGACGTGGATGGACCCGTGATTGACAAACACTCGACCGGAGGGGTCGGGGACAGCGTTAGTCTGGTACTTGCTCCGGCATTGGCTGAATATGGCGCATACGTTCCGATGATTTCGGGCCGTGGGTTGGGGCACACTGGCGGAACGCTGGACAAGCTCGAGGCGATACCGGGTGTCAGTACGCAGATCGGGCAGGACCGCCTTGCGCAGATTTTGCGTGAAACCGGCGCGGCCATCGTTGGGGCGACGGGTCAGATCGCACCGGCGGACAAGCGGCTTTATGCGGTGCGGGACGTGACCGCGACAGTCGAAAGTCTGGACCTGATAACGGCATCGATCCTGTCCAAGAAACTGGCGGCCAGCCCGGACGCGCTGGTTCTTGACGTCAAGGTCGGCAGCGGTGCCTTCATGAAGACGATGGAGGATGCCCAAAAGCTGGCCACAGCATTGACCGAGACTGCGAACGCCGCAGGGTGCCGGACATCCGCGGTGATTACGGATATGAATCAGCCTTTGGCCCCGGCGCTGGGTAATGCGTTGGAAATCGCAGAGGTGATGAAAGCCCTGACCCGGTCGCAACCCTCGCCGCTGGCGGACATCTCGGCTGAACTGGGCGGTGTCCTGCTTAACGACGCAGGCATGTGCGCGTCGGTTGACGAAGGGCGCGAACAGATCGCTGAAATCATCCGTGACGGTCGAGCTGCAGAACGATTTGGTCGCATGATGGCTGCGGTCGGTGGCCCCGTTCAGTTCGTCGAAACCTGGGCACGGTTCCTACCTGAGGCGAATGTCATCCAGGAGATTCCAGCCCCACAGGACGGCTTCATTTCTGCTATAAACGGCGAAGCTTTGGGTCTTGCTGTGGTGGCGCTGGGCGGTGGCCGCCAGGTCGAAAGCGATGAGATTGACCCTGCCGTTGGGATCTCGGATATTCTCCGGCTGGGGGATCGTGTGACCAAAGGTTCACCAATTGCCGTGACCCATGCCGCGCGGGAAGATGCGGCACGGCGGGGTGCGGAATGCGTGCTCAGCGCGATCACCATCAGCGAAACGGCTCCGACGATTCCCGATCTGATCCACGAAAGGATCAGCCTATGAGCCGCGCTTTCCTCGTAGTCATGGATTCTGTCGGTATAGGCGGCGCACCTGATGCCAACCGGTTTTTCAACGGCAAAGTTCCGGATACTGGGGCGAATACGCTTGCCCATATTGCGCAGGCTTGCGCCGAAGGGCGAGCGGAAGAGGGGCGCTCCGGCCCATTAAACCTGCCGCATCTCGACGCGCTGGGTCTGGGCGCGGCAGCGCGCTTGGCATCCGGCGACGCAACTCCGGGATTGTACGCCGAACCCACTGGTCTGTGGGGCTGCGCGCGTGAGCACTCACCCGGCAAGGACACGCCCTCGGGCCACTGGGAACTGGCCGGCCTGCCTGTGCCATGGGACTGGCACTATTTCCCTGATACAGTTCCGGCTTTTCCTGAGGACCTGAGCCGTGCCGTCGCAGAGGCCGCCGGGACCGAAGGGATCCTTGGCGATTGCCACGCTTCGGGCACAGCGATCATCGCCGAGTTGGGTGCCGAACACATGCGGACCGGCTGGCCGATCTGCTACACCTCTGCCGACAGTGTGTTTCAGATTGCCGCCCATGAAGAAAGCTTTGGGCTGGAACGGCTGCTAGACATGTGCCGCGCGCTTGCCCCGCGTTTGCACGAGATGAAAGTCGGTCGCGTCATCGCCCGCCCCTTTGTTGGAACGCCTGAGGCAGGGTTCGAACGCTCAACCAATCGCAAGGATTATGCCATTTTGCCACCCGCACCAGTGCTGACCAATTGGGTGCAGGATGCGGGGCGAAATGTACACGCCGTGGGCAAGATCGGCGACATCTTCTCGATGCAGGGTATCGACACGCTGCGCAAGGGAACTGATGCCAGGCTGATGCAGCATCTGTCTGAACTTGTGGGTGAGACGGAGGAGGGGAGCCTAACGTTCGCCAATTTCGTCGAATTCGACAGTCTCTATGGCCATCGTCGCGACATCAGCGGCTATGCCCGAGCATTGGAGTGGTTCGACCGGGAAATCGGGAAGGTTCTGGCCAAACTCCGTCCGGGCGACCTGTTGCTGCTAACCGCCGATCATGGCAATGACCCCAGCTGGACCGGAACGGATCACACGCGTGAACAAGTGCCGATTCTGGTTGCAGGGCGGGGTGCGGGACAGATCGGGCGAGTGGACTTCGCCGACATCGCCGCCAGCATCGCCCATCACCTGAACATTCCGGCGCAAGGACCGGGAAGGAACTTTCTATGAGCGTCGCCGACCTGCCCAAAATCGAACTGCACCTGCATCACGAGGGTGCAGCTCCTCCGGCCTTCATCCGTCAACTCGCGCATGAAAAGCGCGTGGACCTTAGCGGTATCTTCAAACCCGATGGGTCATATGATTTTCGCGATTTCGCGCATTTCCTGAGCGTCTACGAAGCCGCTTGTGAAGTCCTGAAAACGCCCGAAGATTTTCGCAGGCTCACCTTGGCCATTTTGGAGGAAAGCGCTGAAAACGGCGTGGTCTATTCCGAGACTTTCCTAAGCCCGGATTTCTGCGGAGGCGGTGATCTGCACGCATGGCGCGATTATCTGAATGCCATTCAGGACGCCGCAGACGAGGCCGAGCGCAAGTTCGATATTACCCTGCGCGGCGTAATCACCTGTGTCCGTCATTTCGGCCCCGAACAAGCCAAGCGCAGCGCCCATTGCGCGGCAGAGACCGCGGGCGACTGGATCACCGGATTCGGCATGGGTGGAAATGAGTCCGTTGGAACACAGGGTGACTTCAGATGGGCCTTCGACTGCGCGCGCGAAGCCGGGCTGCGTCTGACCACACATGCTGGTGAATTCGGTGGCCCTGAGAGCGTACGCGATGCCCTGCGCGATCTGGGGGTTGAGCGTATCGGGCATGGCGTCCGCGCCATCGAAGACGCGGACCTTGTTCGCGAACTGGTTGACCGAGAAATCACTCTTGAAGTCTGCCCCGGATCGAACGTGGTTCTGGGCCTTTTCCCGGATTTCGCTGCACATCCTATCGCGCGCTTGCGCGATGCGGGTGTTAAGGTCACGGTCTCCACGGACGATCCCCCGTTTTTTCACACGACCATGCGGCGGGAATATGAGATGTTGAACGCGGCCTTCGGCTGGGAGGCCGAAGATTTTGCAGCATTGAATGAAATGGCCCTGAACGCGGCCTTTTGCGATGAAGACACCCGCGCGCGGGTCAAGAAAAGACTGGAGACAACATGAGCGAACACCTGACCGTCGTCGATCACCCGCTGGTGCAGCACAAACTGACGCTCATGCGGGACAAAGGCACCTCGACCGCCGTGTTCCGGCAATTGCTGCGCGAAATCACTCTGCTTCTGGCCTATGAGGTCACGCGTGAAATTCCAATGACCACGCGCCATATCGAAACACCGATGGAAGAGATGGATGCCCCCATTCTGGCGGGCAAGAAGATGGCGCTGGTGTCGATTCTGCGCGCAGGCAACGGGATGCTGGATGGGGTACTAGAACTGGTTCCTTCGGCACGTGTCGGTTTCGTGGGCCTGTATCGCGACGAAGAAACGCTGAAACCCGTGCAGTATTACTTCAAGGCACCTGAGAGCCTGAAAGACCGTTTGGTCATCGCCGTGGACCCGATGCTGGCCACCGGTAACAGTTCGGCCGCGGCGATTGACCTGCTGAAAGAAGCTGGTGCAACGGATATCCGCTTCCTCTGCCTGCTTGCCGCGCCCGAAGGCGTCGCGCGTATGAAAGAAGCACACCCGGATGTGAAAATCGTCACCGCATCTCTGGACCGCGAGTTGAATTCGAAGGGCTATATCATGCCGGGTCTCGGCGACGCGGGCGACCGGATGTTCGGCACCAAATAGGGCTTATTCCCCGCAGATATTCTGCAGCCGAACCCAATCGCGGTCCGGCAATACCTGTTCCAAGGTCCGGCCCGCCATGGGATCGGCCTCAATCAGACTCAATACTGTCTCTCCGGTAATGTCACGGGCATAGGCGTACGGAGTCGAGGGCAGGGCGCTTTGTGAGAACATTGCCAGCAAGTCTTCGTCCGGTATGGACGGACGGGGCTGTGACAGCACCTGTTCGGTATAGGTGTCGATGATCTCGGGCGTCAGACCGCCGGTGGTCAGCAGCCGAAAGGCCGAGGACGCTCCGGTTCTGTCCAGCAAGTCATCCAGCGGGTCCTTTAGTGCGGCGCGTGCTCGCTCTGCGATAACGTATCCCGCCGCAACGGCTGGGTCTTCGTGATCCTCAACCAGCGCACGGCTTAGCAGAACGGTACCGCCGGGCAGGCTAAGGCTGTCTTGCACGCCTGCAGGCAGAATGATGATCTGCCGTACGCCCGTACGCCGGGCCAGCCGTTCCAGCGAAGCCTGCGCATCCCGAGAGGTACAGGCCTGCCCTGACACACGCTCGATCCGACGCAGAATCGTGTCACCGATCTCATGTCGTTTAACCTCAGGCACAACCGAGACAACGTGGTTTTGCAACGCGCTGGGCAGCCAGAGCAGCAATACGGCCAGAACGGCGGCAACAACGCCTCCGACACTCAGCCAGCGCAAGCGCCCGGGGTGCGGGCGAGAACGGTCGATGGCGCGTTGCAGCCGGTCGATCGCTTCAAGCATCGTGGTTTCGGATTCCCCCAGTTCCAGCGTCTCATCCGGATCGCCGTCAGGATTGAAGATGGCCGGAAAGGCACCGGGGTTCTGCCGTTCAAGCGCCGCCAGAGACCAATGGGTCAAGGCCCTGTCATTGAAATCGGAAATGGTCAGGGTGGCTTCGCCAATCGACACAACAACCTCGCGCCGCTGTTCATCGGGCGAGGGGCGCCACAGACCGGTGGCTTCGATCCGCTGGTACTGTTTCAGGGCCGTCATCTGGATGAGGTCTGCTCGAAATTTGTTTTGCCGCAGCATAGCATGGTGCATTCACAGGGCGCAAACCTGTTGCGCAGCCTTTCTGAATTGTGCTGGATACCCAACAGGATTGAAACCGCTGATCTTTGATCGCAATTGGGGCGCGAACATGCAGGAACCTATAAAGTCATCCCCTGTGCTGGCCTCGGTTCTGATGGTCGGCGCGATGGCGATTATAGGCGTAATCGACAATGTGGTGATTTTGCTGGCCGAAACGGTTGGCCTGTGGCAGTTCCACCTGTCTCGGGCGCTGTTGATGTTGCCGCTGATTGTTTGCTTGGCTGCTCTTGGATTTGGGGGGCTAAGACCGCGCCGTTGGGGGCCAGTCATTTTGCGCAGCATACTAATCACCACGGCAATGCTGTTCTACTTTGCGTCATTGGCGATGATGCCGATTGCACAGGCACTGGCCGGATTGTTCACATCGCCGATTTTTGTACTGCTGATCTCGTCGCTTGCGCTTAGGCAAACGATAGGGCCCTGGCGTATTCTGGCGGTGGTAATCGGGTTCTCTGGCACCCTTCTGGTACTGCAGCCGAACCCGACAGAATTTGACATGCGAACGCTGGTGCCGGTCGCGGCCGGGTTTTTCTATGCGCTCAGCGCGATCCTGACGCGCACGCATTGCTCTCAGGAGAGTACTGTCGCGATGCTGGCGGCCATGGTGGTAACGCTTGGTTTGGCAGGGGCGGTTGGCGTAACTTTGTTCACATTCGCGCCTGTTGCCACATCGGATGGACCAGACGCCTTTGTCACACGCGGGTGGGTGTGGGAGATTGGTCCTGTCGTGTTGTGGATCGTTATTCAGGCGATCGGTTCGACGATAGCGGTCTTCATGCTCATCAAGGCCTACCAGGTTGGCGAGCCGTCTTATGTGGCCGTATTCGAATACTCGGTCATGATCTTCGGCCCGCTTTTTGCCTTCGTGGCTTTGGGGCAGACCATCGGTGTCATGCAGGTGGCCGGTATTGCCCTGATCGCGGCGGCAGGAATGTTGCTGGGATGGCGGAGCAGGCGAGCATCCGCGCCGCAAGAGGTCACCTGACAGACAGCGGGCTGATGTTTCGCCAATCGTAAATTCTGGACGGTTGGTCGTGAATGCAGTCTTTGCGGCACAGCCTGCAAGATGCGAGGATTCGGAGTCTCGGCACAGGTCGTTCGTTTCAGGATTGGCAAAAAAGACCAAATTTTCTGTGCCAGTGTTTACAAACTTCCCCGGAATCCACGCAGATTCGACCCAAATTGGGCGTAAATATGTCCGAAATAAGACAGGCCTCATTTTTGATGCTAGCTCTTTGACATAATCAATTTGTGCCAAAGGGGGTTAGGCACGTGTCTGAAGTTACGAGTATTTCTGTTTATCTCGATCGGTCGTTTGAGGCTGATCAGTCCAATTTGAACCACGCGGTGAATGCGCGTCGTGGCGGTTTTCTGCACGGTACAAAGATTGCCACAACCAGTGGCCTGAAACCGGTTGAGCGGATTGTCGTTGGCGATCTGGTTCGGACGATGGATCACGGTTTCAAAGAGGTGCGCCGCATCTCGACCAGTGTCGTGGTCATTCCAGCCGACGAACGCCGCGCAGAGTATTTGCCGGTTTTTGTGCCTGCACGCGCTGCGTATAATGGACGACCAGTCTGGCTGATGCCCGAGCAGGGCATGGCGCTGAACTTGTCCAAGATTGATGCCGAAGCCAGCGGCTTGTCCGTGGTGCCCGCACGATTGCTGAACGGCACCGGCCGGTTGATGTCGCAGGCGCCGGGATCGTCGTTCGAGGTCTGTTCCCTGTTCTTCGACGATGATCAGGTGATCTTTGTCGAAGGCGGCTTGCAGGCCTATTGCCCGTCGGGCCGGTTCAACATGCGGGGCACGTCCAATGGACCCCGGTATGATGTCGCTGATGAAGAGTCCGCGACTGACCTCGTCAATTCGATTGCAAGCAGGGGTGATATGTCGGCCCTTGCCAACCCATTGGGTGCTCTGCCTGCACCCATTCCGCAGGATCCGATATTTCCGATCCGACCGCCCTCTGGGGTCAGGCGACCGGGTCGACCGGGGCGTCCAAACGCGCCGGTTCTGTTCCTGCGGCCTGAATGGCAGATCTAACCAAACACTGACAAGAACGATGCAGGCGCGTGATGTCACGCGCCTGCATTACCGTTTTAAGCAGCTTTTGCTGCGGGGTTGAAACGCCCGTAAAAGCTCTGACCTTTTTCTGCCATCTCTCGCAGCAGCGGCGGGCAGGCAAAGCGCTCTCCGTATGTCTCTGCCAGTTGATCGCAACGCTCGGCCGCGTAGGGCGTGCCGATGATGTCCAGCCAGCTGAGCGGACCACCGGACCATGGCGCAAAGCCCCAGCCGAGGATTGCGCCCACGTCGCCTTCGCGGATGTCTTCCAGAACGCCTTCTTCCAGCGCGCGGACGGCTTCCAGAACCTGTGCGAACATCAGACGTTCCTGTACCTCGATCAGGTCAGGTTGGTCTTCGGCATGCGGGTACTTGTCTTGCAGACCCTTCCAGTATTCGACGCGCTTGCCTTTTTCGTCATAGTCGAAGAAGCCTGCATTCGCCTTGCGGCCCAAACGGCCCTGTTCCTCCATCCAGAAGATCAGATCGTCCGAGGGGCTTTCCGGATAGGCGTTGCCCATCGCGGCCTTGGTCGCACGGGCGATCTTGGCACCCAGATCAATCGAGGTCTCATCGGTCAACTGGATCGGACCGACCGGGAAGCCCAACTGACGCGCGGCGTTGTCGATCAGAACCGGGTTCACACCTTCGGCAATCATCCGCACACCTTCATTGATGTAAGGAATGATGCAGCGGTTGGCATAGAAGAAGCGCGCATCGTTGACCACAATCGGCGTCTTGCGGATCTGGCGGACATAGTCCAGCGCTTTGGCCACCGCGCGATCACCGGTTTCCTTGCCCTTGATGATCTCGACCAGGAACATCTTTTCGACCGGCGAGAAGAAGTGGATACCGATGAACTGGTCCGGACGCACGGATGCCTTGGCCAGCTCGGTGATCGGCAGGGTCGAGGTGTTCGAGGCAAAGATACAATCTTCGGGAATGATAGCCTCGACCTTCTTGGTCATCTCGGCCTTGACGCCGGGGTCTTCAAACACTGCCTCGATGATCAGATCGCAACCATTAAGGTGCTCCAGATCAGGGGTCGCTGTGATGCGGGCCAGCAGGGCCTCTTTCTTTTCAGCGGTGGCTTTGCCGCGCTTGATGCCCTTGTCCATGTAGCTTTCGCTATAGGCCTTGCCCTTGTCAGCAGCTTCCTGATCTCGGTCGATCAGAACGACCTCCATCCCCGCTTGTGCCGAGACCAGAGCGATACCGGCACCCATCATGCCCGCACCCAGAACGCCGACTTTTTTGACGCGCTGATCGGGTACATCTTTGGGACGGACTGCGCCTTTCTCCAGCGCTTCCTTGTTCAGGAACAGCGACCGGATCATCGCCGACGACGACGGGTTCATCAGGACGTTGGTGAACCAGCGGGCCTCGATTTTCAAAGCGGTGTCGAAATCGACCAGCGCACCTTCGTAGATCGAACTCAGTAGGGCTTTGGCGGCCGGGAAGGCACCTTGGGTCTTGCCGTTCACCATCGCGCTTGCGCCCACGAATGTCATGAAGCCGGCGGGGTGGTAGGGCGCGCCGCCGGGCATTTTATAGCCCTTCGCGTCCCAAGGCTTGACCAGATCGGCATCCTTGGCGTTCAGAACCCATTCTTTCGCGGCTGCAACCGGATCATCCGACACTGCGTCGATCAGCTGCGCACCCTTGGCTTTCTTCGGGTCCATCATCTTGCCTTCCAGCAGGACTGGGGCCGCTGCCATCGCACCAACCATGCGGCTGTAGCGCATGGTGCCACCGCCACCGGGGAAGATGCCCAGCAGAATTTCCGGCAGGCCGATCTTGGATTTCGGGTTGTCGGTCATAACGCGGTGATGGCAGGCCAGAGCGATCTCGGTCCCGATCCCGGCGCATGTGCCGTTTATCGCGCAGGCAATCGGTTTGCCGCCTTTCTTGGTCTTGGGGTCCATGCCCGCCAGTTCCAGCTTGCGCAGAATGTGATGGCCACCCATGACGAAGTCGAACAGCGCCTGCGCCGGTTCATCACCCGCTTCCTGACGGATAGTGGCCAGTGTGTTCAGGTCCATACCGCCTGCAAAAGACCCTTCTTTGCCCGAGGTAATGACGATCCCTTTGATCTCATCATCATTCAGGGCCTGATCGATCAGTTGGCTGACCTCCTGAAAGGCCTCGCGGGTCAGCACGTTCATGGATTTGCCCTGGGCGTCCCAGGTCACGAAGGCGACGCCGTCCGCGTCTTTGGTCAGAGTGAAATCAGTCATTGTCATCTCCAATCTGGTCAGCCGTCAGCGGGCTGCCATCCTTGCGGGTGAAAGAGAATCCGTTCTCATCATCCTTCACCATCATGTCTATGTCGCTGTAATAGCCGGTCTCGGTCGGGGTCCGTGTGCCCACCACCAGAAAGGTCGCGGGCGCATCGGTTTTGTTCACAAGGTGATGGCCGTTGGCTTCACCTGCTGGCCAAGCGGCGCAGTCACCGGGCTGCATCTCATGCTCACCATCGTCATCGATCAGTACGCAGGTGCCGCTGAGCATGATGGCAAACTCGTCCTGCTCCATGTGGTAATGGCGCAGCGAGGACACGCCCTGCGGCTCGAGCCGTACGATGTTGACCCCGTATTGGGACAGCCCGCCTGCATCACCCAGACGCTGCACGAAACGACCTGCGGTCGCCTCGGCCAGCTTGCCGGGATAGGACGAGCCTCCCTTGAACGGGATCTGAGAGAGATCCAGCTTGGGCATCAGACCCGCTCGATAATGGTTGCCGCACCCATGCCGGACGCAATGCAAAGCGTGGCCAGACCGGTTTCCTTGTCCTGCCGCTCCAGCTCATCCAACAGCGTGCCGATGATCATCGCACCGGTTGCGCCCAGCGGGTGACCCATCGCGATCGAGCCGCCGTTGACGTTCACCAGCGCCGGGTCCACATCGAACGCCTGCTGGAACCGCAGCACGACCGAGGCGAAGGCTTCGTTCACCTCGAAAAGATCCAGATCGCTGATCTTCATGCCATTGTCGGTCAGGATTTTCTCGGTCACCGGAACCGGGCCGGTCAGCATGATGGTCGGATCGGTGCCGATTTTGGCGGTTGCCTTGATGCGGGCGCGTGGTTTCAGGCCGTATTTCTCACCGAATTCCTTGTTGCCGATCAGAACAGCCGCCGCACCGTCCACGATGCCCGAGCTGTTGCCGGCGTGGTGAATGTGGTTGATCCGCTCAAGATGCGGGTATTTGATCATCGCCACCTTGTCGAAGCCCGGCATTTGCTCGCCCATCATCTGAAACGACGGGTTCAGCGCACCCAGGCTCTGCATATCGGTGCCGGGTCGCATGTATTCGTCGCGGTCCAGAATGGTCAGGCCGTTCTGGTCCTTGATGGTAATAACTGATTTTTCAAAGCGGTTATCTTCCCAAGCGGCCGCGGCGCGTTTCTGCGATTCAACGGCAAGCGCGTCCGCGTCATCGCGCGAGAAACCATACTCGGTCGCAATAATGTCGGCCGAGATGCCCTGAGGTACGAAATAGGTCTCCATCGCCAGCGAGGGGTCAACGGCAATCGCCGCGCCATCGCTGCCCATCGCAACACGGCCCATCATCTCGACACCACCGGCGATGTAAGCCTCGCCCGCACCACCTTTGACCTGGTTGGCCGCCAGGTTCACTGCCTCCATTCCAGAGGCGCAGAACCGGTTGATCGCTAGACCGGGGATCGACTGGTCGAGGTCCGAGGCCAGAACGGCCGAACGCGCCAGACAGCCGCCTTGCTCCATCACCTGCGTGACGTTGCCCCAGATCACGTCTTCTACGGCGTGACCTTCGAGGTTGTTGCGCTCTTTCATCGCGTTCAGGGTCAGGGCGGACAGGCGCACCGAGGTTACTTCGTGCAGGCTGCCATCCTTGCGGCCCTTACCGCGCGGCGTGCGCAGCGCGTCATAGATATAGGCTTCGGTCATGGGTCTTCTCCTCAAGCTCGATCCGACGGGTTGCCGGGCATCAGGTCATAGGGGTGTTTCCAGCCGGGCTGCTCGGACAGGCGAGTCAGCCAGGCGTCGATATGGGGCCAGTCGGCGCGGTCAAAGCCGAATGGTTCTGGGTAATAGAGGTAGCCGCAACAGCTGATGTCGGCATTGGTGACGCCGCTACCAACGATCCAGTCGCGACCGTTCAAATGGTCATTCAACACCTGATACGCGGCCTTCAATCGCCCTTGATTGAAGGCGATTACATCGGGGTTGCGGTGCTGTTCGGGGAGGAAATTGATCAGGAACCGGGTCAGGCCAGCCATCGAGCTGAGCTTGTGATTATCCCACAATACCCAACGCAGAATGTCGTAGTTTTCCTCGTGGCTCTTGCCGCCAAACTTGCCGGACTTCTCGGTCACATAAGCCTGAATAGCGCCGGACTGGCTGGTGCGGAAATCGCCGTCGATCAGAACAGGCGCTTCGCCCATTTCATTCACTTCGGCGCGGTATTCAGGTGTGCGGGTCACACCGTTGAAGAAGTCGACAAAAACCGGCTCCCACTCCAACCCGGACATCTCGAGCGCGAGTGCCGCTTTGTAGCTGTTTCCGCTTTCGCCAAAACAATGCAGTTTGATGGTCATTTAATCGCCCCTCCCAAGGCGTGTGTGGTCAGGTCGGAATTGAGTATTTGTAAAAAGATGAAGTTCGGTCGTTAACCATAAATCAACCTTGGCTTGTTTTCCTGATCACGCGGTACAGGCTGGAGAGCCGATAACCGCAAAAGGTGAAGTCTTCCCTGTCCTGATGGCGAGTGGGCCCGGTGGCAGGGGCGCATCATGCCTTCATCTTTTCAAAAATACTCCCGCCGGAGGCGTCCGAACGTGCGGCAAGTGCAGGTGAACTGATGGCGTGCATCGGTCACCGCTTTCGGGCCTCAAGTTCGGAATTGAAGATGCGCAGGCGGTGGGTCAGGTTCTCCTCATCAATCACGCTGTTGAAGTTCTCGAACAGAAAGGACAGCGCCTCGCCTTCGTCCAGGCCTGCCTCTCGGGCAAATCCTTTGAGCCTGCGATAGCCATCCTCGGTCATGGCAACCGGAAAGCGGCGGGTCAGGCGGAAACGTTTCGGCATGCTATGTCCTCCTGGAACGGGGTCCGGGCGAAAGCGCCCGGAACCAGATTGAGATCAGAAGTTCGCCGCGTCCAGAGCCATCACCGTGTCCGCGCCCGTCTGGATGCGCGACAGGTGCATCGCGGTCGCGGGCAGGCGGCGGGCCATGTAGAAGCGGCCGGTGTTGATCTTGGTCTCATAGAACTCTTTATCCGAGGCACCACCGTCCAGAGCTTCCTGAGCGGCCATGGCCATCTGCGCCCACATCAGGCCCAGGCAGACATGACCGAACATGTGCATGAAGTCATAAGAGCCTGACAGTGCGTTGTTCGGGTTCTTCATGCCTTCCTGCATGAAGTACATGCCAGCCGCTTGCAGGTCTTTGGACGCGGCTTTCAGCGGTTCGACAAAGGCCTTGTCGTAGGCTTCGTCTTTACCACCATTTTCCTTGCAGAAGGATTTGACCATCTCAAAGAAGGCCATGACGTGCTTGCCGCCATCCTGCGCCAGCTTGCGGCCCACAAGGTCCAGCGCCTGAACGCCGTTTGCACCTTCGTAGATCATCGCGATCCGGGCATCGCGTGTGTATTGCGACATGCCCCATTCTTCGATGTAGCCATGGCCGCCATAGACCTGCTGTGCCTGCACGGTCATGTCGTAGCCTTCATCCGTCAGGAAGCCTTTGATGACCGGGGTCAGCAGCGAGATCAGCCCGTCCGCGTCCTTGTCACCCGAGCGGTGCGCCTTGTCGATCATGGTCGCGCCCCACAGGATGAACGCGCGTGCGCCCTCGGTGAAACTTTTCTGATCCATCAGGTTGCGGCGGATATCCGGGTGCACGATCAACGGATCGGCGGGGCCATCCGGGTTCTTTACCCCGGTCACGTCGCGACCTTGCAAGCGGTCCTTGGCGTATTCCAGAGCGTTCTGGTACGCAGCCTCGGCCTGAGACAGGCCTTGCATCCCTACGCCCAGACGCGCTTCGTTCATCATGGTGAACATGGCGCGCATGCCTTTGTGCTCTTCACCCAGCAGCCAGCCGGTGGCTTCGTCATAGTTCATGACGCAGGTCGAGTTGCCGTGGATGCCCATCTTTTCTTCGATCTTGCCGACCGAGACACCGTTGCGTTCACCCGGCGTGCCGTCTTCATTGACGATGAACTTGGGCACGATGAACAGAGACACACCTTTGATGCCCTCGGGGCCGCCGGGGATCTTGGCCAGAACCAGATGAATGATGTTGTCGGCCATGTCGTGATCGCCAGCCGAGATAAAGATTTTCTGACCGGAAATCTTGTAACTGCCGTCGTCCTGCGGTTCCGCCTTGGTGCGCATCAGGCCCAGATCGGTGCCGCAATGGGGCTCGGTCAGGTTCATGGTGCCGGTCCATTCACAGCTGACCATGTTCGGCAGGTATTTGTTCTTCTGCTCGTCAGTTCCGTGTGCCAGAATGGCCGAGGCCGCGCCGTGTGTCAGACCCTGATACATCGTGAACGCCTGATTGGAGCCCGAAAACATCTCGCCAACCGCAGTGCCCATGACGTAGGGCATGTTCTGGCCACCATACTCTTCCGGCATGTCGAGGCCAGTCCAGCCACCTTCTTTCATCTGCTCGAAGGCGTATTTGAAGCCTGTGGGAGTGTACACAATACCGTTTTCCAACCGACACCCTTCGGTGTCGCCCACGACGTTCAGCGGGTGTAAAACATTGGTGGCGACTTTTCCGGCTTCTTCCAGAACCGCGCCGGTAAATTCGGCCTCCAGTTCATTATAGCCGGGAATACCCGACTGCGAGACTTTCAGAACGTCGTGCAGTATGAACTGCATGTCTTTGGTTGGCGCGTTGTAGACGGGCATGTGAAGCTCCCTTAATTCATATGTCCGGAGGCGGGTTTATTCAGCCGCCTTCTTTTCCTGTTTCATCGAGGCGATAACTTTCTCGCCCCAGCGCAACTGCTCTTTCAGATCGTCGATGGCTTGCGTCAGTTCTTCGCGGCGTGATTCCATGTCCGCCAGACGCTCGCACGCGATTTCATAGGTGCGGGTCATCTGGGTGACCTGTTGGTCGCCAACATGGTACAGATCCAGCAGCTGTCGAATTTCTTCCAGGCTGAACCCGAACCGTTTGCCGCGCAGGATCAGTTTGAGCCGCGCCCGATCACGCTTGGTGAACAGACGTTTCTGGCCTTCACGGATCGGGAACAGAAGTTCCTTGGCCTCATAGAACCGCAAAGTGCGTGGCGTGACATCATAGGTCTCGCACATTTCGCGGATGGTCATCACATCTTCGGTCATTGGTCGTACTCTCGTCACTGGCGTCATTGAGATATGAGTTGCGCAGTTGATACGCGCTTTACAACACGAGAGTGACGTTTACGTAATTCAGACGCTGCGTCACTTCAAAATTGACGTAACATCCGGTCACGTAAGCACGCTGTGGCGCAATTTTCTTTCCGTGGCGTCAACAGAAACCGCCCCCAAAGAACGGTTTCAATAGAACGAGCATCGCGCACTCGGCCCGTCAAAAACGGGTAAACTGGTTTGAATATAGCGAAGCTGGAGGGGCCGTTATTGCAGCGATTTGGCCGTCTGGTCGCGCAGGCGCTTCAGTTCGTCCATCGCCTCGTCCAGTTGCTCGCGCTGCTGCTGAAGCTCGCTCATCTGGCGATCTGCCATTTCGACAAAGGTCGCCATTTGTGCCTCATTGCCCTGATCTTCATAGATCAAAAGCCATTGGCGAATCTCTTCCAGAGGGAATCCAAACTTGCGGCCACGCATGATCAGCTTCATCCGCGCGCATTCCCGTGCGCCATAAAACCGGGATCGACCTTCGCGGTCCGGTTGCAAAAGCTCGATGTATTCGTAATAGCGCAGGGTGCGCGGGGTTACGTCGAACTCGGCGCACATTTCTTTGAATGACAAACGGTTGTTGGACATTCCCGATCTCCTTGTCAGCAACCTAGGCGGTCCCGATCCCAAGCGCAACAGGTGGGCTTGCCCTTTGCCGAAACAGCGGCTCATAAAGGAGGGGCAGAGAACAGGACGCAAATCTCATGGTCGATAAGACAGTTTTAGCCCGCCAGTTTATCGAGGCGATCCCCCATGCGCGGGCATTGAACCTGACGCTCACGCAAATCGGTGAGGGCGAGGCAGTGATCACATTGCCGTACAACGAGGATCTGATCGGAGATCCCCGTACCGGCGTGATTCACGGTGGGGCGATATCCACGATACTCGATACGTGTTGCGGCGCGGCAGTAATGAGCCATCCTTCTGCACCCGGAGGGACAGCGACCATTGATCTGCGTATCGACTACATGCGCGCGGCGACGCCGGGTCAGACTGTTACAGCGCACGCCGTCTGCTATCACATCACGCGGAACGTGGCGTTTGTACGGGCGACGGCAATGGACAACGACACGGAACTACCGGTGGCCACTGCTGCCGGGTCATTCACGGTTGAAGGAAAGTAACATGGCAAGACCTCGTCCTGAACCGATGCAGGTGGTCAAGCGACGGCGCGATGCGGCGTTGCGCGCGCTGGTTGATGGCGTGCCTTACATCCGCTTTCTCAATATCAGCTTCGACCGGCGCGGGGATGAACTGACTGGTGTTCTGAACTTTGATGACAAGCTGATCGGCAACCCGTTTCTTCCTGCGATACATGGCGGGGTGACGGCGGCTTTCCTTGAAGTGACCGCCGTCATCACCCTCAGCTGGGAGCATATGTTCCCGCGCATCGAAAGTGGTGAGATCGACGGTGAGGCCATTGTGACCGACCCGAGCATCCGCTTTCCCAAGACAATCGACTTTACGGTGGATTACCTACGTTCAGGCCTGCCGCGGGACGCGTATGCGCGGGCTTTTGTCAGCCGATCAGGGCGGCGCTACGCCTCGGTCCGGGTCGAAGCCTGGCAGGACAATCATGCGAAACTGTTTGCGCAGGCGTCTGGCCACTTCCTGATGCCGCAACCACCCAGAGATAAGGGCTGACCATGCAAGACGCCTCGGTGCCCATCACGCATAGGCGGGTGCTGAAGATTGCGGTGCCGATCGTGCTGTCGAACGCCACAGTTCCGATTCTTGGGGCGGTGGATACGGGTGTCGTTGGTCAAATGGGAGAGGCGGCGCCGATCGGAGCGGTCGGAATCGGCGCTGTAATCCTGTCGACCATCTATTGGATCTTCGGTTTCCTGCGGATGGGAACCACCGGGATGGCGGCACAGGCGCGCGGTGCCGGTGACACTGCTGAAACCCGGGCGCTGCTGATGCGCGGCCTGATGCTTGGCGGGGCGGCAGGGCTGTTCTTTATCCTCACCCAAGTGGCTGTTTTCGCGGGTGCGTTCGCCCTTTCCCCGGCCAGTCCCGAGGTCGAAACCCTGACCCGGTCCTATCTGGAGATTCGCATCTGGGGGGCACCGGCCACCATTGCGCTTTATGCGGTGACTGGCTGGCTGATTGCCGTTGAGCGCACGCGCGGAGTGTTCATCCTGCAGATCTGGATGAACGGGTTGAATATCGTTTTGGACCTGTGGTTCGTACTTGGCCTTGGCTGGGGTGTCGAAGGTGTGGCCGTTGCCACGCTGATCGCAGAATGGACCGGTTTGGCCTTGGGTCTATGGCTGTGTCGGGACGGGTTCGAGAATGGAATTTGGCGTGACTGGGCTCGCATTTTTGATGCTGACAGGCTGCGCCGTATGTTGCAGGTCAACGGCGATATCATGATCCGCTCGGTTCTGTTGACGGGGTCCTTCACGACCTTTCTTTTCGTCGGCTCTGATCTAGGCGATGTCAATCTGGCCGCCAATCAGGTGTTGCTTCAATTTCTTGAAATCACAGCCTTCGCACTGGATGGATTTGCCTTTTCCGCCGAAGCGTTGGTTGGGGGTGCGGTTGGTGCCCGAGACCGGTATCAGGTGCGCCGCGCCTCTGTCATGGCCTCGCAGTGGGGCGTAGGTGGCGCGCTTTTGTTGGGAGCCGTTTTCTTTGTAGCCGGTCCTGCGCTGATCGACCTCATGTCAACATCACCTGAGGTGCGCGAGGCCGGGCGCGAGTATCTTTTCTGGGCTGTGCTTGCGCCGGTGGTCGGGGTGGCAAGCTGGATGTTCGACGGCATCTACATCGGTGCCACCTGGACCCGTGCCATGCGCAACGCGATGATACAGTCGGTGGCGATCTACGTGGTTGCGCTGTTCATACTGGTGCCGAGCTTTGGCAACCACGGTTTGTGGGCCGCGTTGATGGTTCTCAACATCGCACGTGGCGTGACAATGGGTTGGCGTTACCCGAGGCTCGAGGCGCAGGTGGCCTAAAGCAGCGTCAACAGGTTCTCAGGTGGACGCCCGATAGCGGCTTTATCACCGGCAATCGCAAGCGAGCGTTCGATCAGGATCGGGTTTTCGGCCATCGCCCGGATCAACTCGTCGTCCGGCGCGGTTTTGCTCAGCTCCAATTCCTTGAACCGTTTTTCACCGGTGCGCATCATTTCAATGGGCGACAGCCCCAGGGCGGACAGGGCTGCACGCAATTCTTCCACTGAAGGCGCGTCTTCAAGATACTTTCGCAGAGTGATCTGCGCGCCATTCTCCTCCAACAGCGCAAGCCCGGCGCGCGATTTGGAACAACGGGGGTTGTGCCAGTATTCGATCATAACCAATCCTCTCGTTTGCTGCCCACAGCCTGAGATACGTTGTCAAAACCATCGCGAGCCAGCAGATCGTCCAGCCCTTTGGCAATGTCAGCCGCCAGAGAAATGCCGCCATAAACCATCGCCGTGTAGAACTGTACAGCCGACGCCCCGGCGCAGATTTTGGCATAGGCCTGCTCTGCGTTGCTGATGCCACCGACGCCGATCAGCGGGATGCCACCGCCGGTCATCTGACTAAGCCGAGCCAGAACGCGAGTGGATTTTTCGAACAGCGGCGCGCCCGACAATCCACCGGCCTCGTCCTTGTGCGCGCTGCGCAAGCCGTCGCGGGACAGGGTGGTGTTGGTGGCGATCACGGCATCCACACGGGTTTCGCGTGCGACCTCGGCGATGTCCTGCAATTCTGCTTCGGTCAGATCCGGTGCGATTTTCAGGAAGACCGGCAACGGACGCGGCAGCGCATCCCGGGTCTCAATCACACCGCTCAACAACGCGGTGAGAGCGGCTTTGCCCTGCAAATCCCGCAGTTTTTCCGTGTTTGGGGACGAAACATTGACGGTGGCGAAATCCAGATGTTCGGCACAATGGGCCAGCACTTTGACAAAATCGCCGGCGCGGTCTTCACTGTCTTTGTTGGCCCCCAGGTTCAGGCCAATTACTGCATCCTTGGGCCGCTCTGCCAGCCGTTTGGCCATCACCTCCATGCCTTCATTGTTGAAGCCAAAGCGGTTGATGGCGGCCTTGTCTTCGGTCAGGCGAAACAGGCGCGGTTTGGGGTTTCCCGGTTGTGGGCGCGGCGTGACGGCACCAACCTCGATAAAGCCGAACCCGGCGCGTGACAGTGGCTTTAAGACCTCGCCATTCTTGTCGAACCCTGCGGCCAGTCCGACGGGGTTCGGCAGGTCCAGCCCAGCAACGCTGGTTTTCAGACGCGGTGTTGTCACGGGTCCCGGTGCGGGTGTCAGCCCGGACTTCAACGCCTTGATCGACATTCCGTGCGCCGCCTCGGGGTCCATGCGGTGCAGCGCGGCAAGCCCCAGTTGTTCAATCAGTTTCATCCGAACGCTTTCCCGCCTTCGCTTGCTCCACACCGGATCAGGCGCGAGGTTTCCACCGCCGCCTGGCGATGGACCACCGCCGCCCGATAGATCGGGTCGGTGACCATTTCAAGAAACGCATGGGCCGTCGGATAGCGCGCAATGAAAACGGCATCCCACACTTCATCCGCCGGGCCGATCAGGGTCGTTTCAAAAACCCCGCGCCAGAGGATGCTTGCCCCAATACGCTCAACGATAGGAGCGGTTTCAGACCCGTATCGCTTGTAAGCTTGCGCCCCGGTCAGCGCTGCATCCGCCAATTCATGCGCGGTTGGATACTGTGCCTTGGCCCGAAACTTTACCAGGTTGAGCATTTCAATCGGCCGGTCGCGATCCAAGTCTTTGAACGCCTCGAACTGGTCACGATCGGGGTCGACAAAGAGTGTCATTCCATGTCCTCGGGAAACTGGTGCGCGGTGCCGTCAAAGGGCAGCGGGCGGGACCAGACAACATCGCTCATGCGGATCTGACGATAGAGATGCGGGAACAGGGCATCGCCGCGCGAGACCTCCCATTTCAGGTCATCGCCCATGGCATCGGCATCACAAGCCAGCAAAGTCAGCCCATCGACACCGGCAAAGTGTTTGGCTGCCGTTTCAGCGGCTTGTTCGGCGGTTGAGAAGTGTACAAACCCATCCGCCACATCAATCGGCGCGCCGTCGGTGGCGCCTTTGTCTTGCAACGCGGCCCATTCATCGGCGCGGAAAATCTTGTAAATCAGCATGCGAACCTGATGCCTCGCGTACGCGTTGGAATCAAGCCGGATTTCTTCTTTGACTCTTCGGCGTCATCGGCGCACGATCCCTGCAAATTATAACAGGGAGATTCAATATGTTGACGCGATTCCTGGCATCTGCGGCAATTCTTGGCCTGACTGCCGGCATGGCGATGGCTGAATTCAAGCTGACCATTCTGCACACAAACGACATCCACAGTCGCATCGAGTCGATTAACAAATACGACTCGACCTGTGACGCAGAAGGCGAAGCTGAAGGTAAGTGTTTTGGCGGCGTAGCGCGCCTCAAGACCATGGTAGACGCCCGACGCGATGCGCTGGCGGATCAGAATGTCCTGCTGCTGGACGCGGGGGACCCGTTCCAGGGATCGCTTTTTTACACCACCTACAAAGGCGCTGCTGAAGCCGAATTCATGGAGGCCATCGGCTACGATGTTATGGCCGTTGGCAACCACGAATTCGACGATGGCCCGGAAGGACTGGCGGCATTCATCGACACTGTCAGCTTCCCGGTGATCTCGGGTAATCTGGACTTGTCATCGTCGGCCGAGTTGAAGGACAAGGTCGGCAACCATGTGGTGCTTGACGTTGGCGGGCAGAAGATCGGCATCATTTCAGCACTGGCAACGGACACGGTTGAAACGTCAAGCCCCGGCAAGGACGTGATTTTCAAGGATGAGATTGAAAGCCTGCAGGCGGATGTGGCCGCTTTGCAGGATGAAGGCATCAATATCATCATCGCATTGAACCATGTTGGTCTGGCCAAGGATCTGGAGATCGCAGAGCAGGTGCCAGGGCTTGATCTTGTTGTCGGTGGCCATTCGCACACGCTGCTTTCGAACACGCAGGAAGGTGCGGCGGGGTCATACCCGATGATGGTCGGTGATGTGCCGGTTGTTCAGGCCTATGCCTATTCCAAATATCTGGGCGAGATCACCCTGACCTTTGATGACGACGGCAACCTGATCTCGGCAGAGGGTGAGCCCATCCTGCTGGATGCGTCGGTTACGCCCGATGCGGATATCGCCGCGCGCGTTGCGGAAATGGGCGCACCGATCGAAGAAATGAAACAACGCGTCGTTGCCAGCTCAGCCGCCGCGATTGAAGGCGACCGGGCGGTTTGCCGCGTACAGGAATGCGAAATGGGTAACCTTGTGGCCGATGCCATGCTGGCGCGTGTTGCCGATCAGGGCGCTCAGATCGCGATTGCGAATTCTGGCGGTCTGCGCGCGTCGATTGACGAAGGCGAAGTGACCATGGGCGAAGTGCTGACCGTGCTGCCCTTCCAGAACACGCTGTCTACTTTTGAGATCACCGGGCAGACCGTTATTGACGCGCTTGAAAACGGTGTAAGTCAGGTGGAAGAGGTGAAAGGCCGGTTCCCCCAAGTTGCGGGGCTGAGTTTTACCTGGGATCCCAGCGTCGCGCCGAATGAAGGGCGCATCAGTGACGTGATGGTCGCTGAAGGCGACGGCTATGTACCGATTGACCCGAACAAGACCTACCTCGTCGTGACCAACAACTACGTGCGCAATGGCGGTGACGGGTACAAGATGTTCGAAGGCGATGACAAAAACGCCTATGATTTCGGCCCGGATCTTGCAGATGTAACGGCCGAGTATCTGGCCAAAAACGCCCCGTATCAACCTTACGTCGATGGGCGGATCAAGCAGAAGTAATTGGCTTTGAAACACTTGAAAGGGTCGCCTTTGACGGGCGGCCTTTTTTTCGGGTTGACCCTGAAAGGATTCGCGACGGGGCAGAGAGGCTGCACCCACCAACGATAGCTGAGGAACACTGAGCGCCATGTGCGGACGGTTCGCAATAACTCTGCCGAATGACGCTATGGCGCAGCTGTTTTCTGCGCGTCCTGCAAATGCGTTGCCGAACGTTCCAAACTTCAATGTCTGTCCGACAAATCAGGTGCATGTGGTCCGCAGTGGCGAGACGGGCCGCCATCTGGATGCGCTGCGATGGGGGTTCTTACCGCATTGGTACAAGTCGGAAACCGCCGGACCCTTGCTGATCAACGCGCGGTCCGAGACGCTGGCGGACAAGCCTGCCTTTCGCGCCGCATGTCGATCGCGCCGCTGTCTGATCGTGGCCACGGGATTTTATGAATGGACCAAGACGCAGCAGGGCACCCGCTTGCCATGGTACATCCACCGCAAGGATGGTGCTCCGATTGCTTTTGCAGGAGTTTGGCAGGATTGGGGGCCCGAGGAAAACCGCCAGGGCAGCTGCGCCATCGTAACAACGGCGGCCAATGAAAATCTCAGCACCATCCACCACCGAATGCCCTTGATCGTTGAGCCCGAGGATTGGCCGTTGTGGCTGGGTGAGGCAGGAAAGGGGGCGGCGCGTCTGATGCAGCCGGGGGCCGAGGATGTGCTGACCTTTCATCGCGTCGATCCGGCAGTGAACTCGAACCGTGCCAGCGGACCTGAGTTGATAGAACCTTTCGATGTATAAGGGTGTGCGGTCTTTCCATTGAAAACGCGGCACGTTAGACCTTTGGCATGGCTCTGAAATTTCCTGATCTGACCCACCTTTATACGCATGGCTATGACACAGTTATCGACGTGCGCAGCCCTGCAGAGTTTGCCGAAGATCATCTGCCGGGCGCGATCAATCTGCCGGTTCTGAACAACGAGGAACGCGCCCGGGTCGGAACCATTTATGTGCAGGAAAGCCCCTTTCTGGCGCGCAAACTGGGGGCTGCGTTGGTGTTCCGCAACGCGGCCAATCACATCGAGCAGCACCTAAGCCATCATGAAGGCAGTTGGAGGCCTTTGGTCTATTGCTGGCGGGGCGGGCAGCGTTCGGGGTCCTTCACCTGGATGTTGCAGCAAATCGGTTGGCGCGCGGAAGTGATCGACGGTGGCTATCGCACCTACCGCCGTTTGGTAAACGCATATTTGTATGACGATCCGTTGCCGCATCGGCTTGTGGCGCTGGATGGCTATACCGGTACCGCCAAGACAGAGTTGCTGGCTCAGCTACAAAAGCGTGGAGTGCAGGTTCTGGACCTCGAAGCACTGGCCAATCACCGAGGGTCCTTGCTGGGGGAACGACCCGGAGGGCAGCCCAGCCAAAAGGCATTTGAATCTGCGCTGTCCGGGGCGCTATGCGCGATGGATCCGACGCGGCCGGTTGTGGTTGAGGCAGAATCTTCCAAGATCGGCAGCCTAATCCTGCCGCCCAGCCTGTGGAACGCCTTATGCGCCGCGCCACGTATCCAGATTACGGCTCCGATCGAGGCGCGCGCCGCCTATCTGGTTCGGGCCTATGACGATATCCTGTCTGACAGCGACCGTTTGAAGGACCGTCTTTCACCGCTGCGTTTCCATCGTGGGCACGAGGTTGTTGACGGTTGGATGCGCCTGATCGATGCGGGGGAAAAACAGGCGCTGACATGGGCATTGATGGAACAGCATTACGACCCGGCGTACACAAAGTCGCGGCGATCCCGAACGGTTGAGGTTCTGGCCAGCATAGATGTCGCCACCTTGGACAATGAGGGTTTGAACGCGGCGGCTATCCGGATTGAAAGCCTGCTGGATCAGCTTTGAAGTCGTAGTCCGGGAGCCTCGGACAGTTCACCAATGATCACGGCGGGATAGCCCGCATTTCTCAAGTCTTTCAACAGGGCATCGGCATCGTCTGCGGCTACAGCGGCCAGCAAACCACCAGCGGTCTGAGGATCAAACAGCAAGGCGGCCTTGCCTTCGGCGGGCAGATCAGGGGCGTTCGCGCGGTTGTCGGCAAAGATCGTTGATTGAACGCCCTGATCCGTGAGTTTCAGCGCGCCGTCCATCACCTCGATAGCGTCCAGATCAATCAAGGCCCCGCAATTGGAAGCTTCGCAGATACCTTGCAGGTGCCCGGCCAGACCGAACCCGGTTACGTCGGTCATCGCGTTGGCCTTGGCCAATATGCGGGCCGCCGCGCCTTGCGGCTGTACCATCAGTTTATAGGCCGCTGCGATCCAGGCGCCTTTGGCCAGACCGGCCATTTCAGCGGCCATCAGAACGCCGCTGCCCAGGGGTTTGGTCAGGATCAGAAGATCCCCCGGTTGCCCTCCTGCAAGTGTGATCGGGGTGGTTTCGCACAGGCCCGTCAATGTGAAGCCGATGGTCATCTCGTCGCCCATTGAACTGTGCCCGCCTACAATCTCGGCCCCGGCGTCTCGCATGACGTCTCCGGCGACCGACATGATTTCGGTCATGGTGCGGCTTTGCATGTCAGCGGACATGCGCGGCAGGATAATTGTTGCCGTTGCGGCCTGAGGCGCGGCCCCCATGGCCCAGATATCCCCCAAGGCGTGAACGGCAGCGATACGCGCCATAAGTGCGGGATCCTTGGTAAAAGCCCGCAGGTGATCGGAGGTCATGACCTGCTGAACGCCACCCGTCTGTAACAGCGCTGCGTCATCTCCGGGCAACGGGGTGATGTCTGGTCGGGCAGGGGCGGGCTGCGATTTCAGGGCGGTTTGCAAGGCGTCGCGACCGACCTTTGCGCCGCATCCTCCGCACATGGGCTTTTCCCCCAGCGCCTCATCCAGCCCATGGGCCCGGTCATGCGGCAAGGCAGGGGGCTTCATCTGCGGCAGGTCCCGAAACTTGTTCATGAAAGTCTGGTCGATGTGGTTTTTCCATTTCCACATCATCGGTCCGCTGAAGGACGTCCCCAAACGCTCACCCAGCGCTGATTTGCCACCCAGAGAAATCAGTTTGAGGTAATCTTTCTGCGGGACATATTTGCGCATCCGTCCAGCCCCCAGCGCTGCGAGCAGATTGTTGAACAGCACGGGTGCTTCGCGCACCGCATACACACCGGCCTTAGGGCGGGGGTTGTCGGTCAGATGAGCGCAGTCCCCGGCGGCGAACACGGTGGGATCACTGGATTGCAGATAGCTGTTCACCCGAATGAAGCCGTCCTGAAGGTCCAGCCCGGTATTTTCGATCCAATCATAGGCGCGTGCTCCGGCCGCGCCGGTGACGAAACTGGCCGGGATCGTGCGCCCGTCTTGCAGTTCGACGTGTTCCGGATCGATCCGAGAAATCACGGCGTTTTCGATCACCTCAACACCGAGATCGCGCATCGCGCGCCGGATCGTTGCCGCCGATTTTGGCTTGGTGGCGGTCAAGGCAGATGCATTGTCGATCAGGGTAACCTTCGCCGCCCGTCCCTTGGCCTTCAACGCGTGTGCCATTGCCATGACAAGTTCGACCCCTGCGACCCCACCGCCGATCACGACGACCGAGGCCAGGCCGCTGCCCTCCAGATAAGCAGCCCACCGTGCTGCAAACGGGCCCAAAGGCTTGGCAGGAACCGCATGTTCGGCAAAGCCTGGCAAGGCGGGCATATCTGACGTGATCCCCACATTGACCGAAGCCACGTCGAATCCCACCGGTGGGTGCCCGGACACATGCACTTCACGCGCCTCGATATCGATACCGTCCACCGCGCCCAGAATTACCCGAGCGTCGGCAAACCGCGCGAGCTTGACAAGATCGATGTCCAGTTCCCAGCGGTCATAGTGCCCGGCGACGTACCCCGGTAACATTCCGGAATAGGGGGCGGATGGGCCGGGGTTGATCACCGTCACCCGCACGCCGGGCAAGGGTTTCATACCCCATTTGCGCAGCAGCAACGCGTGGGTGTGACCTCCGCCAATAAGAACCAGATCGCGGGTCAGGGGCAGCGGAGGTGAGTGCATTGGGTTTAATTCGCGCTATGGTCCGGAACGTCCTCGACCTGCTCGACCGCGTGCGTCGCCCACAGCTCATCCTCGCCTGCATCCGGCAGATCTTCGGGTTTTTCATGGCGATGAATGTGCCATTTTGCAATGAACAGGGCCGTGATCGGAGCGGTCAGAAACAAAAACAGCGTGATCAGCAGCTCGTGCAGGGACAGCATGCCTTCCAGCAGGACGGAATGCGCGATCGATGCCAGCAGAATACCACCTACGCCCAGCGTCGTCGCTTTGGTCGGCGCGTGCAGGCGGGACATTGGATCTTGTAGCTTGATCATGCCGAAAGACCCGACAAAGCCGAAGATACCCGAGACGATCAGGAAAAAGGCGATCAGCAGTTCCAGGATGAATGTCATGCGGCCCTCACTCGATAATGTTGCCGCGCAACATGAAGCGCGCGTAGGCCACGGTTGAGACAAAGCCCAGCATGGCGATGATCATGGCGGCTTCAAAGAAAATCTCGGTGCCCTGGTTCAGGCCGTAAAGGATCATCAGGGCGATGGTGTTGATCACCATCGTGTCCAGTGCCAGAACGCGGGTTCCAACACCGTCCGCAGTGATAATCCGCCACAGACACATCATGATTGCGGCTCCGAAACAGGCGAAGGCGAAGTAGATGGCATATTCGATCATTCGAAAATCTCCTTCAGGCGACGTTCATAGCGCTGCTTGATCTGGTCGCGCACCTCGTCCGGGTTCGGCGCATCGAGGCAATGGACCAGCAGGTTATGCCCCTGTGCCGACAGATCACAGCTGACGGTACCGGGTGTCATGGTGATCGTGCCGGCCAGAACGGTGATCGCCTCGGGGGTCCGCAGTTCCAAAGGTACGCAAATCCAGTTGGGGTGACGGTCATCATTGCGCTTGAACAGGATGATCCGTGCCACCGTCACATTCGCGACGATGATATCCCAGAGCACGACAAGCATATATTCGACGATCATCGGCCAGTTGCGCAGTTTCGGGCGATCCGGCCAGTAGGGCTGCGTGATGAACGGGATGATGATCCCGAGGATCAGGCCAAAGACCAGTGAGTTCAGCGAAGGCTTGTTTGCCAGCAGCATCCAGACAAGCGTCAGCAGGAAGGACAGGTGAGGGTGCGGGAAAATCCGGCGCAGCAGTTTCATCACTCTTCCCCTCCCAACACGGCAGAGATGTAGTTTTCAGGCGTAAACAACTGCTCTGCGGTTTTGCTTGTATATTCCAGCGCCGGACCTGCGAACAGGGTCAACAGGATCAGCCCTGCAACCGCCCCGAACACGGCGGTAAATGCCAGGCCGGGTTGTAGTTCCGGTGCGGGCTGTTCAGGTGCCTCTTCATCTTCTGCAGGCGCGTCGATTGGTACAACCTGAGTATCATGGCTTTTCCAGAAGATCAGCGTCCCGGCGCGGGCCAGCCCGACGATGGTGACGAAAGAGCCAATCAGGATGACCGCCCAGACCGCCGTTGCATCCGAGGCATCCCGCGAAGCGTCCAGAACCAGCAATTTTCCAACAAAGCCGGACAGGGGCGGCATTCCTGCCATCGCAATAGCCCCCACGAAGAACAACGAGGCGATCAACCCGCTTTGCGGCATGGGCGGCTTGGGTGCGATGGCTCCGCCCTGTCTCTCCATGATCAGATCCGCCACAAGGAACAGAAGCGCAGTCGCCAGTGTTGAATGGAACACGTAATACAGCGCGGCTGCGGTGGCGTCGGGCGTGAATTGCGCGATTGCGATCAACAGGGTGCCCATGGACGCAATCGCACAGAAAGCGACCATGCGGGCGATGTGTTGCGATCCCAATATGCCGATTGCTCCGACCGCGAGGGTCACAAGCGCGGCAGGTTGCAGCCAATCGCCCACCAGTCCCTGCGTCACCTCGACATCCGGTCCAAAGGCCAGAGTGTACATCCGCAGGATCGAATAGGCTCCGACTTTGGTCATGATTGCGAACAGGGCCGCAACCGGGAGTGGCGCATTGGCATAGCTGGCAGGTAGCCAGAAATGCAGGGGCAGAACGGCGGCCTTGATACAGAATACCAGCAGCAACAGCACCGCGCCAACCCGCAGAAGCGCTGTATCTTCGGCCGGAATTTCCGCAACGCGGACGGCGATATCCGCCATGTTCAGTGTTCCGGTCACGCCATAGATCGTACCAAGGGCAAACAGGAACAGGGTCGAGCCCAGCAGGTTGTAGGCCACATATTGTACACCCGCCTTCAGCCTTACCGCGCCGCCGCCATGGGTCATCAGGCCGTAAGAGGCAATTAGCAGAACTTCGAAAAATACGAACAGGTTAAATGCGTCACCGGTCAGGAAGGCCCCGCATACGCCCATCAGCTGGAAATGGAACAGCGCGTGAAAGTGTTTGCCCCGGTCATCCCAGCCTGAGGCTATGGCATAAAGCACAATCGGCAAGGCCAGAAGCGCGGTCAGCAGAACCATCATGGCTGACATGCGGTCCAGCACCATGACAATACCAAAAGGGGCGGGCCAGTCGCCCAGTTCGTAAACTTGAATATCACCGCCCGAGGCCTGAGCGGTAATCGTCAGCGCAATCCCCAGCAAGGCCACAACACCGGCGACCGAGAAGATACGTTGCAAGTCCAGATGGTATCGCAGGACCATGATGATGAACGGGGCCAGGATCGCGGGCAGGACGATCGGCGCAACGATCCAATGGTTCATGCGTCTTCTCCCGGTGCGTCCACGCTGTCCTGCGCTGTCATGTCGATATGGTCATCCTTGGCGGACAGATAGGCGCTGAGCGAGATCATCACGATCACAGCAGTCATCCCGAAGGAAATCACGATGGCCGTCAGGACCAGCGCCTGCGGCAGCGGATCGGTATAGGGCACCTCTTTGTATTTGTTCAGAACCGCTGGCGCGTTCAAAGCCAGCCGTCCGGTCGCGAACAGGAACACGTTCACCGCGTATGTGATCAAAGATAGGCCCAGAATGACCGGGAATGTCCGGCGGCGCAGGATCAGGAAAATCCCGGCAGCGGTCATAATGCCGACGGCAGAGGCTACGAGCGCTTCCATCAGGCCTGCTCCTTCTCTTGTTTTTCTTCCCGGGGATCATCCCGCAATGGGTTGATATCCATCGGGAATTCCTGAGCCATTCCCGGTTGCCACGCAAAGCGGGACAGGCTGTCCAGCGCCAGCATTACCGCCCCCAGAACCGCAAGGAAGACACCGGTGTCAAACAGCATGGCCGTGGCCCATTCAAACTCTTCCAGCGGCGGCCAGTTGATATAGCCGAAATCACTGGTCAGGAAGGGACGTTCATTGAACCATGCGCCCAGTCCGGTTGCAGCGGCGATCAGAACGCCCCAGCCGATGGTGCCGTGATAGTAGAACCTCTGCCGTTCAATCGCCCAGGTGTAGCCGCTGGCCATGTATTGCATCAGATAGGCGATGGCTACGATCAGACCGGCGATAAAACCACCTCCGGGCTGGTTGTGGCCGCGGAAGAAGATGTAGGCCCCGACCATCAGTGCAATCGGCATCATCACGCGGGTTACGACAACCATCATCAGCGGATGCGAGTCGCCCGATTGCGGCCAATGCGGTTTGCGATTCAGCAGATAGCTGCGGACATTGGTGCTGAGAACGGATTCCGTCAGCGCAAAGATGATCAGTGCAGCGATGCCAAGCACGATGATCTCGCCAAACGTATCAAAGCCCCGGAAGTCGACAAGGATTACATTGACCACATTGGTGCCGCCGCCGCCTTTATAGGAATTGGCCAGATGGAAGTCTGAAATCGTCGGGAAAGCGAAATCGCGCATCATCATCGCATAGATCAGCGCACCGGTACCAAGGCCCGCCACGACGGAAATCGCTGCATCCCGCCAACGTCGTGCGGCCGAACTGTCCCAGGGCGTCTCGGTTGGAAGGAAATTCAGCGACAGCAGCAACAGGATCATCGTCACCACCTCGACCGAGATCTGCGTCAGCGCAAGGTCAGGGGCCGAAAGATAGTTGAACGCAACCGAAACGATCAGGCCAACGACACCGATCAATACCAGCGACAACAGGCGGTTGCGGTGGAACCACATGATGCCCAGTGTCGCGCCAACCAGGCAGATCCAGCCGATGATCGGGATGATCTGTGCAGGCAGAGGAACGCGGGTTTCAACGCCAATGGTACCTGTGGAATAGGCGTAATAACCAAGACCAACGGTAAAGGCGACGAAGATGATCGCATAGCGGCTGAGGACGCCATTGTGCATCTCATCGGTGATCCAGCGGCTCAGTCTGGTCAGCGCTTCTATGATGGCTTCAAAGATTTGCTTGGCCTCGGGGCGGGGCAGGGCGTTCCAGATCTGCTCACCCCGCTTGTGCAGCGCCAGCAGGAACAAACCGCCCAGCGTGGCTACCGCTGACATGTAAAGCGCCGGTGTGAAGCCATGCCAGAGTTTCAGGGAATAGTAAGGAAGCTTTTCGCCGCCAATCACCGCGCTGGACACCACTGCGACCAGTGGGCCGACAATGGCAGCAGAATAAAGCCCAATCAGGATCACGAGCACGACCAGAAACGCGGGTGCGATCCACAATCCAACGGGCGGATCATGCGGATGGCCCGGGTAATCGTTCCGCTGCGGGCCGAGGAAGACGTGACTGACAAAGCGGAAGGAGTAAGCTGCAGAGAACAATGCCGCCAGCAGAGCCAGCCCGGGAACCAGATAATGCGAATTCAGCCACGTGGTGTGGACAGTTTCCTCAAGCATCATCTCTTTCGACAGGAACCCGTTCAGTGGCGGCAGACCTGCCATGGACAGCGCGGCAATCGTACCAATGGTAAAAGTGATTGGCATGAGGTGGCGCAAACCGCCCAGCCTTTTGATGTCGCGCGTGCCGGTTTCATGGTCCACGATCCCGGCCGTCATGAACAAGGCGGCCTTGAAGGTCGCGTGGTTGATGATGTGGAACACTGCGGCGACGGCGGCGATCTTGGTGCCAAAGCCCAGCAGCATGGTGATCAGGCCCAGATGCGACACGGTCGAAAACGCCAGCAGCGCCTTCAGGTCGTCCTTGAACAACGCAATCGCAGCGCCGATCAGCATGGTGATCAGTCCAGTTGTGGCTACAATGTAGAACCAGGCCTCGGTTCCGGCCAGAACCGGCCACATGCGGGCCATCAGGAACAGCCCCGCTTTCACCATCGTGGCCGAGTGCAGATAGGCCGACACGGGCGTCGGCGCGGCCATGGCGTGCGGCAGCCAGAAATGGAACGGGAACTGCGCCGACTTGGTGAAACAGCCCAGCAGGATCAGGATCAGCGCAGGCAGGTAATAGGGCGAAGCCTGGATCAGTTCTTTGTTCTGCAGAATAACGCTGAGGTCGAACGATCCCACGATATTACCGAGGATCAGCATCCCGGCGATCATCGCCAGACCTCCGGACCCGGTCACGGCCAGCGCCATGCGAGCGCCCTGACGACCTTCGGGCAGGTGCTTCCAATAGCCGATCAGCAGGAATGAACTCAGCGATGTTAGTTCCCAGAAAATAAGCAAAAGCAAGATGTTATCGGACAGGACAATCCCGACCATCGCGCCCTGAAACAGCAAAAGATAGGTATAGAACTGCCCCATCGGATCTTCGCGCGACAGATAAAACCGGGCGTAAAGGATGATCAGCATCCCGATGCCGAGGATCAGCAAGGCAAACAGGAAACCCAACCCGTCCAGCATGAAATTTGCGTTCAGGCCCAGCCCCGGTATCCAGTCGAACCGAGCGGTCACGACGTCTCCGCGCATGACCGAAGGGATGTGGATCAGCAGACCCATCAGGGCCAGGAATGTGGTCAACCCGGCTGCGGACGCGGCTGCGTTCCGGCCTGCGCGGATCAGCAAGGCGGGGAACACAGCGCCAAGAAAGGGAAGGGCCGCGATAAGGAATAGGGACAAGTGCGATACTCCGGTCTGAGCGGTCAGGGTGAAGCCAATTTTGTAAGGATATTTTCTCGACTGTCCAGATATTGTAACTTTTTTACAGAGTCCTAATGGGTCTTTGGCACAATCGGCAAAGCGACGAGGTAATGACGCGATCTTGATCTTGTCATGGTGTTTCAGTGCGTCCGTTTCAGCCCATTTGTGTTAGAACCACCAACAGCGAACAGGAGGTTGCAAATTGGCCGAGCAAGTGAACCGAACCCGCAGGTGGGTGGTGATCGGCGGATGTGCGGCGGTTGCAGCCGGGTTTGCGATCAGGGAATACCGCCTGATCCCCGAAAACCACAGCGGTGGCCGGATCAGCGTAGCTGCGGCCCATGAACAGGCCGCAGACCGACGTATTCTGTTGCTTGACATCCGCACGCCGCGGGAATGGCGCGCTTCGGGCATTGGCGAAGGCGCTGTTCCACTGGATATGCGGCGTGAAGATTTCGTCGACGCGCTGACCCAGTTGACCGGCGGTGATCAGGCAACTCCTGTTGCTCTGATCTGCGCGCGCGGTGTACGCTCTGCCCGTCTGAGCAACCGCCTGATCGAGGCGGGATTTACCAATATCATTGACGTGCCGGAAGGGATGTTGGGCTCGGCTGCGGGGCCGGGATGGGTCAGGGCCGGGCTACCGGTTCGTAAGTACAATGAGGATGCAGGATGATCCGTGAATTCAGCGTTGCGGCTGCCTTTGCAATTGCCGGGCAGGCAACTTTTGCCGCGTGTGCCGATCAGCAAGGCGTTTGCGAGACGCCGATGGGCGCGTATCACATCGAACTGCCCGATGCGGACAATGCGCCGATGGTGGTGTTCTTGCATGGGTACGGCGGCAGCGGGTCCGGTACAATGCGTAATCGCGGTATGGTCGAACCGCTGTTGGAGCGCGGCTATGCGGTGATGGCCCCCGAAGGTCTTGAACGACCTGACCGGGGCGGAACCAAAAGCTGGAACTTTTATCCCGGATTTGGCGAACGGGACGAAACCGCCTTTCTGTCCGAAGTGGTTCAGGACGCGGCGGAACGATTTGGGATAGACGCCGACCGTGTCTTGTTGGGCGGGTTTTCCGCCGGTGCCTTCATGGTCAACTATCTGGCTTGCGATGCCCCCGACACATTCTCGGCTTATGTTCCAGTGTCCGGCGGGTTCTGGCGCCCGCATCCGGAATCTTGCGCGGGCCCGATCCGCATGTTCCACACCCACGGTTGGACCGACAATGTGGTTCCGCTGGAGGGACGCTTGCTGGGCGGTGGGCGTTTTCAGCAGGGCGATATCTATGCGGGTTTGGAAATTTGGCGCAACGCAAATGGCTGCGTCGATCACAAACCAGCCGGGTTCAGCACAACAGGTGATTTCATGCGCCGTCGCTGGACCACCTGTGCCGAAGGCAGCGCGCTGGAATTTGCACTGTTCCCCGGCGGGCACACAGTTCCAACTGGCTGGGCCAACATGATTGTCGATTGGTACGAAGGGCTTCCCGGCAGCTAACTATTCTGCCGGGGTCATGTTGCCTTTGCCTTCGACCAGCCGTTTCAACTCGTCACGATAGCGGCGGGCTGATCGGGTGATCGCGGGTTCGCTGAAATCTTCTCGCATTCCAACCATTCTACGCGCGGCTCCTGCCGATACACCACTGAGCGCAGAGAGCGGGATAGCCAGCGCTAGGCTGATAGCAATCGGGGCCAGCCAGACCGATACCAGACCGGACAGAATACCGACACTCAGCGCGACGCCACTGACGGTTTCAAGCGCATGGCACAGGATCAGCGTGCGCAGACCATAGGTGCCGCCGTCGCGGGCCTGAGGCGACCAACCCCGTTGAATACCGAAGGCAGTGCGGAACACGGCGATCATCTGCTGCACCATCAGGATCGGAGCGTACAGGATCGACAGCAGAACTTCGGCCAGGAACGAGGTCAGGAATTTGCGCCCACCACCAAAATCGTCATAGCGCACACCGCTGAGCGGCAGGGCCAGAACGCCCAGAACCTTGGGGGCCAGCAGCATCGCATACATGACCAGAATGATCAGCACATGCCGGGTTTCCGACATCTCAGGCCACTGCGGGAACAGAGGGTTGTCGGGGCTGAAATAATGCAGGACAGATGCATCCTGACCCTGACCGATCAGCGCCCACATCAACAGCAGGGCGAACCACAGCGGAGACATCAGATACCCGACCGCGCCATGGAACATGTGAAAGCGCGACACGGCCCGGAACCCGGTCGATCCCAGCAGTTTCAGGTGCTGCAAATTGCCCTGACACCATCGGCGATCCCGCATGGCATGGTCGATGAGGGTGGGCGGCGTTTCTTCGTAAGATCCGCGAATGCGCGGCAGGAACCGAACGGCCCATCCGGCACGGCGTAGCAATCCGGCCTCAACGAAATCGTGGCTCATGATCAGCTTGTCCTGACCGCTGAGTGAACGAAGCTTGGGCAGACCAGCGCTGGTTGCAAAGGCCTTGGTGCGAATGATTGCGTTGTGGCCCCAATAGTTGCCCTCTTGCCCGCACCAACGCGCCAGACCTTCGGCAAATGCGATGCCATAGACGCCATTGGCAAACTGCTGCATCCGGGCAAAGACCGATTGAGCACCAATCAGTTGCGGGTAGCTTTGGATCAGGCCAGCCCCCGGATCGCGGGCCAGCGCATCGGTCAGGCGATAGATCGCGCGCCCGGTCATCAGGCTGTCGGCATCCAGAACCAGCATGGCATCCCAATCCGCGCCCCAGCGGCTGACCCAGTCGGCGATATTGCCCACCTTGCGGTCGGTATTCTGTTCACGGCGGCGATAGTACAGCTCCAGCCCCGGTGCCAGCGTGGTGCGCAGCGCTTCGACACTGGCTTGTTCCTGTGCCGCAATCTCAGGGTCGCGCGTGTCGGACAGGATGAACATGGCATAGTGGTGCTGACCACTGCGGGTCTGCAGATCCTCCAGCATGGTGCGGGCGTTGCCCAGCACGTTCCACGGGACCTCGTTGTAAACCGGGGTCAGCAGGGCCACCCGAAGGGGTTGCGCGCCGGACTTGCGCTCGGGGCGTTCCTGTCTGGACAGCGACACCATGCCCAACAGAACCGTACAGACGGTGAAGGAAATCCAGAAGAAGTTGAATGAGATCAGGGCCAGCAGAATGCCTTCGACAACGTTGATGCCTTCTGCGCCGAACCAGTCGCTCATGACCCAAAGCAGGGCCAGAGTGGCGGCCATGGCCGGTGAAAAGGCCAACGCGCGCCAGAAACCGGCAGACGACCTGCGCTGGTCGGATGGCGCACCTGCATCCCGGAACCGCGCGCCGAAATTCTGCGCGGGCATCGCCAGAGGGGCCTCGGGCGGCATGATATGCAGATCGTGGTTCATGTGGTCCAACGGTATAGCCAGACCTCAGAGGCAGGCTGTTTGTCTTTCAGCAATTGCGCGCGCAGCTCGACATGGTTCCGCTCGCCCGGCTGGAACGAGAAGGCCAGCCGCAAACCGCCAGTGTCAGGGTTGCGTTGCAAAACCCCTTCCGATGTTTCGGCATGAGGCGAATCCACAAAGATCGTGATCGTATCGATGTCGTCGAACAATTCGCTGTTTTCAAAGTCGATGACAGCCAGGCGACCCTCGCCGAAGGTGTTTTCGCCCATCGCAGTGTTGATGACGCGTGGCATCGGCGTTCGCTGAGGCTCCTCCCCCCAGATCAGACGATAGGACAGGTCGACTTGGCTGCCAGCCGCATAGGGTTCAGCCGGGCGCCAATATGCGACGATGTTGTCATAGATTTCCTGATCGGCCGGAATCTCGACCAATGTCACGGTGCCTTTGCCCCAATCGCCATTAGGTTCGACCCAAAGGCCGGGGCGCTTGTGATAGTTCGCCTCAAGATCAGCGTAGTCCGAGAACTCACGCTTGCGTTGCATCAGACCAAAACCGCGCGGGTTCGTATCCACGAAGGAAGAAATCTGCAGGCGGGTCGGGTTGGCCAATGGCCGCCACAGCACTTCGCCAGCACCATTGCGCACCAGCAGCCCGTCGCTGTCATGCACTGCAGGGCGGAAGTCGTCGAACCGGCTGTGGTTGGTCTGATCGAACAGGAACATCGACGTTCCGGGCGCGATACCGACATGGGGCAGTTCTTCTCGCGGGAACAGCGTAGCCTCAACATCCATAATGCAATCTGCACCCGCGGTGACGTTGAAGCGGTAGGCACCGGTCACGCTGGGGCTGTCCATCAAAGCATGCACGACCATATTGCGCTGGCCGGGCTCGGGGCGCTCCAGCCAGAAGCGGATGAATTCGGGGAATTCCTCTCCATCCGGGTCACCGGTTTTCAGCGCCAGACCACGCGCGGACAGGCCGTAAACCTCGTGCAGGCCGATGGCACGGAAATAGCTGGCCCCCTGCCAGACGCAGAATTCATCTGTCTTGCCGGGGCGATGCATCTCGGTCCGCAGGCGCAGACCGGAAAAGCCCAGCGTGTCGTCAATGGGCAGTTGAGGAACGTCTTCGGACTTGTCGAACATCTCCAGGTCGAAGGCGACCGGAGTGGTCATGCCATTCTCAACCGTTTCCACTTTCACGGTGCGGGGGAAATACAGACCGGGGGTGAAAAAATCGACGTTGAACGGCGTCTCGGTTTCATACCAAAGCGCACGGTCCAACCGGAACCGGATCGAGCGATACTGCTGATAGGTCAGGTCCTGCCACTCCTGCGGCACCATCTCGCGTTCCGCATAAGGACGGCTGGCCAGATTACGCGCCATCTCAACCACGTAGTTGCGGTCAAACGGCACTTCGCCGCCCGTCGCATAGGCGGACGGGGCAAGGGCCAGGGCGGTCGTCGAGGCGAGGAATGCGCGACGGGTAAAATTCATTTCTTCGACTTCCAGGGTTGTGACTTGAACCAAGCTGCCAAATAGGCAACGCCGATGATCATCGCAAAGCCAATCATGTTGGCGACGAAAACACTGGCAACATCCCGCCCAGTCTGATCCAGTGCAACGCCGATCAAACGGGCTGCGGCCATGGAAAATACAAAGACGGCAAGGGATTGCTGGCCGACCTTGGTGATGACGGTCAGCAGAAACTGCCAGACACGCGCGCCCAGCCCGTGACCGGTGGCGATCAGGCGGTGGCCATGCTCACCCGCGGCGACCCAACCCAGATAGGCCAGCGAAAGGAAGTGGATATAGCGCAGCAGGCCGAACTCGGTCTTCCCGCGCAGATCTTCGGTCAGGGGCCAGCCCGGACGGATCATCGCGCCAAGCTCGGGCGCTGCGTTGTTGATCCAGGTAAAGACCTTCCACGATCCGAACGGGGCGGACAGGATCAGGAACAAGGCGGCAGCCCAGATCAATACCTTCGAGACCGGTGGCGCAGGAATCCAACCTCGCATGAATGCAAAGCCGGTGAAGAACAGCAATTGCCAGCCGAACGGGTTGAAGAACCACTGACGTTCGGACCACGGCTCGGCCGGAAGGGCCAGCGCACCGGTCTGAGCGATGAACCAGATCGCCACGCAAACCGCGGCCATCAGCCAAAAACTGACGCGGTAAAGCGCCATGTAAAGCGGCATCAGCGCCAGTACCACTAGATACATCGGCAGAATGTCAAAGTAGTTCGGCACATAGGTTAGCGTGAAAATCCCGACCAACTGCGGTGCAGGATCGTTGAAGAAATGCTGCAGATTCAGGGACGAGACATATGTTTTCTCGAACGCGCCGGTCTGATCCAGCGCGGCCATGGTCATTGCCACAAAGAAGAACAGGGCAATATGCGCCCAATAGACTTGCCAGATGCGATAGGCCACACGGGCAGTGCCCATCCACCAGCCTTTGCGCAGAAAGGCCCCACCAAAGGCGATGGCCGAGGCCATGCCTGAACAGAACACAAAGATCTCGGTGGCATCGGAATAACCGAACCGCGCGGGAATCCATTTGGCCCAGGGATCATTGGGGATATGGGCGATCAGGATGATGAACATCGCGATGCCGCGATAGAAATCCAGCCGCGGATCGCGCGCACGGGCGGGGGCTGCGGCCGGGGCCGCAGCGGGTACAAAATCAGAAGCGGGCGATATGGTCGCCATACGTTTTCTGTCCTTCTTGGTCTTCTTGTTATTCGGCGGGGACGCTTTGGACGTCGCCGCTGTCGCGGGCCGCATCGATCAGGGCGCGGCGTGCGATGGCGTAATTGTCTTCACCCCCAGCACGCTTGGCGCGGCGGTCATCAAGAATGCGTTCCACCGCGTCCAGGCGACCCGCGCGCAGACCGGAGTCGATGGTAATGCGTTCAAATACATCACGTTGCGCGTGGCTGCCACCAGCCAGTTGCATAGAGCCGCGCGCTGCTAGCAGATGATCAAACGCCATGCCATAGTGGCCATCACCAAATGCCTCGAGCCCCATGGCAGCCGAGACGCCCGGGTCTGCCATGCGGCGGGTCATGTCGTCCGCGGCGCGCGCCGCATCCTTGTTCATGCGGTTCAGCATCTTGGCGGTGGCATCGGCGCGGTTGTCACCGGTCAGCGCCAGCAGGTAATGCAGATCGGCGAAGATCAGGCAGCCGTCTTCGGTACGCGCAGCGCTCAGATCGGCCAGTTCTTCCCAGCGGTTTCCGACATTTACGCCTTCGAGCTCCAGCCGGGACAGCAGCGATGTCGCGTTAGAGATGTCCCGGTAGTCGTCGGTTTTGTCCTTGCGAATATGGGCGTCATACAGCTCCATCACCTGATCGACCTGACCCAGATCCAGATGCATCAGCGCCTTGTGCCACCAGACGTGATAGCGGAAGTTGTTGCAATGCGCCCAGGCGTCTTCACGCCCGGCCAGCCAATCAAGGCCCAGCTGCGCATTGCCTGTCATCTCGTGCACGTGCGCCACCGCATGCAGGCCCCAGGCGTCATCGGACACCATCCATAGTGCCTGTCGGCCCGCGATCTCGGCCTTCTCGTACGCGCCGGTTTCCTCCAGCGCAAAGGAATGGCAGCCCAGCAGATAGCCGCGACCCGGGTGATCCGGTTCATAAGCAGGCATGACCCGCTCGATCGAGCGGCGCATCCCTTCGGCGTCGCCCAGAACAAAGCGGGTTGCGTGGCTCAGCTTCATCGCCAGCGTGTCCTGCGGGTGATCGCGCAGGATCGCTTCGAATTTCTGTACCGCCTGCGTCTGTTGTCCCGCCAGATAGAGGGCCAGCGAATCCACATACAAACGCTCGCGTGCGGTGATGGGCTGACGTTCCATCGCAGCGTTGGCCGTCGTCAGTGCGTCAACCGCAACCGCCATCATCTCGCGCCGCCCAAGCAGTGCCATGAACAGACCTTTGATCGCGTGACCCAGCGCAAAGTCGGGCTCAAGCTCCAGCACTTTGCCCAAATGCTGCGGGGTGACAGCGGCATGAGCCATGAACCCAAGCAGAACACCATTCCACGCGTCGACAGCTGCCGGCTGGGTCAGGGTGTTCATCTGTCCAAAAACGTCTTGTTTCATACTTGGGTCCAATCTGATTGCGATATTTGACACTGTTCGATGTAACAGAGTGTGCGAGAGGGGCGTAACAGTATCGACCCTGCTCTCGAATTGGTGAAATGACGTGTGCGTAAAAGGCGAAAAAAACCGCCGATTCAAGGGCATGTTTCAGCAACTTGCCGCCTAAATGTGCAAGTATTTCAATCCTCGAACGGGTTTTCAGCGTTCAGAACGGCCTCGGTATCCGCCCCGCAGACCGGTGGAGCGCTGCGATATGTTACAGGCGTGCGAGACATGTTCAGGGGATTCCCGATTAGGTTGACCTGACCCGGCTGGGCTTGCATGGCGATCTGCATCTGCCGCGCAGCCACCTGATCTGTGTCAAAAACCTGATCCAGCGACTGAACCGGGCCAACGGGTACTTTGACAGCTTCAAGACCAGAAATAACGGCCTTCGTGTCCAGCGCCTTGACGGCAGGACGCAGTACAGCGTTCAGCGCATCGCGGTGTTCCAGCCGGGCAGGATTGGTCGCGAATCTGGGATCGTCGGCCAGCTCAGACTGATTGATGAAACTGCAAAGCTTCCTGAACTGCCCGTCATTTCCGACCGCGAGAATCACATGCCCGTCGGCGGTTTCATAGACGTCATAGGGCACAATATTCGGGTGCCCATTGCCGCGCCGTTGCGGGACATTGCCCGAGGTCAGATAATTCACGCCCTCATTGATCAGCCACGCAATCTGCGCATCCACCAGCGCCAGATCGATCTGCTGGCCTTCACCCGTCAGGTCCCGGTGGCGCAGTGCGGCGAGAATCCCAACGCTCGCATACATGCCGCACATCACATCCGCGATGCCAACGCCCACTTTCATCGGTGCGCCTTCGGGGTCGCCGGTCAGTGACATGATCCCGCCATAGCCCTGCGCCATCAGGTCATAGCCGGGCTTGCTGGAATTCGGCCCGGTTTGGCCATAGCCCGAGATCGAGCAGTAAACAAGGCTTGGAAACTCTTGCGACAGCGTGGCGTAATCGAGCCCGTATTTGGCCAAACCGCCGGGTTTGAAGTTCTCGATCAGAATATCCGCGTGTGATGCCAGCCGACGGACCTCGGCCTGACCTTCGGCAGTGGCAATATCCAGCGCGACGGATTTCTTGTTGCGGTTGGCCGACATGAAATAGGCGCTCAGGTCCGAGCGGCTGCCCTCGGCATCCGTAACATAGGGCGGGCCCCATTGCCTCGTGTCATCGCCACCGGTGGCGGGGTTTTCAATCTTGATGACGCTTGCGCCCAGATCGCCCAGCAATTGCGTGCAGGTGGGTCCCGCCAGAATGCGGCTTAGATCCAGAACCTTGACGCCCTTCAGCGGACCCTCAGATGCGGCCATCATAGCCTCCACGCTCGATTTCAGCAGCAATGACGGTAAATGTCTCGGCTTTTACAGCAGCTTCGAGCGCTGTGCGCAACTCTGTCCGATTGCGGACAGTGTGACCATTGCCGCCAAAGGCCCGGCCCATAGCCGCGAAGTCATGATGGCCGAAATCCACGCCCGTGTTGCCCATCTGACGTTGGCGTTGTTTCAACTCGATCAGTGCAAGGCTGGCGTCGACGAAAACCAGAAAGATCGGATTGCCGCCCATTTCAGCCGCCGTCGACAATTCTCCGGCGACCATCAGGAATCCGGCATCGCCAGAGAAGCTGATCACCGGGCGGTCGGGCTCGGCCAGCTTCAGGCCGATTGCCATAGGAACCGCGCAGCCCATGGTGCAAAGCGCCGAGGATTGGATCAGCCCGCGTTCCTCGCTGCAATCCCACATCTGGCTCAGCAAAATACGATGCGCACCGCTGTCGGCAGTGGCTAGTGTCTCAGATGGCAGAATTGCACGGGTTTCGGCGATGATCGCGGCGGGTCCCCAATCGTCGTCAGTGGGGAAGACCTGCGCCAGTGCGGCCTTGACTTGAGTGGGCTCGCCATTCGGCCAGGTCGCGCGCGCAGGATTGCCTTTGGCAATGGCTTCCAACGTCTCGCCGGTATCAGCCACCAGATTCAGCCCCGCCTGATGCATGTAGTGATCGTTGATCACGGCAGAGATATCGATGACGCGCTTTTCGTCAGGATCCCAGATCTCACGCCAGCCGGGGCGCATTTCGATGGGATCATATCCCAGACACAGCACCAGATCCGATTGTTCGACCAAAGGCACCAGATGTTTGTCAGCCAACGGGGACAGGCCAGCACCGCCCAGACACAAGGGGTGATCCTCGGGCACCACGCCTTTGGCTTTGTAGGTTGTCACAAAGGGAATGCCGAAATGTTCCAAGAATGCCCGCACCACGCAGCGCGAGTCGTCATAGAGGACATCCAGACCGATAATGGCGAAGGGGCGTTCGGCCTCGGCCACCCAACGACGGGCCTTTTCCAGACATTCTCCACCGGGGCTTACCGGAGCGATCTTGGCAAGGCGGCGGCGTTTCACGCCGGTCACAGGCGTGTCGGCAACCGAGATCGGAACATCGATATGAACCGGGCCGGGGCGCGGTTGCATGGCCAGCGACACCGCCTTGTCGGCCACGACATCCGCACCTTTGGCGGTCAGAGTGTAGGTGCCCTTGGTGATCGAGCGATAGACTTGTGCGTGATCCATGACCTGATGCGTATAGGTCAGCGCCTCATCCGCATCGACACAGCCGGTCAACACGATCATCGGCACCCGGTCCTGCAACGCATTGGCCACCACGTTGATGCCGTTCATTGCGCCCGGACCCAACGTGGCCACCAGAATTGCAGGCGCGCCGTCGCGATGATGCACGGCCTCGGCCATGAACCCGGCAGAGTTCTCGTGCTTGGTCAGATGAAAAGTAATGCCTGCCTTTTCCAGCGCATCCACCAGCGTCAGCACCTCGCCCCCGGGCATCCCGAAAGCGTGGCGGCACCCCGCTTCATACAGCCGTTGGGCCAGAAGATCCGCAGCGCGGGGCGAGGGGTCCTGCATCAGTCATGCTCCGAAAAAACCGTTTCGAAGCAGATTGCGGAGGACGCTCCCGGACGCAAGGTGGATCACGTCAGTGTGACTATTTGACTGCGTCTTCGGCGACAGATTGAAACTTTGTGTCAAGTTCTGCGGCGATTTCCAGCAAATCCTGTCCGCCTTCCGATGCGTAAGGGGCAAAGACAAAGCTGGGCGTTTTGTAGGACAGGGTTGCGGTTCCGTCCTCATTTTCAGTGACATAAAAGCGGACCGGCGCTTCGATCATGGCGTGGGTCGATGTTTCCAGCACCCGCACTGCAAAGTCGTTGTTGAATGCCCCGATTACCCGGTTGCCCGGAATGGTGATCCCGCGCGCGGCAGCCGCCTTGGTCGGGCCTGCCTGTGTCACGACGATTAATCCGTTTTCCTTGATCGCTGCTTTGGTGGCATCGACCAGTTCGGCATAGGGTTTGTCAGTCGGGTACACGGCCCAGCCCTCGGGCGCGTCCTGCGCCCAGACAGGCAAGGCGGTCAGGCAGAGCAGGGGAACGAAGGCTTTCATCATCACGTCTCCGATATCTTACTGAGACCTGTGTGCCAGACTCGGCCCTATCGCGCACTCACAAACCCGTGTTCAGGGGCCGTGGTTATCCAGCGCGCTTCTTCAGCAGGTAGATATCCATGATCCAGCCATGATCGGCACGCGCCCGGGCGCGTGTGTCCAGAATCTGCTGAGCGACCTGATCCAGAGGGCCGCTGATCAGCAGTTCCTCTTTCATGCCCACATAGGCACCCCACCAGATGTTATAACTTGCCATTTCAAGGGATTGGAACGAGCATTCCCCGTCTAACATAACGGCGACTTTCGAGGCGACTTCTGGCCACCCCTCATCCCGGATACGGCGCCCGGTGGTCACGACATAGGGCGCACCCAGATCGTTGATCGGAATCGCGTGGGCCGCGGTCAAGGCCTGCAAGGCGGTAATGCCGGGGATCACATTCGTTTTTGGTTGCGGGTCCAGCCGCGCCGCAATGCGTAGCGAACTGTCGTAAAGCGATGGGTCCCCCCAAATCAGCAGCGCTACGTGCTGCGCTTCTGGGTGCGCGTCCATCGCCTCCTGCCAACGCAGTGCAATGGCGTCATGCCACTCGTCGACCCCGCGCAGGTAGCCATCATCGGCACGGCGTTGGGGAATGTCGAAATAGGCGATCTGTGGCTGAGATTCGGCCACTTGCGCAATGATCTCCTCGCGCAACCCGGCCAGATCAGCCTTGTTCTCTCCCTTTCGCGGGATCAGGATCAGATCCGCGGCCCGGATCGCCTGCGCCCCCTGAAAGGTCACGTGATCGGGGTTGCCGGTGCCAATACCGATCAGGCTCAGATCAATCATCTTCGAACTCCGCCAGCGGGCCGTACAGGATCAGGGCCGGAGCCTTGCCGATCTCGGATTTCAACTGTTCCGCCAGCGCGCCTATGGTGGCACGTTGCAGTTTCTGATCCGGGGTTGAAACGGATTCGGCCATCAGAGCGGGCGTATCCAGTGGCAGGCCATGGGCGTTAAGTGCCTCGACCAACAAAGGAAACGTGCGTTTGCCCATGAAAACAACGGTAGTGGCTTGCGCGTCGGCCAACGCCGCCAGGTTCAGATCGTCCGGCAATTCACCACTGACATCATGGCCGGTAACAAACTGGACCCGCCGCGCGGTCAGGCGGCGTGTCAGCGGGATACCGGCCGCTGCCGCCGCTGCAACGGCGGAAGGGATGCCGGGAATGATCTCATATTCAATACCAGCGTCACGCAAAGCAACAAGCTCTTCTTCCAGGCGCCCGAACATGCCGCCATCCCCGGATTTCAACCGTACGACGTGCTGGCCGGTCCTGGCATAATCCACCAGCAACCGGCTGACATGGTCCTGCTTGGGCGAGGGGCGTCCGGCCCGTTTGCCGACACCTACCAGATCGGCGTCCTCTCTGGCGTGGCCCAGAATCGGGCCACTGCTGAGGTCGTCAAACAGCACCGCGTCGGCCTTTTGCATCCGGTCCACGGCTTTCAGCGTCAGCAATTCCGGGTCTCCGGGGCCCGAACCGATGAAAGAGACAAAGCCGCTCATGCCGAGGCCTCTGCGATCAGGTGAAAGAATGTGCCGGTGACGTTGCCGCGCACGGAGCCTGTCTGAGGTCCTTCCGCGCCTTCCGCGTCAAACACACGGGCCAGAGGGGCGTCGGGTTGGTCCACAATCGAAGAATAGTGGAACTCATGCCCGCGCAAGGCCGTGCCTTCGGCGAATCCCGGCATCGGAGCCAGAAGTTCAGCTTTGCGATAGCCCAGATTGAATTTGCGTTTCTGGTAAGATGTCACCAGCCCCAGCAAACCAGCCATTTCATGCCGCACGCCATCCTTGTCGATCAGGGCCTGACCAAGCGCCATATACCCACCGCATTCCCCATGCACCGGCTTTGTCTCTGCATGTTTGCGCAGACCAGCGAGGAACGTGTTCGCAGCCGCCAGAGTCCCGGCGTGCAGTTCCGGATAACCGCCGGGCAGCCAGACCAGATCGGCATCCGCCGCCGGTGCTTCATCAGCCAATGGCGAGAAGGGCAAAATCTCGGCCCCAGCCGTTCGCCAACCTTCCAGCAAATGCGGGTAGGTAAAGGAAAAAGCCGCATCGCGGGCCAGTGCGATCCGCTGAGCCGGAGGACGCGGCAGCGCGGCTGACGATGGCCCTTGCGGGCCTGAGGAAGCCGCCCGCTTGATCGCTTCAAGTTCCACATGCTCGCGCAGAAACGCGGCATAACCCACAATTGCGCTTTCCAAGTCAGGGTGCTCGACGGCCTGAATCAAACCCAGATGGCGTTCGGGCAGGGTCAGGTCACCACGGCGCGGCAACACACCCAAAACCGGCAGGCCTGCGCGCTCCATCCCCAATCGGGTCAGGCGTTCGTGACGAGGGCTGGCGCAGCGGTTCAGGATCACCCCGGCAAAAGGCAGGTCTGGGTTGTACATCTTGAAGCCCAGCGCCGTGGCCGCCGCCGATTGTGCCTGACCGCCCACATCCAGCACCAACACGACCGGCCAGCCCATCCGTGCAGCGGTCTCGGCGCTGGAGCCATGGCCCAGTTCTCCGGGTTTTGCCACGCCGTCGAACAGACCCATCGAGCCTTCGGCCACAACGATATCCGCACCTTCGGCCTGCGACGAAATCGCGCCGAGAAGCGGTTCGCCCATCGCCCAGCTGTCAAGATTGAACGAGGACCGCCCCGCCGCCGCCCGGTGAAAAGCCGGGTCGATATAGTCAGGTCCGCTCTTGAACGGTTGCACCGTCAGTCCATCCTCGGCCAGTGCCCGCAACAGCCCCAGCATGACAGTGGTTTTTCCGGTTCCCGACGACGGGGCCGAGATCAAAACGCCCGGAGGATTAGTCATCACCATGGCTCCAGCTCGACCACGGGCTTTCGGCGCTTTGTGGGCGATAGCGGCGGTCGTAATCCTTGGAATACAGGCAGCTTTCGTCAAAACCCTCACCTGCCAGAGCAGGACCCACCATGATCAGGGCAGTGCGCGAGATGCTTTCGTCCAGCGATTCCTTCAGGGTTTCCAGAGTTGCACGAATGATCCGTTCGTCCGGCCAGCTGGCACGATAGACCACAGCAACCGGGCAATCAGCTCCATAGGCCGGGGTCAGGTCGGCGATCACATTGTCCAGATTGCCGATGGACAGGTGAATGGCCAGAGTCGCACCGGTGCGGGCGAAGTTCTCCAGCGTTTCGCCCTCGGGCATCGACGACGCGCGGCCCGGTGTCCGGGTCAGGACCACAGATTGCGCGAGTCCGGGCAGGGTCAGCTCGGTGCCCAGCGACGCTGCTGCGGCGGCAAAGGACGGCACACCGGGCGTCACGCTGACCGGGATGCCCATCTCTTTCAGCCGCCGAATCTGCTCGCCCATCGCCGACCAGACCGACAGGTCACCGGAATGCAAACGGGCCACGTCCTGACCGGCTTTGTGCGCGGATTCGATCTCGGCCATGATCTGATCCAGGTCCATCGGCGCGGTGTTGATGATCTTTGCGCCCTCGGGGCAGTGGCTCAGGATTTCTTCAGGCACCAGCGACCCGGCATACAGGCACACCGGGCAGGACGCGATGATGTAGCGGCCGCGCAGGGTCAGAAGGTCGGCAGCGCCTGGTCCGGCGCCGATGAAATGAACGGTCATGATTGTCCTCCGATGGCTATGGCGCAGGTCGCCAGCCGGTCGTCCGAGATATGTCTGGGTGAGATCAGCCGCGCGCCGTGTCCGGCGGCGGCAAGGGCGGATGCTTCGGCAACGCTACCGGTGCCATAGGTGGCGCGGCTGCGGGGCGAGCAGGTGAGAGTGCGCTGCCCGGGCAGATCGTCCGGCGCAATGAAATACAGCGGCAGGGCAGTGGTTGCAGCAAACTCTGCAAGCGCGTCATGGCCTTCCTTGTCGGCAACAGTGGCCAGCGCGTTCACGGTCTGCCCGACGCTGGCCCCGTCAAAGGCAGCGCGCAGGCTGTCGACGGTGGCCGCCGAAGAAAATCCAAGGCCAGCGACGATCATAGGGTGACGCTCCACTGCACCACCGGATAGGCGGATTTCCAGCCGCGACGGGGGCCGAGGGCAGAGGCCTGTGCCAGCTCAATCCGCAACAGCTCGCCCCCCAGTTTTTCGTGCCATTGGGCCAGCAGCGCCTCGCTTTCCAGCGTCACCGCATTGGCCACCAGCCGGGTGCCAGCGGGCAAAGCGTCGCGCAGCCACACCAGCAAATCGGTGCTTAGCCCACCACCGATGAAAACCACATCGGGCGGGGTAAGGCCGGTCAGCGCGTCCGGTGCGGTTCCGTGCACAACGTGCAGCCGATCCTGCCCCAACGTATTGGCATTGCGGCGAATCCGCTCGGCGCGATCCGCGCGGGGTTCGATCGTGGTCGCGGTCAGGGTCGGATCGCACATCAGCCATTCGATGCTGATCGATCCGGTTCCACCGCCGATATCCCAAAGGTGTTCGCCACGCTGGGGGGCCAACGCCGACAGGGTCAGCGCCCGGATCGGGCGTTTGGTGATTTGGCCATCGGTTTCAAAAATCTCATCCGGTTTGCCCGAAGCTTTGGGAAAGGCGCGTCCCTCTCCCGCAACTTCCAGACCGACGCAGACCGGGTGATCGAACCCGCCCAGCAATGCCTCGGTCAAAGACACGATGCGCGCGCGTTCGCGAGGGCCGCCGAGTGCTTCCATAACGTGCAGGCGCGTGTCAGCAAACCCGGTTTCGGTCAGATAGGTCGCCAGTTCCGCCACGGCAGCCCCGTTGCGCAACAATAGGATGGCATGCAGCCCTGGGGCCAGATGGGGGCGCAGCCGTGTCAGTGGGGCTGCGTGCAGTCCGAAAGTCAGGGTGTTTTCCAGCGGCCAACCCAACCGGGCTGCCGCCAGCGAAAAGGTCGATTGGCCGGGCAGGGCGGTCCATTCCCCGGCGTCGAAATTGCGCGCGATGACCGAACCAGCACCGAACCAGAACGGATCGCCCGAGGCCAGAACGACAGTGGGTCGCCCCCTAAACCCGGTCAGGATCGGCAGGCCATCGGTAAAGGGCACAGGCCATTCAACTCGCTGCGCGGATGTTTCGGGGATCAAGGACAGGTGGCGCGGCGGGCCCATGATGATTTCGGCACGGTCCAGCACTTGACGGCTTGCCGACGACAGGCCATCCAGTCCATCTTCGCCCAGGCCCAGAACGGTTAGCCATGGAGCTTCATGCATGACACACCCCCCGATCCCCAACCTGCTTGTTTTGGGCGGTACGACTGAGGCCAATGCGCTGGCCAAAGGCTTGGCCGAGAAAGGGATTCCCGCGACCTATTCCTATGCCGGCCGCGTCGACAAACCGCGCCCGCAGCCCTTGCCCGTGCGGGTTGGCGGTTTTGGCGGCCCCGAGGGGCTGGCCGCTTATATCCGTGAAAACCGGATCAGTCACGTGATCGATGCGACTCATCCCTTTGCCACGCAGATGAGCCGGAACGCGATCGAGGCCTGTCGCATCACGAGCACCCCACTGACTGCGCTGACCCGCCCGGCCTGGAGCCCGCAGCCCGGCGACAACTGGCGTCATGTTCCGGACATCGCCGCTGCGGTCGCGGCTCTGTCCGGCGCGGCGCAGCGGGTATTTCTGGCGGTTGGCCGAATGCATCTTGAGGACTTTGCCGCCCAGCCCCAGCATCATTACCTGCTGCGGCTGGTGGATGAACCCGATAATCTGCCGCTGCCCAATGCCGATGTCGTTGTGGCCCGAGGGCCCTTTGCCGAAGAGGATGATCGCGCGCTGATGCAGCGTCACGGAACGCAGTTGATTGTGTCCAAGAACGCGGGCGGCACCGGTGCGCGCGCCAAGCTGGACGCGGCGCGGGCGCTGGGCCTGCCGGTGCTGATGATCGACCGCCCGGTGCTGCCGCAGCGGACCGAGCTTTCGAATGTCGCACAGGTTCTGGACTGGCTGGCTCATTCGGGGGTGAACCTCGGGGTGTAGACGATCGGGGTGCCATCGCGTTCGATCACACGGGTGCGGGACGAGCCGACGATGACCACGGTCTGCATGTCCGCCATCTCGGGCGTGGCCTCGGCCAGTGTCGAAATGCGGATCGCCTCATCTTCGCGTGACACCGCGCGGGCGAACAGGATCAGGCGCTCGGGCTCGCATTCTTCACGCAGGATTTCCAGAGTTTTTACAAACCCTTCCGGGCGAGATTTCGAGCGTGGATTGTAGAAGGCCATCGAGAAATCGGCCTGCGCCGCCAGCCGCAGACGCTTTTCGATCAGAGACCACGGCTTGAGGTTGTCGCTGAGGTTGATGGCGCAGAAATCATGCCCCATAGGTGCCCCGGCCCGTGCCGAGGCCGCCAGCATCGCGGTGATCCCCGGCAGCACGTCGATCTGAATATCGCGCCATTCCAAGGGGCCATTTTCCAGCGCTTCGAACACCGCAGCCGCCATCGCAAACACGCCCGGATCGCCCGAGGATACGACGACCACGCGTTTCCCTTCGGCCGCCATCTGCAACGCATGTTGCGAACGGTCGATCTCCACCCGGTTGTCACTGGCGTGCAACGTCAACCCTTCGCGCTCGGCGACACGAGCGACATAGGGGATGTAGCCGACCACATCCGTGGCCTCAGTCAGCGCGGCGGTCACCTCGGGTGTCACGAGTGCTTCGTCCCCAGGCCCGAGGCCCGCGATCTTGACCCAGCCACTCATGGCCGCCGTCCCTGACCGTGCACGATGATGATCGAGAAATAAGGGGTTATTCCGTCGCAGTTTTCGGACAGTTTGCAGACGCGCTGGTTGGGCATTTGCGCGAATTCGACGATCCACGCGCGATCATACAGCCCGGCCGTTTTCAGCGCCCGTTTCACCTTGTCGATATTGCGTCCGATTTTCATCACGACCAGAGCGTCTGTCTGTGACATTCGATGCGCCAGATCGTCTTCGGGAAGGGTGCCGACCAGAACGGTCAGCACGTCGTCACCCCATGTGATCGGGTCGCCGGTGGCCGTCCAGGCACCGGACATGCCGGTTATGGCAGGCACGACCTCGACTTCGGCCTCATCCCGCAACCGGCTGTAAAGGTGCATGAATGAGCCGTAGAAGAACGGGTCGCCTTCGCACAGGACCACAACGTCTTCGCCCTGATCCGACAGCGCCTTCAGATGCGCAGCACAGTTCTTGTAAAAGTCCGAGAGCAGCTCGTTATAACGCGGATCGGTCAGTGGGATTTCCGTGGTGACGGGATACTCCATCGGAAACTCAACTGCGTCCCTGGGGATCATACCGTTGACGATCTTGCGTGCCTGACCGCTGCGGCCCGGTTTGCGGAAGAACGCCACGTGACGTGCATTGCGCAGCAATCGGTCGGCCCGGACGCTCATCAGGTCCGGGTCGCCGGGGCCGAGGCCCACGCCATATATCTTTCCCGCGCTCATTCGGCACGGCTCGCGATGGCGTTGACGGCGGCGACGGTGATGGCGCTGCCGCCCAGACGGCCTTTGACGATACAGGACGGCACCGGCTGAGCCTCCCAAAGGGCGTCCTTGGATTCGACCGCGCCGACGAAGCCGACCGGGCAGCCGATGATGGCGGCGGGGCGCGGGCAGTCGGGGTTTTCCAGCATGTTCAACAGGTGGAACAGGGCGGTGGGGGCGTTGCCGATGGCGACCAGCGCGCCTTCCAGATGCGGACGCCACAGCTCCAGTGCGGCGGCAGAGCGGGTGTTGCTCATCTCGGCGGCCAGCGGGCGCACGCGCTCGTCATGCAGGGTGCAAATCACCTCGTTATCGGCGGGAAGGCGGAAACGGGTCACACCTTCGCTGACCATGCGCGCGTCGCACAGGATCGGCGCGCCGTTTTCCAGCGCGGTGCGGGCGGTCGCGACGAAGCCCGGCGAAAAATGCACGAACTCTTCCAGCCCGACCATCCCGGCGGCGTGGATCATGCGGACGGCGACCTGTTCCTCGTCGGCGTTGAAACGGGCCAGATCGGCTTCGGACCGGATGGTGGCAAAGCTTTCCTTGTAGATCGCCGCGCCGTCGGTTTCGTATTCATAGGGCATCAGGTGAAGTCCATGGTCATGAGTGTTTCCGGGTCGAGCCCGCGTTGGCAGGGCTCATCCCCCGCGCGGCCCTGTTTGACAAGATCAAATCGACCGTTCAGGCCCACCAAAGTGACATCGGCCGGGCTCATTCGGGCACATCCCTTTGAGCAGCCCGAAACATGCAGGCTGCCGGGAACGCGCGGTGCCAAAGCGCGGGCAATCTCCCGGGTCTCGGCTTGCGCCTGTGGGCAGAACGGTGCGCCGGGGCAGGCGTCGGTGGTCATAAGCGGATCGGTGCCGTCGGTGACAAAGGCCGGGGCGGGTATCGCCGCCCCGCCTTCCAGCAATATCAGCCGCCAGGGGGTAACCCGCAGGGCCGAGGCACCGCTGCTTTCGATCAGATCGGCTAGCCCTCGTGCAGGTAACTGCCCGAAGGCCGCGCCATACAGTGCGCCCAGATCGCAGGGTCCGGGCTGAAGCGGGGTGCCGACGGGGCCGGGCATGTTGCCCTGCCATTCCTGCGGCAAACCGAGCGTCGCAACCACCCGTGCCATGCGGCGAGTCCTAGGCGTGAAGTTCTCAGAAAACCAGTTCGCTAGCGCGATAAGTTGATCAATTGCGTTGGCCTCGGCCACACGAAGACCTGTCTGCGCTCCATCAGCGCGCAGGATGAGGCCGTCAGGGCTGGTTTCCAGCCGGATATCCGCCGAATCCGCCGCCAACAAACGCTCAGGGCCGGTATCGATGGCAAAACCGAATTTAGCGGGCAGGGCGGGCAGATCTCCTAACCGGTCGATCAATTCTTGCGTCAGCCGCGCGGTCATGTCACCAGCCTGATGGAGCGGTGAGACCAGAACGTTGCGCCGGACTTCGATGCCGGGTTCTGCGTCCAGCAGGTTCAGCACGGCGAGTTCCGCCAACAAGGGTTGATGATCGGCCTCTTTCACGCCCCGCAATTGCAGATTGGCGCGGTTGGTCAGGTCGATGGTGCCATTGCCGAACCGTTCGGCCAGTTCGCACAGGCCCAATGCCTGCGCGGCGCTCAGCCTCGCCAGCCGGGGCCGTACCCGCACAACCAGCCCGTCGCCCGACATCATCGGACGATGCGCGCCGGGGCACCAGCCCTGTACGATGGGGGCGCTCATCCCAGACCCTCCAGATCGGCCCGGATCGAATTGCGTCTTGTGTTCCAAAGCCCCGCATCCAGCAAAGCGCGGAATCGATCCTGCATAGCCTGATGCGCCTGCGGGTTGGCTTCCTGCAGAAAGGTATCCACCTTTTCGTCGCCCAGCGTGGCATCGTGATAGAGGTCGAACAGATGCGGTGCGACCGTGCCGGACAGATGCGCGAAGGACGCCAAGTGGTCAAGCGTCGCCGCGATCTCTGCAGCGCCCCGGAAGCCGTGCCGCTGCATCCCTGCAATCCAGCCCGGATTGGCGGCGCGGGCGTGGACGACGCGGCTGATCTCTTCGGGCAGGGTGCGGGCGCGTGGGTTTTCCGGGTTGGTGTTGTCCAGATGATAAAGCTGCGCAGTGCCGCCGGTGATATTCTTGGCGGCGGCAAACCCGGCCTCATGCGTGGCATAGTCGTTGGCCAGCAGCAGGTCAGTCTCGGTCAGGTCCTGAAGGTGCACGAAACTGTCGGCATTGGCCACGCGCTGGGCGATGCCGTCCTTGTCCTGCGCAATATGCTCGCCTTCCAGCGCAAATGAGCTGGCATCAAGCCAGGCTTGCCCGGCCTGTTCGCGCGCCTCATCCGTATAGGTCTCTGACAGATGCGTCATGTTCAGGCCATAGCTGCCTGGGGCGGGGCCAAAGACCCGCGCGGCAGGGGGCTGACCGGCATAGGGGTTCCAGTCGAGGGCTTCATCGCGGTCCGACAGCGCCTTTACTGCTTGCCCGTACAAGGCCGAAAGGGTCGGAAACACGTCCCGGAACAGGCCCGAGACCCGCAAAGTCACGTCCAGCCGCGGGCGGCTGAGGTCGGTGATCGGCAGCACTTCGATGCCCGAGACCCGCTCTGACCCTTTGTCCCAGACCGGCTTGACGCCCAGCAGATGCAGTGCCATGGCAAATTCTTCCCCGGCGGTGCGCATGGTAGCCGACCCCCACAAGTCGACGATCAACCCCTTGGGATAATCGCCTTCTTCCTGCAGATGCCGTCGCACCAGTTCTTCGGCTAGTTTGACGCCTTGCGCATAAGCCGCACGGGTCGGCACCGAGCGCGGGTCGGTAGTATAAAGGTTCCTCCCGGTGGGCAGCACGTCCGACCGCCCGCGATAGGGCGAACCCGAAGGCCCGGCCTCGATCCGTTTACCAGCCAGCGCGTCGATCAGGGCGGCGCATTCCGAGTGGGCCGAGGGCGCGGCATCGAAATTGGCCGCCACTTCGGGCACTCGGCCAAAGATGTGCAAGCCGTCACCAAACTGGCTTTCCTTGATGTCGCAGACGAAACGGTCGATGCGGGTGATCGCCTCGGCGGTGCAGGTGGCTTGATCAAGGCCAAGATCGCTTTCCAACCCAATCGCCTGCGCCTCATCCCGGATGTCCTCTTGCAAGCGGTCGCGGCGCTTGGGATCCAACCCGTCGGCGTTCGAGAACTCGTCCAGCAGCGATTCCAGCCGCACCATGCGATCCGGCGTGCCGCTTTCCTTCATCGGCGGGGGGATATGGCCCAACGTCACCGCTCCAATCCGACGTTTGGCCTGTGCGGCCTCGCCGGGGTCGTTGACGATGAAGGGATAGATCACCGGCAGATCTCGGATCAGAACTTCGGGCCAGCAATCGCCGGACAGAGCGACTGACTTGCCGGGCAGCCACTCTAATGTGCCGTGCGCGCCAATATGGATCAGCGCGTCTACACCGAGGCTTTTGCGCAACCACAGATAAAAGGCGACGTAGCTGTGGCGTGGGGTACGTGACAGGTCGTGATAGTCGTCGTCGCGCAGTTCAGGCGTGCCGCGTTCCGGTTGCAGCGCGACCAGTGCCTTTCCACGCCGCAGCGCGGTGAAGTGGAATGCACCTTCGGAAAAGGCGGGGTCGTCTTTGGGTTCGCCCCATACGGTTTCGAGATCGTCGTGCAGTGATTCCGGCAACTCGGCAAGCGCTGTCAGATAGCCCTTGAGAGGCCACAAAATCCGAGCATTCAGCAGCGTTTCGGCAATCGGTTCCGCTGGCGCAGTGTCATAACCTTCACCCTGCAGGTCAGCCAGCATCGCCTCGGCTGAGGCCAACGCGTCGAGGCCAACGGCATGGGCCATCTGCCAATCTTTGCCGGGATAGGTCGACAGCACAAGCGCCGGAACCTGATCCGCCTTCGGCTTGTCGCGCAGGTTCAGCCAACCGGTGACGCGATCAATGATGGCTTCGATCCGTTCCGGTTCGGCCCGGTGGGCAAAGCGGGAGTATTCCAGATGTGGATCGCGCTTGCCCGGTTCCTTGAACGAGGCGATGCCTGCCGATATCCGTCCGTCCACCTCGGGCAGCACCACATGCATGGCGAGGTCGGCCGGTGAGAGGCCCCGTTCGGCCTCGTCCCACGCCTTGCGGCGCGCAGTTGACAGCGCGACCTGAAACACCGGCACATTGGCCACGTCCAGAGGTGAGGTGCCAGACGCGCCTTTGCCCGAGAATGAGGTGGCGTTGATGATGGCCGACGGCTGCAGTGCCGTGATGTTTTCGCGCAGCCACTCGGCGGCGGTCGGGGCTTTTAGCGATGGTGCGAATAGACCCACGGCCTCGAAACCCCGCGCGCGGAGGCTGTGGATCAGTGCGGCGACCGGGGCCGTGTCCGCAGAGGTCAGATAGGCGCGGTAGAAGGTAACGAGGATGCGTTTGGCGTCATCCGTGAACGACTTGTCCACCGGGATCACGCCGCGATCCGGGCACCATGCGCCGCATTCGGGGATCGTCTTGGAGCCCATCACGGGACCTGCGTAAAGCCCCGCGGCCAAAGCCATCTGAGCAAGCGCGGCTTGCGCGGCAACTTCTCCGCCGGTATCGCACAGATGCGCCAACCGCCGCAGGGTTGAGACAGGCAGGGTGGAGTAGTCGTCCAGCCGCGTATCTTCGCGACCGTCGGCAGGCAGGACGGCTAAGGCGATGCCCTTTGCCTGCGCCAGCGAAAGAACCTGCTGCAAGCCGTAGGACCAATACGGCACGCCGCCGATCAGACGGATCAGGATGCCTTTTGCCCCCTCAAGCGTCTGCTCGACATAGGTGTCGACGGACAGGGGGTGTTTCAGCGCCGTCAGGTTCGCCAGCCGCATCGTCGGCATCCGGCCATCCGGCCCGCCACCGCGATGCCAGCCCGCCGCGAATGCGCCAAGGTCGCTGTCCGAAAAGGACAGCACCACCAAATCCGCCGGGCTCTGGCCCAGATCGGTTGGGGTTTCAGTTTCTTCTAACCCGTGGCTTTCGCGGAAGACGACGTGCATGGTTTACTCGGCAGCCTCGGTCACGCCCACGAGGATATCGCGGATCGCAGCCTCTTTGATGTCGTCATGCTCGGCGATCACAACCAGACGCGAGCGGCGTTCCTCGCCAGGATCCCACGGGCGGTCATACTGGTGACGCACCCGGGCGCCGACGGCCTGAACCAGCAGGCGCATAGGCTTGCCCTGTACGGCGGCATAGCCTTTGACGCGTAGGATGTTCAGTTCATTGGCCAGACGTTCGATATTGGCGACCAGTTGGGCCGGGTCGGTCTGCTCCGGCAACTCGACGATGATGCTTTCGAAATCGTCATGCTCGTGGTCGTGATGGCCGTCGTGATGGCTAGGACGGGCGTCCATGTCATCCTCGGCGGCGGCTTCCAGACCCAGCACAACGCGTACATCCACGGCGCCTTCGGCCACTTCGACCACTGGCAGCGGGCGAGGGGCCTCGGCGGCGATGATCTCTTTTGCCTTCGCCACGCCTTCCGGGCCTGCCAGATCGGGCTTGGTCAACAGGATGATGTCGGCGCAGGAGATCTGATCCTCGAACACCTCGGACAGAGGCGTTTCGTGGTCGATCGAGTCATCGGCCATGCGTTGAGCATCCACCGCCTCAACGTTCGGGGCGAACCGACCCGCAGCAACAGCCTCGGCATCGGCCAGCGCGATTACACCGTCCACGGTGATTTTCGAGCGGATATCGGGCCAGTCGAACGCTTTCAGCAGCGGTTTGGGCAGTGCCAGACCGGAGGTTTCGATAAGTATGTGATCAGGGCGCGGTTCCAGCGCCATCAGGGCTTCGATGGTGGGGATGAAATCATCGGCTACGGTGCAGCAGATGCAGCCATTGGCCAGTTCCATGATGTTTTCCGCCGGGCAATCGGGGATGGCACAGGATTTCAGGATATCGCCATCGACGCCGACATCGCCGAATTCATTGACGACCACGGCCAGACGCTTGCCCTGTGGGTTCTGCATCAGGTGCTTGACCAGCGTGGTCTTGCCCGAGCCCAGAAAGCCGGTGATCACAGTGACGGGGAGTTTTTCCAGATTGCTCATTTCAAGGCTCCAATCGGGGGAATGCGGGCTGCACAGTTTTTGCGGAAATGTTCGGGGCGTTCACGCCATTTGACGAGACCATCCTCGGTCGCGAGGTACTTGGTTGCACCTTCCACGATGGTTTCGACATGATCGGTTTCGTTGAGATGTTCGTAGACGAAGGTCCAGCGTTCCGGCCCTCCGCGGAGCACGATGGAGCAGCCCTCGTTGCAATTCGACAGGCATTCCACGGCTTTCAGGGTGATGCCCTCGGGCAGGTCCGCTTGCTCGAGCGCTTTGTGAAGCAACGTGCCGGGCCGCTGCGCATCATCTTCGATGGGCAGGCCACGACGGCAAGTGGTGCAAACCAGCAGCTCGACCGGAGCGGTGTCGGTCATGTCTCTCATCCCCCCAAATCCTTTTTCGGGGGACGGGGTTTCATGCGGGTCGATCTTGACCCGACACCGGAACACCCCGTCCGGTTTCAACTTCGGGCGTTGGCAGGTCTCCCGGCTTGCGGATGTCAGAGGAGTTCCTCTGCCGGATGTCCCGCCTTCCCGGCACTTGGCCAGTGGCATTGGGCACCCTCTCCGGTCACGGTCGCGGGGGCGGCTGCGTTTCGCGGAAAACCCGTCTACGCATTCCCTTTTCATCGGCTGTCGCCGACACCAACGGAAGGGTCATGCGGCACTGCTGGCCCGCTTGTCAAGCGAGTCGCTCGTAACAATGTTGCGGAGGGATGGAAAGCGACCTGTGGATGTCGATGGGCGGCATGTTTTGCTGGGATGCTACCTGAGACGGATCAGCGAAAAGCCACGTCCTTGGGTGGTGATGTGCCATTACGACAGCCAACCCTCACCAAACCTCCGGAAATTCACGATCTTGCCGCGCTAATACAGGACGTTGATCATGACCAGTGAGACGACAAGGAACAACGCCGTCATAACTCCGCCGGAACGTACGAAATCCATCACCTTGTAACCTGCCGGACCCATGATCAGTGCGTTCACCTGATGGGTCGGGATAATGAAACTGTTCGAGGTAGAGATGGCGACCGTCAATGCAAAGACAGCCGGGTTTCCGCCAGCCGCAACTGCAATCGATACCGCCAGCGGAACAAGCAGGACCGTGGCGCCGACATTCGACATAACCAGTGAAAACGCTGTCGCCAGAATGGCGATGCCAGTTTGCAGCGACCATAGCGGCCAGCCATCCAGAATTAACAGGATCTGCTGGGCAATCCACGCGGCTGTGCCTGTATTCTGCACGGCTTGTCCCAATGGTATGAGGCAGGCGAGCAGGAAAACGGTGTTCCATCCGACAGCGCGGTATGCCTCATCCACGCTGAGCACACGGGTCAGCATCATGCCCGCCGCTCCGGTCAGCAGACACAGCGAAAGCCGGACATCCGTAAACAGGATTAAGGACAGCGAAATGGCGAAAAATGCCAGCGCCCAGCCGACCTTCTGCGGCCTCAACTCATCCTGAGGGAAGTCCGTTGTCACAACCACGAAATCCGGATCGCGCTTGATCCGCATCAGGTTGTCCCATCTGGTATGCGCCACAAGCATGTCACCGGCATGGAATTTCTCGAGCCCGATCTGAGTGGACTCGTGATCGTCGGTCTCGACATGGCTGAGCGTCTCTTCGCCCCGGTGAATGGCCAGCAGCGACATGCCATAGGTCTTGCGGAACAGAAGCTCGCGCGGGCATTTGCCGATCAGTTTGCTGTCCGGGGTGACGACAACTTCGGCAACGCCTGCGTTTGTGGGAGCGAACTCTTCGACAAAAATATCCAGATCAGGAAGTACGGTCAGGCCGAATTTCTTCGCAAACACCTCGACCTCCCAACGTCGTCCGACAATGGCCAACCGGCAGGGTGCGGCGATTTCCGCCGTCAGAACCTGAACCATCGAGGTTTTGCCGCGATAGAATGTCGAGATGATGTAGAGATGGTTTTCATGGTTGATATCGGCCAGAATCTGGCCAACCAGCGGGCTGTCTTCCGGCACCACGACCTCAAACACATCCGCCTTGAGGCCATAGACCCGTTGCAGGTATTCCTGCGTCCCTTGACCAGTACCTGTGTTGTCGTCTTCCTCGGCCTGGGGCAAAACCCATCGGCCCAACAGCAGAAAGTAACCAATCCCCGTCAGGATCAGAACGGCCCCGATCGGTGTCACCGAGAACAACCCAAAGGGCTGCATTTTCTGCGAGTCCGGCAATCCATCATTGGCCGTCAGGATCAGATCATTGAGCAGGATAAGAGGCGATGAACCGACCATTGTCATGGTGCCGCCCAAAATGGCGCAGAATCCCATCGGCATCAGCAAGCGCGAAAGGGGAATACCTGACCGTGAAGAAATACGGCTGACAACGGGCAGGAACAAAGCGGCGGCACCGACATTCTGCATGAACGAAGAAATGACGCCGACCGTTCCAGAGATGATCGGCACAACCCTGCCTTCGGATTTACCGCCGTACTTGAGAATGACAGCGGCCACCTTGTTCATGATACCCGTCTTGTCCAGACCCGCACCGACGATCATGACCGCTATGATTGAAATGACGGCGTTGGATGCGAACCCGTCGAACAGACGCGGGACATTCGCAAGGTTTTCAAGACCTGGCGTGTAGCTGAGCAATCCAATGAGAACCAATACCAAAATGGCAGAGAGGTCGATTCTGACGATCTCGGATACGAACAGAAAAACGGTGAAAGCCAGAAGGCCGCAAACGACCCCCATCTCGAAGGTAAAGGCTATGTGCTCCACATTACGTCCAGAACTTTTTTCTTTGATTAACTCCTAAATCATCACGCCCATGTTGTCATGAAGTTTCGTTTTCGGCTGAATTTAAGACACAAAATTTCTCGATTGACGGCATCCGACGCAGTGCAGGATGGCGGGTCGTTTTTCGATCCGGTCGGAGTGAAGCCATAGCTGCGATGCGCGAAGAAAGCTGAAATTGAAATGTCAAACAGCAAAAAGACGCTGAAACAGGTCGCGCGGCACCACTTTGCGCCGAGGCTTTGGGCTTTGCGGGTATTTTGTGTATGCGTGTCTCTGTGAGGTTTGGAGGCGAGTACCGGAATCGAACCGGTGTACACGGATTTGCAATCCGCTGCGTCACCACTCCGCCAACTCGCCTTTTCAAGTAAAATCAAATACTTGCTGTGGTGTGCATGGGGTTTTAACAGCTTTCCTCAGGGGCGTCCAGTGGATTGAGTGCAATTTTGGTGACAAGATCGAAATTTGCCGGAACCCACGAACGCAAACGCAAATGCGCGATCAGATTGCGGCAACACGGACGTTGCTGGGCGGTTCAGGATATGGCACAAGCCGGTTAACTTTGGGAATGAGACGAGAGATCCAATGACAGATTTCGCAGCCCGGCGCCGCACGATGGTTGATACGCAGATCCGACCCTCGGATGTCACCAAATTCCCTATCATCGAAGCGATGCTGAGCGTCCCGCGCGAGAACTTTGTGCCGGACGCGCAGCGTGAAGCCGCATATGTGGACAGTGTGATCGATCTGGGTGACGGGCGCAGTATGCTCGAGCCCCGGACACTGGCCAAGATATTGGATGCTCTGAATATTTCGAACGATGAGATGGTTCTCGATATCGCTCCGGCGATGGGCTATTCTACCGCCGTTGCCGCGCGCATGGCGCAGTTGGTTGTAGGGGTGGAAAGCGACGAAGCTCTGGCAGCCGAAGCGCAGAGCCTTCTTGCCGAAGCCGATGTCGACAATGCCATCATCCACGTTGGTCCGTTGGAGCAGGGCGTGGCCGAGCATGGCCCCTATGACGCGATTATGGTGCAGGGCGGTGTTGAGCAGGTGCCCGAGGTTCTGCTGGATCAGCTAAAAGAACACGGCCGGATCGCTTGCCTGTTTGTCGAAGGCAATCTTGGTACCGTGCGGATTGGCCGAAAGTCCGGTGGCCGTGTCAGCTGGCGGGATGTATTCAACGCCAGTGCACCGAAATTAGAGAGTTTTTCCGCCGAGTGTGTATTTTCGCTATAGTCCGCTGATAGATTACTGTGTTGCCTTGATTAGTTGAAAAGAAGGCCGCAAACTGCTTGCAGGGCAGTGTAATTTTGATTTGAGAGGATTTCGGTATGCGTGATTCGGCGACAGGTAAGCTGGTCAGGGCATTCGCAGTGACCGCAGGACTTGCCATGAGCGTATTGCCAGGGCGAGCCGCGTGGGCTGATAACATAACGGACGCCTTCATCGGCGCGTACAACACAAGCGGCCTGCTGGAGCAGAACCGGGCGTTGTTGCGGGCAGCGGATGAAGACGTGGCAATCGCGCTTGCGGCCTTGCGCCCAATCGTCAACTGGACCGTGCAAATCAGCGAGAACTACAATCGCACACGGACCAATAACGTGGTCGTGACGAACGATCCTACCCAGTTTTTCACCGGTCTTACGCTCAGCCAATTGCTGTATGACGGCGGCGCTTCGATTCTCGGTAAGCAATCGGCACAGGAAACTGTCTTGTCGACTCGGCAAACCTTGCTCGACATTGAACAACAGGTTCTGATCCGAGCGGCGAATGCATATTTGGGCGTTTTGCTGCAGGAAGAGACCGTGGCAATCCGGCAGAACAACGTGGACGTTTCCGCCGAGGAACTTCGTGCATCGAACGATCGCTTCGAAGTTGGTGAGGTGACACGTACAGACGTCGCTTTGTCCGAGGCGCAATTGGCCAGTTCGCAGGCGGATCTTGCCGTCGCGCGTGGTCAATTGAGCATTGCGCAAGCCGAGTACGTAAATGCGGTCGGTAAGGCACCGGGGCGTACGGCGGGTCAGCCGAGCCTTCCCAATCTGCCGCGGAGCGAGGCCGAGGCGGTCAGTCTGGCACAACGCAACCATCCCGCGATTCTGTCAGCGCAACATCAGGTTCGCGCATTTGACCTGATCGTGGAGCAGCAACGGGCTAACCTTGGGCCAAATGTCAGCCTGAACGCGAACGCAGGCGTCACGGAACGGTTCGACAACGATGACAACGTGAACAACGCTGCCGTGTCGCTGAACTTTACACAACCGATCTATGCGGGTGGTCGACTGGCCGCAAGTGTTCGGCGGGCAATGGCAACCCGGGACGCATCGCGCGCCAACCTTCTGAACACACAGAAGGACATCACGCAGGGCGTCACCGACCGCTATGCCGCATATCAGGCGGCCAGCGCCAGCCTGAGGGCATCAACCGAGCGGGTTCGCGCATCTCAGGTTGCTTTCGATGGTATCCGTGAAGAAGCGACATTGGGGGCCCGGACAACGTTGGATGTTCTGAACGCCCAGCAAGACCTGCTGGACGCGCAGCTGGCCGAAGTGGCTTCGCGTACAGAACGGTCCCGTGCAGCTTACCAGCTGTTGCAGGCACAAGGTCTTCTGACGGCAGAACGTTTGGGGCTGGCCGTGCAAATCTATGACCCGACACTGTACTACAATCTGGTCAAGAAAGCTCCGGCACGGGTCAGCAAGCAGAGCAAGAATCTGGATCGCGTCCTCAAAGCATTGCGTCGGGATTGATCGGCAATACTATCTGTTGTGGGGTTGGGATTGTTTGGCTACACTCAACCCAACGATAGAGCGGTAGAGAACAATGTCTGATAATGTCGTCAAAGCAGGGATCGAAGACGTTCTGTCTTCGGTAAAACGTCTGGTCAGTGAAGACAATCGCGGTAAATCCGTCTCAGATCAACACGCTGCGGCGCGCAAGCCGGGGCGATTGGTTCTGACCGATGCTTTGCGTGTCAGCAAACCCGCCAAGGCAGATGGCGCTGCCACCTATCCCGAGTCGGCCTCTAACAGTGCTGCCGCGGCCAAACCTATGCTGTTGCGGGCGTGTGATATTGTTCAAGCGGGCCAGCCTGCCAATGGTGCCGATGCCGGGGCAGAGGACGAAGCGTCAAAGTCTTCCGGCGATCCGGCGACCAGCCTGAGCGCGAAGATCGAGGCACTGGAAGCCGCCATTGCGCAAACAGAAGACCAATGGGAACCGGATGGTGACAGCGAAGATGCATATTCTGGCACACCGTCCCAGTCCCTGCCATGGAATGTCGAAGAAGAGTTTGCCGCCGCCATGTCCGTGGATTCGGCCTCGATCAAAGAGGCAATCGAACCTGAGCAGGTTGATGAGGCACCGATTCAGGCGGAATTCATCCGATCCTCTCAGTCAATCACAACCGAGACGGGTGTTGAGGCTGATGAAGGGGCCACGACGATCGACATGGATGAGGAGGCGTTGCGCACCCTGATCGCAGAGGTTGTCCGACAGGAGTTGCAGGGCACGATGGGCGAACGTATCACGCGCAATGTACGCAAGATGGTCCGGCGAGAAATCGCACGCGCCCTTGCCGCGAAAGAGATGGAATAAATCTCACCCGCGCTTTGGTGGCCGCGCCAGGCTCAGCAGCAGGTCAAGGTCCATATGGCGTTCCAGATGATCGGCCAGATCGTTCAGCGCCTTTTCCACGCCGTCTTCGTAGGCAATGTCTGAAGTCACACCCAGTGTTGACAAATAGCCTGCCCGGAACGCGTCGGACGAAAAGATGCCGTGTAGATAGCTGCCTTTGATCCTTCCATTTTCGCTGGCAGCACCCTCTGGCTTGCCCTCAACCTCCAGCCAGGCGCGGGCGCAGTCCGGGCCTTCGGTGTGCCCCATGTGGATTTCATACCCGCTGACCGGCTCTCGGTCGGGCAGGGCATGGGCCGAGCGCAAAATGACCTGTTTCTGACCGCCCATAACGGTATCGACATCCAGCAACCCCAACCCGTCAACCTTGCCCGGTCTGCCATCGACACCATCGGGATCGGAAATGGTTTTGCCCAGCATCTGATAACCGCCGCACAGCCCCAGAACATGCCCGCCCCGGCGAACATGGGCATAGAGGTCGATATCCCAGCCCTGTGCCCGGAAATAAGTCAGGTCCCCGATGGTGGATTTGCTGCCAGGTAGCAACACCAGATCCGCATCACCTGGAAGTGGTCGTCCGGCAGGGACGATTTCGACGCTCACGCCGGGTTCAGCCGACAACGGGTCGAGGTCATCGAAATTGGCCATACGCTCCAGCTGAGGTACCACGACCTTGCACGCGCCGCCGGCATGGGAACGGATGTCCATCATATCCTCGGCGGGCAGTTTCCAGGCGTCGTGAAACCAGGGCACGACCCCCAGACAAGGCCATCCGGTGCGCGCGGCGATGTCATCGCGTCCTTCGTCAAACAGGGATACATCCCCTTTGAACCGATTGACGGCAAAACCCCTGATCTGCGCCAGATCGCCTTCGTCCAGCACTGCCTGAGTGCCGACGATCTGGGCAATCACGCCACCCCGGTGAATATCTCCGACCAGAACAACCGGAATATCTGCAGCGCAGGCAAATCCCATATTGGCGATGTCACCCTTGCGCAGATTGGTTTCAGCCGGGCTGCCCGCGCCTTCGATCAGAACCAGATCGGCATCGGCGCAGAGCCGGTCAAAGCTTTCCAACGCGGCCCCAAGCAGTTTGGACTTGTCCTTGCGATAGTCCCCGGCCTTCATCGTGCCTGCGCGCTGTCCTTGAACGATGATCTGCGCACCCGTATCCGTTTCAGGCTTCAGCAGAATAGGGTTCATATCCGTGTGGGTCGCCCGCTTTGCCGCCCGGGCCTGAAGCGCCTGCGCGCGGCCAATCTCGCCCCCGTTTTCGGTGACGGCCGCGTTGTTTGACATGTTCTGCGGTTTGAACGGAGCAACCCGCATACCCCGCCGCGTGAAGGCGCGCGCCAGCCCGGCCACCAGTACCGATTTCCCGACATTGCTGCCGGTGCCTTGAATCATTATGGCGCGCACCATGTTGTGTCTCCTATATGTCGTGGCGCAGATGATCTGATTTGAGCGGAAAGGGAAAGCCCCGTATGAACACCCCAGCGCATCTTTTGATCGGGGCCGCCGCATTTGCCCGACCACCTGAGGGGCGTATCCTTTGGGCTGCGTTGATAGGAGCGTTGCTGCCGGATCTGTCCCTGTACCTCATGGCCGGCGTATCCCTGTATGTTCTAGGCATTCCCGAACAGGTGGTCTTTGACCAACTTTACTTTTCCCCGGCGTGGCAGACCGTCTTTGCCATAGACAATTCCTTTGTTCTGTGGGGCCTGGTATTCCTTCTGGCAGTCTGGCGGGGGTGGCGCGCCGTGGCTGTCGGGGCTGCGGCAGGTCTGTTGCATCTTGCGACGGACTTTCTGCTTCATGCCGGGGATGGACGACCCCAGTTCTGGCCTTTCAGCGACTGGGTATTTCACAGCCCGGTCAGCTACTGGGACAGCGACCATCATGCTTTGTGGGTAGCACCGGTGTCAGCTGCGGCCTGTTTGGCAGCATATGTCTTGCTGTGGAAGCGCGGCTTGTCGGTCTGGGGTAAAGCGCTGTTTGCGACCATGCTGGCGGCCGAAGTTTGGGTGGTTCGGCAATGGTTGTTGTTCTTTTGAGCAAAGAAGCGATCGGGCATAGAAAAACGCGCTCTGATTGACAGAGCGCGTTTTTTCAAAGCGAAACCGTCTTGGATCAGGCGGCTTCGGCTTGCTGAGCGGTGTTGCGGCGTTCGCTTTCTTCACGCGACAGTGCGACCGAAGTGCGTACACCACGTCCAACGAATTCCATCAACCCGTCCACAACCCGCTCATTCGGGTCGATGCCTGCGCAGGACAAGACCTCGCGCCCATCGCGCGAGCGGGCCCAACGTGCAATCTGTTCCGGACCATTGCCGTATTTCTTGTCATCGGCAATTGCATCGTCCAGCGCAGCCAGTACAACGGCCGCGAAAAGTTTCCGAGCACGATTGCCTTGCTCATTGTTAAAGGCAGTGCCGTCAACGAAATCTCTCATCTCGTCTTCCTTATTTTTCTTGCTCTTGCAATTTCGGCGTGAGGGTCCTTATGACCTATTAGGTGTGATTCGGATACAGCTAATATGCATAGTTGCGTTGCGTCATGTGCATGGCTTGCTGCAAGTGCAGCACTAGGTTTCGTTGTCTTGTCAGGTGTGATCCCGCCAGATATAGGGACGGGAACTGACGCATCAACCGTTTGTGAAGGATTTATGTAATGCCCAAGATAAATGGGAACGAAATTCGCCCCGGCAATGTGCTTGAGCATAACGATGGCCTGTGGGCGGCGGTCAAGGTTGACCATGTAAAGCCCGGCAAAGGCGGCGCATTTGCGCAGGTCGAGCTGCGCAACCTGCGCAATGGCTCGAAATTGAACGAACGTTTCCGCTCGGCGGACAAGGTTGAGCGTGTACGCCTAGAGCAAAAAGACCAGCAGTTCCTGTACGAATCCGACGGGATGCTGGTGTTCATGGATGCCGAAACCTATGAACAGATTGAATTGCCTGCTGATTTGCTGGGTGAACGCCGCCCGTTTCTGCAGGACGGCATGACCATCGTTGTCGAATTCTACGAAGCCGAGGCTCTGAACGCGACGCTGCCGCAAAAAGTGACCTGCAAGATCGTCGAGACCGAGCCGGTTGTCAAAGGACAGACAGCGGCGAACTCGTTCAAGCCTGCGGTGTTGGACAACGGCGTGAAAGTCATGGTTCCGCCTTTCATCGGGCAGGACGAAATGATCGTCGTGAACACCGAAACGATGGAATATTCAGAACGCGCGTGACGTTTCGTCACTTTTGGCACCAGACCGCGCGGGCATTTGCCGCGCGGTTTTTTTATGCCTTGGGACGATACCGATAACGGGTTGGGTCCGGGCCAAACAGTTCCAGCATCAGCTCGTATTTTATGCGATTTGCGCTGACCTGACGGTAAAAGGCGATCAGAAAGGCGGTCGGACCCTGAATGCGGCTAAGCCCGCTGGTGGCGGCCACCACCGTGCCCACATCCGTTTTACCCTGTAACACCAGATAGCCCCCCAGCATCAGAACACCAACGGTTCCGGCGCCGTTAATCACGCTCAGCAGAAACTTGGCCGAAAGCTTCCACAGGAACATCCGTCGTCGCGTGTCATAGATGCCGTCAAACATGGCATTGATGTCCCGCTCGACGGCTTCGATATCCTCGGTCGTCAGCCTGTCTGTAGCGCTGCGCAATATATGGACGCGCTCCGCCACGAAGGTGTTCACTTTGCGCTGCGAGACCAGAACGATGATGATTTGCGGAACGATCATCGAAAACGCAATCAGCCCCAACCCGGGTTGCGTGGAAGAGATATAGCCGATCACGCTGATCAGCGTTCCGATCTGAACGACCGGATCTGAAAAGGCGCCGCCCGCGAATTTGCCCAACTCTTCAGCTTCGGCCGAAATGGCGGTGGTCATGGTGCCCTTGCGCAGGCCTTCGCTTGTATCCTTCAGGTCGGTCGAACGCCATAAAAGGCGTTGGCGGATCAACCGGATCATGTCTTCGCCCAAGGTTCCGGCGCGATAGCCCAGAACCCATTTCAAGGCGAGGCTCAGCAGGATGACCGCCATCATGCCAATGCCCAGTTGGATCAGCTTTTCAGTTCCGACATCATCAGCCGTCAGGTGGTTGACGATGTCACGTTGAAACTCAAGCGGCACAGCGGCGAGGCCCGCAATGGCAATGGACAGCAGGATGAGTATGATTTGCCGCCCGGCACTGGCTCGCCAGATCGCGGAATAAAGTCGAAACATGCAGGTATCCGGTTTGTCCTGTTTGCCCGCACTGTGGCAGCGCAGGGCAACAGGTTCAAACTTTTCGAATTATTCTGCCGCGTGGGTCGTGCCGATTTGGCAACAAGGCGGGCTCAGTCCCCCAGACGCACCGTGGCGTCGCCTGCCTGCATCTCACCGCTTGCCCGATCAAAGCGCAGATACGCAATCGCCTGATCCCCGGATTGCGTAAACAGGGTGCCGACAGGTTTGCCATTTGCCGTAATTTCGGTTCCAACCGGGGCCGAGCCTTGAACCAAGACACGCCGCAAACCTTTTCTGAGCTCGGTCTTGTGCTTCATGCGCGCGGTCACTTCCTGACCGACATAGCAGCCCTTTTTGAAGTCAACGCCATTCAGCGCTTCGAACCCGGATTCGAGGATATAACTGTCCGGGGTCAGTTCCGTGCCAGCTTCTGGAATACAGTGCCGGACACGCAGCGCATCCCAGTCGGACTCATCGTCACCTTCAGGAGCGGCAGAATAGCTGCGCCACCCCATGTCCGGGTGACGGGGGTCGGGCAGAGCGCCATCCGGCGCAGGGCCCGTGCCACGTTGCAAGTACAGATCTGCGCCTTCGATCGCCACATCAGCACGCAGTTTGTACATCGTCAGACGCCTGACCAGATCATCCGCGAGGTGCTCGGCCACATCCAGCAGCACGCCATCGCCATCGCGTTTCAGGAAGAAATCCGCCAGATACTTGCCTTGGGGTGTCAGCAATGCGGCGTAGACCAGCCCGGCGTTCAGGCCCTGAATGTCATTGGTGATCAGGTCCTGCAAAAAGTTTTCGGTGTCCGAGCCGGTCAGGCGCAATATGCGGCGGGTGGGCATGGCTTGGTCCTCGTCATTTCCTCAGACCTCGTGATATAGGAAGATCCGATGACAAGACCAGAGGTTATCAGACATGCCCGCCCCGATCTCGGTTGTGATTCCAACCTTTGATGCCGCCGACGCCCTGCCGACATGCCTTGAGGCATTGATGGAGGGGCTGCATGCCGGGCTGATCCGAGAGCTGATCATCAGCGACGCAGGATCAACCGACCACACCTTGGATATCGCGGAAGAGGCTGGTGCCGAGATTGTCACGGGCACACCATCACGCGGTGGACAGTTGCGCCGTGGATGTGCGCTGGCCAAAGGCGACTGGCTGCTGATCCTTCATGCGGACACAGTTCTGCAACAGGGATGGAGCGAGGCCGTGAGCGCCCATTTGCCTTCCAACGCGCCCGCCGCCTTTCGGTTGGCGTTTCGGGCACGCGGGGTCGCTCCGGCCTGGGTGGCTGGCTGGGCCAATCTGCGCAGCCGGGTGTTCGGACTGCCGTACGGAGATCAGGGGTTGCTGGTGCCACGTTCTGTTTATCAAGCGGCAGGGGAGTTTCCGGACCAACCCTTGATGGAAGATGTGGCGCTGGTGCGGGCTTTGCCGCGGATCACTATTTTGCGCACACGCGTTTTTACGAGCGCGGAGCGCTATGAGCGGGTGGGGTGGATTCGGCGCGGTGCGCGGAATCTATGGACGCTTCTGCGTTACTTTCTGGGGGCTGATCCACAGGCGCTGGCGCAGGCTTACCGGCGCTGAGTGTCGCGCGCAGTTCAACGAGGGATTTTCCCAGCCGGAACGGCGCAGCAAAACTGACAAGGCACAAGGCCACGATCTGCAATACCAGAATATGGGCATTGGCCTGTAGGTATTCCCATTCAGCCTTAAGCTTGCCGACTTGTTCGATCAGATCGTCATAGCTCTGCGCCAGGATCAGGTAATCTCCGGCAATCGCGGGCACCTTGCGGCGCATATTGTCGATGGCGGCCTGAGTTTTCTCATCCATAGAGGTGAAGACCAGAAATTGGTCGATGTCGAAGGCATCGGCCTTGGCTGCCATCCCGCGAATTTCTTCCATCTCATCCTTGGACTGTCGCCCGAACAGGAAATGCAGGCCTTGCAGGGGGGCGACCTCATTGGTGACGGCGATAAACAGAGGCAGTTCCGAGTTACTGGCGGTTGAGGCCGACAGGAATTCGACCTTGTCGCATAACACAGCTGTGTCCGGATCGTAGGCGGGGTCGCAGAACCGCAGGCGGAACCTTGCGGCGTCTCGGTCAAACGCCAGAGTCGCGGCGTAGGCCACATCGATCTGGCGGTCAAGCCGCGAGCTGTCGGAAGTATAAAGCCCCGCCAAAACGGCGATCAAAGCACCGAAGCCACCCAATACCACCCAGACCAAATCGGCCAGCTTCCATGCCCGATGCCCTGCCGGTTTACGAAACAGGAAGGCGGTGCCGACTGAACCCATCAGAAAAAACAGGATCAACAGGGGCAATTGGTTATCGGCTATGAAACTCATAAGCCCGATTTTAGGATCAACTGTGCGTCCTGCAACAGCGATCACGGGCTGTTGTATCATCTTACCACATTCCCATACTGGAAGCAGAACAGAGGGAGATTTCGATGACCAAAGAGATTGTTCTGATCCATGGGGCTTTTGCCGGACCCTGGTGCATGCAGGATTACGCGAGCTTTTTTCGCGATCGCGGTTGGACTGTGCATGCCCCGACCTTGCGTCACCACGGCGGGGATCCGAACGCGGATCCTGACCCCGAACTGACCGACACCAGTGTCATGGACTACACCAAGGACATTGCGGCCTTTGTGCAGGGTCTGGACAGCAAACCTGTCATTCTTGGGCACGCCATTGCAGGGGTCGTGGCGCAACAAGTGGCGTCACGGGGCCTGGCCAGTTCCATCGTTCTGATCAATCCGAATGCACCATGGGGCACTTTGCCGGAAACTGACGATGAACGGGCCGTGCCGCGCGCATTGATGGAGGGTGGGGCATTCTGGAAACAGCCCATGCGGGTCGAGTTTGACCTGATGGCGCCATTTGCACTCAATAAGATGGATGAGGCGCAACAGCACGAGGTGTTCAATCAACTGGGCGCTGAAAGCGGACGTGTGATGTTCGAGATGTTCTTTTGGATGTTCGACGATCATCACGCGATCAAGGTTGATTTCGATAAGGTGGATTGCCCCGTTCTGGTCGTTTCAGGCGCGGAAGACCGGGCGGTCAACCCCAATACCTGCCGCGCGCTGGCGGAACGCTATGGAGATCGCGGAACTTTTTTGCTGGTCGAGGATCATGCGCATTTCCTTTTCATGGAGCCAGATTGGGAAGGGCCTGCCGCTCAGATCGAAGACTGGCTGAACAAGCAGTCGCTTTGAAACCGGCTTGACATAAATCCACTTTTTGGCCGAGATCGCGTCAAGTGAATGGGGCCAACTACCCTTTTTGCGCGCACTGTTTCTGCGGGAAAGGTCCGGGCATGACCCTGTTCGTTGTCCTCATAATTCTTTCGGCTGCCTTGTTGCATGCGGTTTGGAATGCCATCGTGAAAACGGCGGCGGATCGCACCACGATGCTGGGTCTGGTTGCCTTTGGTCACGTGCTGCCCGCAACGGTCATGGTGATGGTTCTGCCGCTGCCAAACGCCGAGAGTTTTATCTACATCCTGCTCTCGACGGTCGTGCATTTCGGCTATTACTTCATGCTGGGCAAAGCTTATCAGCACGGTGATCTGAGCGTGGTATACCCCATCGCCCGCGGGATCGTTCCGGCGCTCGTTTCGCTCTGGGCGATGGTTCTGGTCGGAGAGGTGCTGCCCATTCAGGCCTGGGCCGGGATAGCACTGATTGGCATTGGCATTCAGCTCAGCAGCTGGAAAGCGCTACGCTCGGGTGTCGGGCGCAGTGCGCTGATGTTTGCGCTGGGCACCGGGTTCTGCATTTCGATCTATTCCGTCGTCGACGGGATCGGGGTTCGGTTGTCGGGCAATACGCTCAGCTATTGGGCGTGGGGCGCGTTTTTGCACCTGTTCATTGCCGGGTTTGTCGGAGTTCGGAAACGAGCAACCTTAATGGAATTGCCCGCCAAAATATGGATGACAGGCATTTTGGGCGGGCTGGTGTCCATGACGGCCTATGGTTTGGTGCTTTACGCCAAGAACTTCGCACCGCTCGGCGCGGTTTCGGCGCTGCGTGAAACCTCGGTCATCTTCGCCGCGCTGATCGGGTTCATTTTCCTCAAAGAAGGCAATTGGATACGACGGCTGGGTGCCGCCGTACTCATGGCTGCCGGAGTCGCATTGATCGGACTTGCCGTCTGATCGCGGTTGCAGCACTTAGTTATTGGTCGAGAACGTGCTCTGTGGTTTCCATTTTAGTGTACCGTCACTGTCGCGGTGGCAGCGCAGCAGGCGTTCCTGAACCGTGGTGATCGTCGAGGTGACGGTGTTGTCGCCGACCATCAGGACAAAGGCGTCCTCGGAATAGGCCATGCCATCATAATAGCAAAACCGGCTTTCGGCCCCGTCTGGAATGGGCGATGCAGTGCTGAGCATCTGCTGCGCCGGGGCTTGTGAGGCCAGCAGGGTCAGGGCAAGCCCGAAGGTTAGTGTTTTCATGTCGTCCTCCCGTCTTTCAAATCAGTGTTGGTAACAAGATACTGGACGCCCGGACCTCAATTCATTGTTGTTATGATGCGGTAAGTGTGAACGAGATCAAAGGTTTAGGCAACGAGAAAGTACCTCCGCCCTTTCCTGGCGGCCGGTCAAAGCCCAGGCGAAGACCTGTGCAAACCTGTTCTGTTGGTGCAAAGTTGCCCTTGCTTACCGGGACGCAGCTTCTGACCGCAGCTCTCTGAAATAGCTGATGGTGGATGCCAACCCTTCCTTCAGCTGCACTTTGGGTTCCCAGTTCAGCAGGGTCTGGGCCAGAGTGATGTCGGGCTGGCGTTGCTTGGGATCGTCCTGCGGCAGGTCCTTGAAACTGATCGGCGTGTCGGTGCCCACAAGCGCCTGCACTTCACTGGCCAGTTCGTTCATCGAGAACTCATTCGGGTTGCCAAGGTTGACGGGGCCGGTGACGCTCTTGTCGGTCTCCATTAGTCGAATGAACCCTTCGATCAGGTCATCCACATAACAGAAAGACCGGGTTTGTGTGCCGTCGCCAAAGATCGTTATCGGCTCACCCGTCAGGGCCTGCATGATGAAATTCGACACGACGCGCCCATCGGCAGGGTGCATTCTGGGGCCGTACGTGTTGAAGATGCGGGCCACCTTGATCTCCAACCCCATCTGACGGTGATAGTCGAAGAACAACGTCTCGGCGCAGCGCTTGCCCTCGTCATAGCACGAGCGCGGACCAACCGGGTTGACGTTGCCCCAATAATCTTCGGTCTGCGGATGGATGGTCGGATCGCCATAAACCTCAGAAGTTGAGGCCTGAAAGATCTTGCATTTCAGACGTTTCGCCAGACCCAGCATGTTGATCGCGCCATGCACGCTGGTCTTGGTCGTCTGCACCGGGTCGTGCTGGTAATGCACGGGCGAGGCCGGGCAGGCGAGGTTATAGATCTCGTCGACCTCCACAAACAGCGGGAAGGTCACGTCGTGGCGCATGAACTCGAAACGCGGATTGTTATGCAGATGGTCGATATTGCGCTTGGTGCCGGTGAACAGGTTGTCGACACACAGAACCTCATGCCCCTGATCCAGAAGCCGGTCGCACAGATGCGAGCCCAGAAACCCGGCCCCACCCGTTACGAGAACACGTTTTCGACTGTCATAAAGGCGGGCCATTGCAAATCCTTAATCGTTAAATCCAAGCCGACTTGTCACGGGGACACCGGGTCTTGGTTTGATTAGTAAACTGAAGGAATTTGAATTGCAGTAGATTTTGGTTTTTTGAGGGCGCGTGTGGTGTTGGTGTGTCTGTCATCTAGTCACAGCCTGATGAGAATATTCTTTTGAGAAATGGACAACCCTTGGTCGCGAATAAAATGTTCACTATCAAGTCCCCGATTGCCACACTGAATAAGCTTGTGCAGCAGTAGCTAACGCTATTGCCACGGTGATCCAGAACAGCATTCGGTTTTGCCGCACATTATCTTTATGACGACGTTCTTCTTGGGCGTAATCTGAAATAGTCACCAGTGCTTTAGCCGATAACTTGAAGTCGTGGCGTCCAACTTTCTCAAGGTCACCAGAGCTAGCAAGGGACTCAATCAATAAACGAAACCGTGCTGATATTTGATCATGCTTGGGGTGACCGTAGATTCTTTGACCAAAGTGGTCAGTTTCCAATTGAATTATGGATCGTTTCTTAGCTTCATACAGTATTGGCGCCCCATCTAGAGCTCGGTTGTAGTGCAATTCTACAATTTTCTTGAGCACTGCAATTCTATCATCGCGATGTCTCAGTGTCGCATTATACAGAGACTGAAAGAACTTTTCGTGTATCCACGCGCGTTCGGTAGAAAACGTCAATTCTCCGGCGATAAACTTCGACGTTGTTTCAAAGTCTTTACGAACATAACCGAAAAAACGTGTAATCTTTAGTTCCCATTCGGGTAACTCTTTGATTGGTATTTTTAGGTACTCAGAAAACTCGTCGTTTATCCAAAGCCGACCAACTATCGAGCATCCGGTTATCTCGTCCACCAACACAGATTGCTCTGTATCCTCGCGCCAAAGTGTGGGTACGTAGTAGTTGTTAGTGGAACTATAGGCAAATGGGGATGGTGCTCTTTTTTTAAGGCTGCGCCTAAGAGCTAGAAGGCGCGTCTTGCGCCTAAAGAAATCAAACATCCAACTCCTCCACAAACCGCGCGTTCTCCTGAATATACTGGAACCGCAGTTCGGGCTTCTTACCCATCAGACGCTCGACCAGGTCGCCGGTCTCGCCGGGTTCGTCCTCGTCGATGGTGACCCGGATCAGTTTGCGGGACGCCGGGTCCATCGTAGTCTCTTTCAGGTCCTTGGCGTCCATTTCACCCAGACCTTTGAAACGCGAGACGTCGATCTTGCCCTTGCCGCCCAGACCTTTCTCAAGCCATTCGTCCCGCTCAGCCTCGTCCAGGCAATAGACGCGTTTGGCGCCTTGGGTCAGGCGGTACAGAGGCGGGCAGGCGAGGTACAGGTGGCCTGCGTCAATCATAGGCCGCATCTGGGTGAAGAAGAACGTCATCAGCAGCGAGGCGATATGCGCCCCGTCCACATCCGCGTCGGTCATGATGATGACCTTGTCATAACGCAGGTCGTCGACATTGAACTTGGTGCCAAGGCCCACACCCAGTGCCTGTGTCAGGTCATTGATCTCGGCATTGGTGCCTAGCTTCGAACTGGCCGCGCCCAGCACGTTCAGGATCTTGCCGCGCAGGGGCAGCAGGGCCTGTGTTTTGCGGTCCCTGCCCATTTTTGCCGAACCGCCCGCAGAATCGCCTTCGACGATGAATAATTCCGTGCCGTCCCGTGTTGAACTACTACAGTCCACCAACTTGCCGGGGAGACGAAGTTTCTTAGTGGCGGACTTGCGTTGTGTTTCCTTCTCGGCCCGTCGGCGCAGACGTTCCTCAGCCCGCAGGATGAGGAAGTCCAGTATCGCGCCGGCGGATTTCGTATCCGCGGCCAGCCAGTTGTCGAAATGGTCACGGACCGAGTTTTCGACCAGCCGTTGCGCCTCGACCGTGGCCAGGCGGTCTTTGGTCTGGCCGACGAATTCCGGTTCGCGGATAAAGCACGACACCAGCGCACAGCCGCCGGTGATCAGGTCGTCGCGGGTGATCTGCGCGGCCTTCTTGTTGTTGATCAGTTCTCCGTACGCCTTGATCCCCTTGAGGATCGCCGCCCAGAACCCCGCCACATGGGTGCCGCCTTCGGGCGTGGGGACGGTGTTACAGTAGGACTGTATGAACCCGTCGCGCGAGGGCGTCCAGTTGATCGCCCATTCGACCTTGCCGGGGGTGCCGAATTTTTCGTTGAAGTCCACGGTGCCAGCGAAGGGTTGCTCAGCATAGGTGGACGAGCCGTTCATCGTTTCCTTGAGGTAATCCGACAGGCCGCCGGGGAAGTGGAAACTCGCCTCGGTCGGGGTTTCGCCGTCATCGATTGCGGATTTCCAGCGAATCTCAACACCCGAGAACAGATAGGCCTTGGAGCGGATGGATTTAAACAGCCGCGCAGGTTTGAACTTGTGATGGCCAAAGATGTCGGCATCGGCGTGGAAAGTCACCATAGTGCCGCGCCGGTTGGGGGCCGCGCCGACCTTTTCCACGGGGCCCAACGGAACACCGCGCGAGAACCGCTGTTCGAATAACGTTTTGTCGCGCGCCACCTGCACGACCATCGAATCCGACAGCGCGTTCACCACCGATGCACCCACACCGTGTAGACCGCCCGAGGTCTGATAGGCTTTGCCCGAGAACTTACCACCCGCGTGCAGGGTGCACAGGATCACCTCCAGCGCAGATTTGTCGGGGAACTTGGGGTGCGGATCGATCGGAATGCCGCGCCCGTTGTCGCGCACGGTCAGGGCGTAATCGGAGTGCAGCTCTACCTCGATCCGGTTGGCGTGGCCCGCGACCGCCTCGTCCATCGAGTTGTCGAGGATTTCGGCGACCATATGGTGCAGCGCACGCTCATCCGTGCCTCCGATATACATGCCGGGACGTTTGCGAACCGGTTCCAGACCCTCTAGCACCTCGATGGACGAGGCGTCATAGGTGGTGGTTGCTTCGGGCGTCAACAGATCGTCGGGCATGGGTGCTGCTCTTGTTTTTGAGTTTCCCCCATTATGGCAGGTGATGTGGTCCGGGGGAAGAGGGACGCGAGGTGTTGTGGATCGTCTGAGCGTCAAACGAACTCTCGTTGCCCTTGTAGCACCGAACGCCACGACCGGCAGAATTATGTAGCTTGTAACGCGTTGCTCTTGCAAAGCTCAGGCCTGCGATGAAGGTCCAAAAAAGTTTCCTGATCCTATTCGACGCGACCCGCAATGGATGGCTGCGCAGAGCCCAAAGTGTAAGGAAAGGCGCCCTGCACCTATCTGTTTTCCGCGAAACCTGACCTAACGCGCGTCGAAATCAACCTGGGTCTCGTCAAGGATTCGTGGCGCGGCACTTTTCAGATATCTTGGTTGAGGCTCATCAAGCGACACAATCGGCCGTTTCGGACCGGGTGATAGCCTCGGTGCGCCAAGTATCAAGGATCAACCGGTTTGAGATAACCCGAATGTACGTATCCGACATATCCAAGACGGGTTCTGACCCGCCACCATTCACCATCAACACCCAATCGCTCAACCACGGTTCTTTCTGGAAGGGCTCCTGTTTTCTTGCCCCCCGGTGATGCCCTGAAGTTCAGAACGTCTGGATGAACGCCGGACACGCGAAACTTGGGAAGCTTTTCGGCCTCGGACATGTCGTCCGCAGCTGAGACCCCGCCGTCCCCGAGCAGCGCGGCAACATTGGCGCGCATTTCATTGCCAATATCCCGATGTCCCCGAAGGTTAGAGTTGAACGACAAACGTGTAACATCCCATTTTCCGCTCTGTGGGATATTCAGGTTTGGCTCAACCTCCGCATGGGTCAACACCTTGGTGGGTGTGATGAGAATATCGTATCTCTCTGAAAGATCGGCGATGACTTCAAAGCTTTTGTTCCACTGCGTTGTGGTCATTGGAGCCGTTGAATCCTTGTAGTCTCTTTCTCGATTAACGCCTGCCATGCAGCACAACGAGACACCTATGGATGCACTGTTGGCCCCGGCAGTGTGACGCGCGTAGTCGCTTGGTAAGGGGCGGACGTTTTTGGCAATCGACTTGCCGCGCACAAGATCACCATTTCCTTCGATCAGTATGTGGTAGGATTTCTTGTCCGTTGAATTTGCTGAGTTACCGCCACCAGTCCAATGGAGATGTATCCTCTCCATTCTTACGTTTGGCATCCACGAAGTCGGAACAACTCTCGGCATTTGAATTCTCCTGATTAAAGTATTTTCGTTTGAATATCGTCTGATCTTATCAAAATGCCGGCCAATTCCAAAATCGGGTGCGGGTGGGATGGGTGCTGACAACTCCGCGACTTCATCAGAAACATTTCATCTCGCCACCTGTCCAAAGCGCTCTTAGTCTCAGGATGATAAGCGATCACGAGAACAGGAGCCCTGATGAGCTGGATCAAGACCATTCCCTTCGCTGAGGCCACGGGCAAGCTGAAGAAACTGTATGACCGGGTTACGGGCCCGGGTAATAACGTGGATAACATCATGATGGCGCATTCTTTGCGGCCGCATTCGATGGAAGGCCATATGGCAATCTACAAGGCAGTGCTGCATCACTCGGGCAACAAGGTACCAAAATGGTTTCTCGAGGTGCTGGGCGTGTGGGTCAGCTCGTTGAACAGGTGCGGATATTGCGTTGAGCATCATTTCGCAGGATTGCAGCGGTTGCTTGGGGACGAAGCGCGGGGTAATGCGATCCGGGCGGCGATTGAAACGCGCGATCCGGCTGCTGCTCCGCTGGACGCAGCGCAGGTGGCCGCGATGACCTACGCCCGAAAACTGACCGAGGCACCGGGGGATCTGATCGAAGCGGATGTGATGGCCCTGCGCGCGGCAGGGTGGGGCGATGGCGAAATCCTGGAGATCAACCAGGTCTGTTCCTATTTCTCTTATGCCAACCGGACAGTGCTGGGGCTTGGATGTTCAACCGTTGGGGATGAGTTGGGCTTATCGCCGAACAACTCTGACAACCCCGACGACTGGGGTCATCGATAAAGCCAGAGGCAAGTTACCTTTCTTTCAGCGTCGCCTCAATTGTCAGCACAGATCAGGGACCCATTCCAAAATGGCGTGGGCCACGTCCTGCGGTTTTTGATGATGCAACCAGTGGTCAGTACCGGGGATCACAACGCGTGTCAGATCCGGGGCGAACGCCTCCAAGCCATCCGTTGCTTCGGGCAAAAGCGCCCTGTCATCAGGTCCCCAGAGCAGCAGGTGCGGGCATTGGATGTGCAACCGGTCGAGTGGCAGATCGGGCAGGTCTGTCGCAGGTTTTCCGGGCTTGGCGACAACCAGTGGTGAGGCGCGATACCAGTTCAGCATCGCTTGCAACCGGCCGGGACGGGTCCATTCTACGCGGTATTCGGTCATGCGGCTTTCGGTCAGCCAATCCGACCCCATGCCATGACGAAAGAACTTTTCGAGCTGTGCAAAGTTGTTTTCGGAAAACTTTTGCCCTGCATCGGGTGCCCGCAACAGGTTGATGTATTGTGAGGCTTCTGATTGCGCGCCGCCCGCTGCCATGGCGCGTTGAAACGGAACTGGGTGTACGCCGTTTGCGATGATGAGTCGATCAACCAGATCAGGCTGGAACATGGCCAGCCCATAGGCAATAGATGCGCCCCAGTCGTGACCCAATACAGTGAACGGCGAACCATGGGAACGGATCAGCGCCGCCATGTCAGACACCAGTTGCGACAGGGCATAGTTCCGCACACCCTCGGGGCACCAGCTTTGGCCGTAACCCCGTTGGTCCGGGGCGATGCAAAAGAAACGATCCGCAAGGTGCGGGGCGAGATCGGTCCACGCACCGCCGTATTCGGGGAATCCATGCAACATCAAAAGTGGAGGTGCGTCGCGATCCCCCCATGTTCGGAGACAAAAGGTCTGGCCATTTAGCTCGACAAAAGACGTGTGCATTGGAACCACCGATCCGGCGCGGAATTTATGGGTTTTTGAGGCATCAATTTGACCCCAATCAAAGCGCATCCACGGCCATTCTGCTAGCCCGTTTCCAGGACAGTAGAAAAAGGAAAAAATGTATGGAAGCCATTGCTCCGGTCGAAATAAATTCCCCTCAGATCAAACCCGTACCAGCCATTGAGGTTGACCCCTCTACGCCCAGTCCCGAGAAAATCCGCCAGGCGTTTGAAAGCGGAAAATACCCCTATGGTCGCAAGATGGCACGGGCGACCTATGAGGCGCAGAAAGCAAAGCTGCAGGCAGAGCTATTGAAGGTTCAGTTGTGGGCGCAGGAAACAGGGCAGCGGTTTGTTCTGTTGTTCGAAGGGCGCGATGCCGCAGGCAAGGGTGGTACGATCAAACGGTTTATGGAGCATCTGAATCCGCGACAGGCTCGGGTCGTTGCTTTGAACAAACCCACCTGGGAAGAGAAGGGGCAGTGGTATTACCAGCGCTATGTGCAGGAACTGCCGACGGTTGGTGAAATGGTGTTCTATGACCGGTCCTGGTACAATCGCGCCGGTGTCGAGCGGGTGATGGGCTTCTGCTCGCCCAATGAATATCTTGAGTTCATGCGTCAGACGCCCGAATTGGAGCGTATGCTGGTCCGCTCGGGCATTCAGCTGTACAAGTATTGGTTCTCGGTCACGCAGGAAGAGCAGCAACGCCGTTTCAAAAGTCGCGAAACCGATCCTCTGAAACAGTGGAAGCTGTCACCCATCGACAAGGCCAGCCTCAGCAAATGGGATGATTATACCGAAGCGAAAGAGGCCATGTTTTTCTACACCGATACCGCGGACGCGCCCTGGACGATCATCAAGTCAAATGACAAGAAGCGCGCCCGCCTGAACTGTATGCGGCATTTCCTGTCGACATTGGATTACCCGGGTAAGGACCATGACATTGTTGGCGAACCCGATCCCCTGATCGTGGGGCAGGCGCATCACGTCATACACCGGTCCGAGCATATTCTGGGCGCGACGTTGCATCCGGACGCTCGTTAAACACCAGGGTGCCCGCTCTTTCGATGGAAGCGGGCGCCAAAGTATCACAATGAAATTTTATTGATCGGCTCTTGTCCCGCACCAAGCGCGCGCATATGGCTGGTGCAATGACAAAAGTGATGACATATCCGGCCCACTTTCGGGCTATTGCCGTGCTTGGTCTGCCGTTGATCGGAGGCCATCTGGCGCAGTTTGCGATCGGTTTGACCGATACGATCATGCTGGGCTGGTACGGGGTCGAAGCGCTGGCTGCGGTTACACTGGCCAGCAGCTATTACTTCGTGCTGTTTTTGTTCGGCGCGGGTTTTGGCTGGGCGGTCATGCCAATGGTCGCCACCGCAGCGGCGGAAGGAGACGAAACTAGCATACGCCGCTCGACTCGCATGGGGCTTTGGCTGTCGTTACTGTACGCTGCTGTGGTCATGCCATTGCTGTGGTGGTCCCACCCAATCCTGATCGCCATGAAGCAAGAACCGCAAGTCGCTGAAACTGCGTCAGAATATCTGCGCGTTGCGGGTTGGGGCTTGTTTCCAGCCCTGCTTGTTATGGTGTTGAAGTCTTATCTGGCTGCATTGGAGCGAACGCAGATCGTATTGTGGATCACGGTTGCGGCGGCACTTGTGAACGCAGTGACCAACTATGCGCTCATCTTCGGCAATTGGGGTGCGCCCGAACTGGGCGTGATGGGGGCAGCGATAGCCTCAATCGCAACGCAGGTCGTTTCGTTGGTTGCCGTTGTTATCTACGTGGTTCGGACTTTGCCAGAGCATAGCCTTTTCCAACGCTTCTGGCGCCCGGATTGGGAGATGTTCGCCAGCGTATGGAAGCTGGGCGTGCCTATCGGCCTGACCACTTTGGCCGAGGTGTCGTTGTTTGCGACATCAGCCGTGATGATGGGCTGGCTGGGTCAGGTTCCGCTGGCCGCGCATGGAATCGCGCTGAACCTCGCTTCGGCGACTTTTATGGTGCATCTGGGGTTGTCAAACGCCGCCACCATCAGGGCAGGCAACGCGCTGGGCCGCCGGGACAGGGCGCATCTTGAAAAAGGAGCAATTGCCGTGACGGGCATGTCGCTGGTCATGTCCGTTCTGACGATTATCCTGTTTCTGACCTGTGCCGAGCCGCTGATTTCATTGTTCATGGAGGCGGATGATCCGCAGCGCGGGCAAATCCTGGCTATCGGGGTCGGTTTGGTTGCCATGGCGGCGCTGTTTCAACTGGTTGATGGAGCGCAGGTCATTGCTCTGGGTCTGCTGCGTGGATTGCAAGACGCCAAAATTCCAATGGTCATTGCCGGTCTCAGCTATTGGGTCGTTGGTATTCCGGCGTCGTACTATTTTGGATTTGTCCGGCAGATGGACGGTATCGGCATATGGCTGGGGTTGGTTCTTGGCCTGGCCTTTGCAGCTGTTCTGCTGATGGCCCGGTTCTGGATGCACTCGGTGCGGCAGATGCAGGCACCGGCTGAACCTGCTTAACCTTTGCTCAACCGGTCTGCCTTTTTGCGCACCAGAACCGTGCGCAGGTCGTGCATCGCCATCAGCAACCGGTCGGTCACGTCCTCAAGCTGTTCGTCACTTGCCTTTGACTGCGCCCATTGTGCAGTCAGGTTCAGGTGGTCGACGGCGCGATGTATGTCGTCGATGTCGCGCTGGGCCAGCAGGGCTCGGCGCTCTTCCATCCATTTGGCGATCTCTGCCTGATCCCGCTCGGACAAAGCCCGTTGCCCGTGCGGCTTGACCTCGCCATTTCGGATGTTGATGACGGCAATCTGATCCATCTCGATCCGGCGTTGGCGGTTTTCCGTATCGATCCGAAACACCGCAGCCCCGTTTTCACGAACGCGAAAGTAGTATTCGGGAAGATCGGCGGACATGTTTACCTCAGAGCTGCACAAAAACGCTGTATACGACTGCAGGCCTCGGTCAGTGCCGCATCGGACGTAGCATAGCTGACACGGAAATTCGGCGAAAGGCCAAAGGCTGCGCCAAACACGACGGCAACATCCGCCTCTTCCAGCAGGGCAGTGGCAAAGGCCTCATCATTTTCGATGACGGTTCCGGCAGGTGTCGTTTTGCCGATCAGCCCGGCGATTGAGGGGTATACGTAAAACGCGCCCTCAGGTGTCGGGCAGGTGATGCCGTCGATCTCGCTCAGCATCCGTACCACCAGATTGCGGCGCCGTTTGAAAGTCTCATTGTTTGGGGCCAGAAACGCCTGCGTTCCATTCAATGCTTCAACCGCCGCCCATTGGCTGACCGAGCACGGGTTCGAGGTTGATTGTGACTGGATCTTTCGCATCGCTGCAATGATTTCGACCGGACCGGCCGCGTAACCGATGCGCCAACCGGTCATGGCGTAGGCTTTCGAAACCCCGTTGCAAGTGAGCGTCCGGTTATAAAGTCCGGGTTCAACTTCGGCAGGGGTGCAGAATTCGAAGCCGTCGTAAGCCAGGTGTTCGTACATATCGTCCGACATGATCCAGACATGCGGATGGCGCATCAGAACATCCGTCAGCGCCTTCAGCTCATCCCGACTATATCCCGCGCCAGTTGGGTTCGAGGGCGAGTTGAAGATGAACCATTTTGTCTTTGGCGTGATTGCGGCTTCCAGTTGTTCTGCCGTCAGCTTAAAGCTGTTCTCCAGCGTCGTCTCAACGACAACCGGCGTTCCGCCGGCCAGCAAGACCATGTCAGGGTAACTCACCCAGTACGGCGCGGGGATGACCACCTCGTCGCCGTCATTCATCGTCGCCATCAGCGCGTTGTACAGCGTTTGCTTGCCGCCGGTTCCGACCGAGATCTGAGCAGGCGTGTAATCAAGCCCGTGATCGCGCTTCATCTTGGCGCACGCTGCTTGTTTCAATTCGGGAATGCCGTCAGGCGCAGTGTACTTCGTTTTACCTGCCGCAATGGCTGCAACAGCGGCGTCCTTGATGTTCTGAGGCGTGTCAAAATCCGGCTCACCTGCGCTCAGGCCGATGACATCGCGCCCGGCGGCTTTAAGTTCGGCTGCCTTGGCTGTCATAGCGATGGTGGGCGAAGGTTTAACGCGTGACAGTGTCGCAGACAGGAAACTCATGGTGGGCCTCGGTTTGTATGTTCAACCCGTCTGTCATAGGGTGCGCCCGAGTGACGTTCAAGCCGCTTAAACAACGTGAATTGGAGACCCGAATGAACGATGAAAACGACTGGTATGGTCCGGATTCTGCAACATTTGGGGATCGCCTGGCCGGAGCGCGCGAAGCGGCGGGAATGACACAGACTCAGTTGGCGCGACGGCTTGGGGTCAAGAAGGCAACGATTGTCGATTGGGAAAACGATCTGTCCGAACCGCGCGCGAACCGGTTGTCGATGATGGCGGGCATGATCAATGTCTCGATCATGTGGCTGTTGACCGGAGAAGGTGAAGGCAGGGACGCGCCGGTGGAAGAGGGCGAAGGCGGTATGGAGCTGTCAACCGCCGTGGCCGAACTGCGCGCTATTCGTGGCGAGATGCGGGCCTGTTTAGAACGCGCCGCGCGGCTGGAGAAGAAGATGCGTCTGATGCTGGAGCAGAAGAATTGAGCGAACCCCGGGATGTGCGCATCAAGCGTATGAAGATGCGATCGATGCGGCGCGGGATCAAAGAGATGGACATTATCCTGTCCGCCTATGCGGATCGTAATCTGGCCGACATGGACGAGGCCGGGTTGGATGTCTATGACGCGCTGCTGCACGAAAATGATCAGGATCTGTATCAATGGGTCACCGGTCAGGTGCAACCGCCGGCGCAGTTTACCAGTTTGATCTCGGACATCGCGCAAACGTTTCAAAAGTAATGAAAAATCCGGCTTAACCGATTTTTCGGATTTTCGGTTCATCGTGTCTGAAACAGCACGACTGAATCGGAGGGTCGGATGAGTATGGAAATGCAGGTCTCCGGGCTGGGGGCCAAAGGGTTCATGACCAGCTACCTTGAGGCGCTGGCTCTTGTGGAGCGGCTGCACCGGTTGCTGCTGGACGTCATCAAAGACGAATTTGAACGCGTTGGTGTATTGGAGATTAATGCGGTGCAGGCGCTACTGCTGTTCAATATCGGCGATCACGAAGTTACGGCAGGTGAGTTGAAAAGCCGTGGCTACTATCAAGGCAGCAATGTCAGCTACAACCTCAAGAAACTGGTCGAGATGGGGTATATGCACCATCAGCGGTGCGAAATTGATCGCCGCTCGGTGCGCGTGCGCCTGACACCGCGCGGCAGGGAAATCCGTGATATCGTGTCCGATCTGTTTGCGCGTCATGCCGAAGGATTGCAGGGCAGAGGCGTGCTGGAACTGGAAGGTATCGACGACATCACCACGTCGCTGCGCCGCGTCGAACGGTATTGGACGGATCAGATCAGGTATATCTATTGATCAGGGGCGTGCGTCGGACAGCACAAGGCTGTCCAGTTCGCGGATCAGTTTGCGTGTCATGGCGTCTTCAAACGCCTCAAATCCCAGCGCGACCTCTACAAATGCGTTGGGCCCAAAAATGACCCAGGCCGAGTAATAGGCAGAGAGCTCGCCAACCTGGACATGTCGAAGATCACCGGCACTCGGGTCGTCCGCGCCGATCACAAGGCCATTGATTAAAATGCCTTCACGTCGCAATGCCGTTTTTACGTCTTTGGGATGCGGGCCGAGGTTATGTTTGCCATCTCCGGAAAGGTCCAGAGTGCGGCGCCAGCACGCCCCTTGCTGACCAAGCAAGTCCGCGCCAAATGCCATGGCAGATCCCAAGGCTGTTCCCTGTGGAGCGGTGCTGCGCGATGTCTGGATCAAACTGTGGCTGATCGCATCCAGATCGGTGGCAGCCTGTATCTCAGTCCAATTCAGCAGCATCCGTTCGTGCCCGGGTTCGCTCCATTCAAATATCGCCAGACGCACGGACGCAGTCCCGTCGGATTGCATCAACCGGCTGACCTCAGGGTGGCGCAATGCCGAGGCCAGACCCTCCAGTTGCAGCCGGTATTCCTGCGCATCGACTGAGCCTGACACATCCAGTCCCAGAGCCAGTGCTTGACGGCACTGTGCTGATGCCGACCCGGATATCACGCACAAGAGCGCAGCAATCAAACGGACCATCATGGGGCGTTTTTCCGCAGCGCGCCAATTTGCAGGCCGCTCAGTTCCCGCTTCAGCTTCTTTCGCATAGCGCGTTCGAAATCGTCAAACCCCTGGGCGACTTCCAAAAAGGCACCGGGGCCGTGCAGGACGTTGTTTTCAAAGAAGGGTATTAAAAACAGCTCGCCTTCAAAGTCGGCTGCGTTGATCACCAGCCCATTGACCACGATTTCCCGGGGAAAGTACCGCGTGTAGGCGATCTGCGGTCCGTATCCGTCGTTGTTGGTCCCATCCCCTGACAGATCGATGGTATGAAACAGACACTCCGGCGCACTTTGCATCAACTTGGCGCCAAATCGCAGCGCGTGCCCCATTGCTGTGGCCGAGCCTTCGTTGGACCGGGTCGACTGGCTGATCCGGGCTGCGGCAGCCAGCAAGTCACCTTGGTTTTCAATCAGACGCCAATTCATGAGGATGTGCTGAGTGGATCGACCACTCCATTCATACACAGCCAAAGCAACGGGCATCGGAGAAGAAAAGAAGGCTTCCTGAACCTCCGGCGCCAACAGAGCCGCCGCCAGACCCTGTCGTTGCAGCGCGTCTTCGGCATCATCGACCGAAACGGAAATATCCATCGCCAGCGCCAGGGCCAGACGACACGGCTCAGCCCTGATCGGGTTGGCCAATACGGCCAGCCCCAATGCTATGATCCACCGGATCACCAGTGGCCGGTGCTCTCCATACTGGCCCAGGGCTCGGCCGGTTCCAGCGCATTGCCGTTCTGCAGAAGCTCGACTGAGATGTTGTCGGGGGAGCGCACAAAGGCCATACGACCGTCCCGCGGAGGGCGGTTGATGGTGATGCCATTGTCCTGCAGGTGCTGGCAGACCTCGTATATGTTATCTACACCGTAAGCGAGGTGGCCAAAATGACGGCTGTCGCTGGGAAGTTTATCATCGCCATCCCAGTTATATGTCAGCTCAATCGGTGCGTCCTCCTGTCCCGGAGGAGCCATGAAGATCAATGAAAAGCGTCCAGCCTCACTGTCATACCGGCGGGTTTCCTTCAGGCCCAAAAGTTCAAAAAACTCCATGGATTTTTCCAGATCCTTTACGCGGATCATGGTGTGAAGATATGTCAGCGCCATTTTGGCCATCCTTTTTCGACTCAGTTTGCCAAGAGCTTAGCGCGCCGACTTAGCGTGTCGATAGCACCAAGTCGCACAAATCGCGTTTTACGCGGGTTGCGGCATATATCGCGGTTCCGGTGTTACGATTGTCGAGATATAGTAGGGGGCGACTCATTGCCAGAAAGGAAAATTTGATGCCGCTGTCCGCTGACCAACAGGCCGAGATCGAAGCGCAACGTGCGCAATCGCATCCAACACGTCGCGTCGTTTCAGCGGGAATGGAAGATCACCTGTATACCGCGCATCAGGTTCTGGACCACGGCTTTGTCCGCGTGATCGATTATATGGGCGACGACGCCGCGATTTGTCAGGCCGCCCGTGTGTCTTACGGCAAAGGCACCAAATCGGTTCAGAATGACGAAGGGCTGATCAGGTATCTGATGCGGCACTGGCATTCGACCCCGTTCGAGATGTGCGAAGTAAAACTGCATGTGAAACTGCCGGTCTTTGTGGCGCGCCAGTGGATCCGGCATCGGACGGCAAACGTGAACGAGTATTCGGCGCGTTACTCAATATTGGACCGAGAGTTCTATATTCCCGCGCCAGATCACGTCGCTGCTCAATCCGAGGTAAATAACCAGGGCCGCGGTGCGGCTCTGGAAGGGGAAGAGGCAGCGCGGGTTCTGGAAATCCTCAAGGCGGACAGCACCCGGTGCTACGACAATTACGAATCGATGATCAGCCAGGATGGGCAGCAGGGACTAGCGCGCGAGCTGGCGCGGATGAACCTGCCTGCAAACATTTACACGCAATGGTATTGGAAGGTGGATTTGCACAACCTGTTTCATTTCCTGCGCCTGCGCGCTGACCCTCATGCGCAGTACGAAATCCGCGTCTATGCGGATGCGATGTGCAGGATTGCCGCCGATTGGGTGCCGTTTGCCTACAAGGCTTTCGAAGATTACAGGCTTGGCGCGGTCAACCTGTCCGCTCAGATGGTCGAAAGCCTTCGGAACATGCTGGCAGGGCAGGAGGTCACGCAGGAAAGCTCGGGTATGACGGCCCGGGAATGGCGCGAATTCGAAGAGATTATCCGGAAATAGAAGTTAAAACCGCATAGCTTTTGTCTATACGCATTGTCATGGAATCGTTACATTGGTTCCATGGCTTATCTAACAAAGCTAGTGATCGCATCTCTGATTTCCGGCCTTGCGCTACCTGTGCAGGCCAAGTCGCCTATAGCCGAGGTGTTGTGCGAACCGACGCCGCAACTGCATCAAAAGCTTGAACGGCAGTTCGGGGCGGAGCGTGTGGCAACAGGTGTTCGCGGGCCAGAGCAAATTATGGAAGTCTGGACAAGTCGGCATGGCGATTGGACCATGGTCGTGACCTACGCATCCGGGACATCCTGCATCGTGGCGATGGGCGAACATTGGCAAAGCCGCGCAGACGCTAAACCCGCGCGAGGATAATGGAACAAAACCGGTGGGGGATGGGTGACGGCCGGAAATTGGCCGTCCTCCTTAATTTCATCATCCCGCACTTGGCGGGCATGTTGTTACAACGGCTTCAATTCAGCAGCCATCTGGCGGCCGTCGCGTCCGTCCTGCAACTCGTATGAGACTTTTTGATTGTCTGCGAGTCCGGTCAGGCCGGACCGTTCTACGGCCGAGATATGAACAAACACATCTTTGCCCCCCTCATCAGGGGCAATAAATCCATAGCCTTTGGTGGTATTGAACCATTTCACGGTGCCGGTTGGCATGTCCCGTGTCTCCTTCTACTTACGCATTGTCCCACAAATTGGTGGGGGCTGTGGTGAGCGACATCGCAAATTCGACCGTTTCGCCTTCTTTCAACAGCCCAATTTACATGTTTCGCCTTTTTCAACATTGCACGGTGAAGTAAAAAATCAAGAATAACCGCCGGAAACCGGCAAGATTGCCTAAAAAGCAACCAAATGCAGGAGCAGTAAAGACATGCACCTTTATGGACTGAAGACTTGTGACACTTGTCGCAAGGCATTGAAAACGTTGCCAGACGCTGAATTTGTGGACGTCCGCAGCGATGGCGTGCCGGATTCTGTGCTGTCGCAGGCTTTTGCCGCGTTCGGCGATGCTTTGCTCAACACAAGGTCGACGACCTGGCGCGGATTGGATGACACCCAGCGCGTAAAGGCACCTTTGGAGCTTTTGAAGGAGCATCCCACCCTGATGAAGCGCCCGTTGATCGAAAAGGACGGAGAACTGCTGCTGGGCTGGACCGCTGAAACACGCGCGCAGCTTGGTATTTCTTAAATAGATACTTATGTGCCTGCATGTAGCAGCGAGGATTTTCTATGCGTAATGCCGCCATGGTTTTGGGCGTAATTGCCGGGTTGATCGGTATGATCGTCGGGTTTTTCGGGTATGCGAAGGTGGTCGTGATCGACCATGTAGGTGAGATTGATGGAGTTCTGAATCAGGTAGACAACCCCGGCCTGATTCAGGTCGTTTCAATCATCGGACCTTTGCTGGCGATTGCCGGGGGCGCCATGGCACCGGCGCGCGCTCTGTTTGCCGGAATTCTGCTGCTGATTTCAGCGGGGGCGATGTATTACGCTTTTGGCTTTGGTGTTTTCACCATGTTCCCGATCGCATTTGCCGGGGTAGCCGGGGTGCTTGGGCTGGCGGCAGGTAAGCCGGACCAGCCCAAAGCGCATTTCTAGATCACTTCAAGCGCAGAATCCGGTCGAGTGAGATCGGGCCTGCGCCGTTGATGACGATCACCAGCATCAGGAACGTCCAAAGTGTACGCTGATCCATGATGGATGGCGCCGCGTCAAAAAGGCTGCCCAGTTGCACGCCATGGCCGGTGACATCGACGATTGTCTGTACCCAGATGAAGCCGATCATGCCCAAAGCGGCCAGACGGGTGAACAAACCCACCAGCAGCAACGCTGGAAGGACGAATTCGGCGACCGTTCCAAAGAAAATGACAATGCGCTGGAAGAATGTCATCTGGGACACATCCCACAATACGGCCTCGGCAGCCTTGGGGAAAATCTGACCGAAGGCTCCGCTGGACGGCGAAAAGATCGAACCGTCGATCTTCAACATGGCCGAGTTCCAGTAATAAACCAGAAGGACAGCGATAAAGACCAGCCGTGCCAATGTCGGCGTCAGCCAGTTGGACGCCAGGTCCACCTTTCCCAGAACGTTATTGTAGGTTGAGATCAAAGCAGTCATGTCTCCAGCCTTTCGATAGTCACAGACGTTATTGCACCGCCTTGCAGAAGCAGCGCCAGAGTGGTTCCAAGATCAAATTCCGGCAACTCCGCGGCGGTTTTTTCAAAAGCCTCGCCGATTGTGTCGCCACCTTCGATATGAGCAATCCAGTCAGCTCCGCCCGCAGGTAGTAATTGAGGAGCCGGGTCGAATTCCAGGCGTGTGATCAACACGTCCTCAGCACGCGCATCGGGTTTTGGGGCGTCCGCTTCGGTGTTGAAGCGCCAGATTGCGTAAACAGGCCAGTCCGAGCGGATCACCTGCATGGCCGGGGCAAAACGCAGCCGGGCCTGCATGACCTGCTCGGGGTCCACGGCCAATGCCTCTGTCGGGGCGGGCTCGCTGTCGGCGGCGTGGTATGACCGGCGCAGAGCAAGTTCCAGCCGCGCAACGTCTGGTAGATAACCAAGATGCGAAAGCTGCTGCATTCCGGCCAGGAAGTCGGGGAACGCCTCTCCATAGAACATCATCAGCGGCGAAGAGGGCGGATGCTGACGCAGGAATATCCCGGCCAGCCCGTCCATGTTCTGCGGCCCCAGCAACTTGGTGATGACGGGAAAAGCCTGATGCATCGCCTCGGTTAGCGAGACGGCTACATTGTTGCGATAGACGCTGAACCGGCGACCGGCCGGTCGCGCCTCGGCGTCCAGCAAACCTTCGGGGACGGGCGCCGAAGCATCCATCATGGCCGCGCGAAATTCGGATTGCGAAACGCTCATGCCGGGATCTTGTCCAGCGCGGTCTGCGCACGGACAGCCTCTTCCCGCAGAACGGGCCAGTCAGGGACATCTGTGTCCCATTCGACCAGAACGGGTTTTGGGCCCGAACGTTCCAGCACATAATCCAAAAGGGCCCAGACCGGATCGACCACTTCGCGCCCATGACTGTCGATCAGCAACGGATGGCCATGGTCGTCTTCATCCTCATCATGGCCGCCAAGGTGAATTTCGCCGACTTTCTCAAGCGGGTAGTCATCGATGTAACCTTGGGGCGAATAATCCAGGTTGGTCGCTGAGACAAAGACGTTGTTCACATCCAGCAATAGGCCACAGCCGGTGCGGCGGGCAATTTCACGCAGAAAGTCAGGCTCGGACCACGTGCTTTCTTCGAATGCCAGATAGCTGGAGGGGTTTTCCAACAGCATCTGCCGCCCGACGGTGTCTTGTACCTGATTGATATGCTCGCACACGCGCGTCAATGTTGCGTCGGTGTACGGCAGCGGCAGCAGGTCGTTGTAGAAATGCGTGTCATGGGTAGACCATGCCAGATGCTCGGAAAAGCTGGCGGGGTTGAGCCAGTTGATCAGATGTTTCAGACGGGCCAGATGATCGGGGTCCAGCGCACCTTCGCCGCCAATAGACAGGCCGACGCCATGGACCGAGATCGGGAATTGTTCGGAAAGGTGGCGCAGCTGCGCCAAGGGCCGCCCGCCGTCGCCCATATAGTTCTCGGCATGGATTTCCAGCCAAGCAACGGGCTGCGCGTGTTCAAGTATCTGAGCAAAATGCTGCGGTTTGTACCCGACACCCGGCGCTGCGGGCAGGCGGTTCGACCGGTGTGCATTGTCCAACATGAGCCAGCTCCTTGATCACGAAAGTGAAGGGGCGGGCGTTGGTGCCCGCCCCCTGAATTCGTTTGGCCGACCTTATGCCGGCAGGTCGCGGTCCTGTGCTTCCAGCGAGCCTTTGCGCGGTGTGCCGTCCGCCTGTGCTGGCAGTTCGATGTCGGCGCAGGTGCCTGCGTCAACCAGGGTCCATGCGTTGCCCTGATAGTCGACGGTCGAGGTGCCCGCGCAGGTTGTGCCGGGGCCTGCGGCGCAATCGTTCTGACCGGCCAGCGATACGCCATAGCATTTTTCTTTTGCCTGAGCGGTTGCTGTGGTTGCTGCGCCCGATACGGCGGCTGCGACTGCGGTTGCGATAACCAGGGATTTAGCTGTGTTCGACATCTCGGTAATCCTCTTGATGACTGGGTATGTCTGCTTGTGACACTGACAAAGGTAGTTCCTTGCTGGCCGGAGTTGAATTCACGAGCCCGTGTCTCACAAGCACGTCAGGGGGCGGAGTGCCCTCTTGCACCGTAATATATTGTTTTTGATGAAAAAAGAGTGAAATGTTTCAATCCGGCCCCAATTTTGGGGCCGGATTGCCAGCGATATGACGCCGATTGTTACAGCATATCCGGTGGGGTGGCCGCCTGTGACAGCTCATTTGTTACAACTTCAAGCGGCTGAACCTGCGTCTGTTTTTCACCGAGGCGGCGAACACTGACGGTGCGCTCTTCGACTTCGCGATGTCCAACGGCCAGAATCACCGGGACTTTGCCGACCGAATGCTCGCGGACCTTGTAGTTGATCTTCTCGTTGCGGATATCCGCCTCGGCGCGCACGCCTGCGGCTTTCAGAGTTTCAACAACTTCCATCACATACGCATCCGCGTCCGAAGTGATCGAGGCGACCACGACCTGACGCGGGGCCAGCCAGAAGGGCAGCTTGCCCGCGTGTTCCTCGATCAGAATGCCGATGAAGCGTTCGAACGAGCCCAGGCAGGCGCGGTGCAGCATAACGGGGCGATGCTTGGCACCGTCAGCACCAATGTAAGTTGCATCCAGCCGCTCCGGCAGAACAAAGTCCACTTGGAACGTTCCGCATTGCCAGTCGCGTCCAATAGCGTCGGTCAGAACGAATTCCAGTTTCGGGCCATAGAAGGCACCTTCGCCGGGGTTCAGTTCCGGTTCAACGCCCGCCGCGCGGGTCGCGGTCAGCAGGGCTTCTTCGGCCTTGTCCCAGACCTCGTCCGAGCCTGAGCGCTGCTCAGGGCGATCAGAGAATTTTACCTTGAAGCTCTCAAAGCCAAGGTCCTTGTAAACATCGGTCAAAAACCCGATGAACCGCGCGCATTCGTCGCCGATCTGATCTTCGGTCGAGAAGATATGCGCGTCATCCTGTGCAAATCCCCGTACACGCATGATTCCGTGCAACGCGCCCGAGGGTTCATACCGGGCACAGGAACCGAATTCGGCCATGCGCAGCGGCAAGTCGCGATAGGATTTCAGGCCTTGCTTGAAGATCTCGACATGGCAGGGGCAGTTCATGGGTTTGAGCGCGTTAACAGCTTTTTCACGCGCATGTTCCTCGTCGACTTCAACGATGAACATGTTTTCCTGGTACTTGTCCCAGTGGCCCGAGCGTTCCCACAGCTTACGGTCCACGACCTGCGGGGTGTTCACTTCGACATAGCCGCCACGATGCTGGGCGCGGCGCATGTAGTCCTGCAGTTGCGTGTAGATGGTCCAGCCATTCGGATGCCAGAAGATCTGGCCGGGGGCCTCTTCCTGCATGTGGAACAGATCCATTTCCTTGCCCAGCTTGCGGTGGTCGCGTTTGGCGGCCTCTTCCAACATGTGCAGGTGCGCTTTCAGCTTTTCCTTGCCGGTAAAGGCCACGCCATAGATGCGCTGCAGCATCGCGCGGTTGCTGTCGCCACGCCAATAGGCACCAGCAATGCTCATCAGCTTGAAGGCGTCGCCTGGCAGTTGGCCGGTGTGCTGCAGGTGCGGACCGCGGCACAAGTCCTGCCAGTGGCCGTGCCAATACATGCGCAGCGGCTCGTCACCCGGAATGGCTTCGATCAGTTCGACCTTGTAGGGCTCGTTGTTGGCCTTGTAAAACTTGATCGCGCGGTCGCGGTCCCAGACCTCGGTGGTGACGGGGTCGCGCTTGTTGATGATCTCTTTCATCTTTTTCTCGATGAGGCCGAGATCTTCGGGCGTGAACGGTTCCTCGCGGTCGAAGTCATAGTACCAGCCGTTTTCGATAACGGGGCCGATGGTGACTTTGGTCGCGGGCCAGATTTCCTGCACAGCGCGTGCCATCACGTGCGCCAGATCGTGGCGGATCAACTCATTGGCTTGCGCTTCATCCTTCATGGTGTGGATAGCGATGTCGGCATCTGCATCGATGGGCCATTGCAGGTCCCAATGCTGGCCGTTCACAGTGGCCGAGATGGCCTTTTTCGCCAGCGAGGTCGAGATATCGGCAGCCACCTCCGCGGGCGTGACGCCTGCGTCGTAGGATCGTGCATTGCCATCGGGAAAGGTGAGAGAGACGGATTTTGAATCCAGGGCCATATCGGCTCTCCTCGTCGGTTTGGCGCCCACTGAACGCCCGGTTGCGGGTTATGTGTGTTCAGCCCATGTGGCAGGTGGGGGTGCGTGTGTCAAGAGTGGGGGCGAGGGGCCAGCGCCTCGCGCTCCCCGGAGTATTTGGAAAAAAATGAAGTGGGCGGAATTGC
>NZ_JBQFOY010000017.1:0-100993 GCF_056533985.1 Ruegeria sp. E8
AAGTGATTTCAAGCATCAGAGTTTTTCGAGTTCTTGCATTTTTGACTTTCCAAAATTGCAAAGCCCTGCCGGAAATGTCTGCTTTGCGCTGTGACCTGCCGATCAAAAAAAGCAACATAACTTTAACTTTGCTTGGTAGGTCTGGGTTCAGAGCCACCTAGTGCACACGCAGAGATGGCGTGCCAAACAGTCTTTGGACAGCGGGCATATCATGCCAAGAGTCCAACTACCCGCCGTAGTCCCAAAACGAAGAGCGTGGAACAAGGGGCGTATCATCTGCCAGAAGCGCCCACTCTTGCCAAAACAGGTCTGGGCGATCCGCGCAGGTCTGGAACTTGCGGGCTACCTTCGCGATCTGGCTCTGTTCAACGTCGCCATAGACAGCAAACTGCGTGGATGCGATCTGGTTAAACTCGCAGTGGCTGATCTCGTCAAAGATGACCGCGTCCGAGTGCGTGTTTCAGTGATCCAAAGCAAAACCAAGCGCCCCGTTCAGTTCGAACTAACTGCAAACACAAGGGAATCTGTCCTGGCATGGTTGAAGTCGCCCGAGATGTTTTCTTGCCCTTTCATGTTTCCGAGCCGGTTCCACGAGCGACCACACATCTCGACTCGCCAGTACGGTCGGCTTGTCGGGGACTGGGTGGCTGCGATTGGCTTGGAACCAAGCGGATACGGAACGCATTCGCTTCGCTGGACCAAGGCGGCAGAGATCTACCGGAAAACCGGAAATCTCCGAGCGGTTCAGCTTCTGCTCGGGCATACCAAAGTCGATAGCACAGTCAGATACCTTGGCGTCGAACTTGAAGATGCACTGAGTATCGCCGAGAAGATCGACATTTAGAACACATTGGCGGGCGGCATGTGCCGTTCGCCAATCTGGACCGGGCGCACGTTCTCGGCGCAGCGATGGTTCTGATCGAGCCCAAACTACCGAATTGGGGCAACGCAGTTAAAGCCCTCTTACGCCGGGGGGAAACTCACTTAGTTTAAACGTCCATAAAACGTCATGCGAGCAGCTTCGGAGAGCTCAACGCCGGGCTCGGAATTATAGGCTAACACAGCCAGTATGCGCGTCTGTTTACCTTCGTTGGGTGCCACCCGATGGATCGAGTTGCGGCCTCGAAAAAAGACCAAAGTCCCGGCATCGGCTTCCAAAGTTTCGACAGGAATCTTACCGTCGAGGATTTCATCAACTTTTTCAAAACCCATCTCGCCTGTGTCGGCGTCGCGAACTGCGTTGACGTACTCAAATTTTCCGCCCTTTTCTGGAGCTTGGACCATCAGCGTAATTGCAAAGGACGAGTTGTCAAAATGCCAACCAAGTTCTTCGCCCATCTCAGCAAAATGCAGATTTATGGAAGATAGCGGGTCAGCATATTCATGCATCGCTTCTTCGCCCAGTACCTCACATAGGAAGTCTCGAAAAATCGGGTCGTTGTAGATGGTGCGCAAGGGCGACTCTTGAGGCATCAGATCATCAGTGATGCATCCTTTGGATGACGTGACAAGTCGGTTGCGCGCATGATCATCGGCAAAAGCCTCGTCTTTTGGTGTCAAATAGACGTTATGCTGTTTCGTAGACTTGAACACCTTATCTTTGTTGGCGAGGCCTTCATCCCGAACAGCTTCAATTGCGTGCTGTCGAACAAAACCTGGCATTACGAAAACACCCGTTTTATCAAACTCTTCTTTGCTGGAAGTACGGAAATCAGCATCGCCAATCGGAAAGGTTTTCAGGTCGATAATGTCTTGCAGTTCCATGGGGTACTCCAGCGGCATAATTGATCTCGGAGATTTGGTAGCGTGACTCCAAAGAAACTAAAAACTGTTTTTTGTTGCCCTTGAAGTGAAAAGTATCGTCCAAGAGCCATGATCGACATCACACTCAAGCAATGCTGCTGTTTCAAAACCGTGCCTGACGTCAATTATGTCAGCTTGGCCCGCAACACGATGGCTCTTCGTGGATGCATTGAGGAGCACACCTACTATAACAATGCCGGATTGAGCACCTGCTCACGCTGATCGACATTGCTGCCGAAAAATGGCCCCGCCCGAGTAAAGACAAGGGATAACAAGGAAGTCACGGTTGAACGTTGTTCGCACCAAAACGCCAGTCACTCACACCAAAGTGGGATTTCGCAAACTTCAGCCGGTTTAGTAGAAGCCAACTAAGCTATAGGTTCCGCAGCGTGCAGACCTTGAGAGAATTGCTCCTTCGGACAGAGTCCCAATCGCTGAATTGGTCACGATAGAAGTAGTTATGTCGTGCAAATTCAGCGTCTGGTCATTGAAAACCCCGCAATCGTATGGATTGCTGGAAGACATTTAGGAGATGGAAGAGGTCCACATGACATACACGTTCAAGTGTCCCGCTACTCACATCAGGCTTATGTTTGAACGATTTCTCTCTGCCCAAAACCCACTCAATCCCTACTTGGCCGCCCGCGATAGTGGTATTATTACCCCAACGAGTACCTGCTCGCGGCCGGCCCAGAGCACATGTCGCACCGGCCGTATGTTTTCCTGTAACTACGGTAAGCAAGTATGTCCGGGTTGCTAAATTGTTGGGGAGCGTAATTCATTGCTGACGAAGGCTGAACTTACGGTCTGGCTGCGTGGTTTGATGAAAGACAAGGTTTTCATCTCAGCCTACGCCGTGGTTTTTCTCGCGCTCGTAATCGTTGAACGTGGGCACGCAGTTCCGAACATTAGTCAGTTCCAACATGCGTTATACGTGCTGGCTTGGGTCGTTGCGTTTTACGCATTCTATTTTTTTGCTGGGCCCACTTTGTTCTACTGGTCCATTCGAAATTCGATTTGCGTGTTTTGGGCAACTTTAGGAAGCTATCTAATAATTTTGTTCCTGAAGACTTTTATCGTAACTCACTTGCTGGCGGGCGGATCCTCTCTTGAGCACGCAATCCTTTATTATTTTACATCTGCATTCGTCTCGAGCGTGGTTACCTATGCTATATTTTTGCACTTCAGAGCTCAGGCAATAGAAGGTTTTGGATACGATCCGCTGAAGTACCTGTTTCGGTGCCCTCCAAAACAAATGGACTGTCCGATCCAAAAGAAGCTCGACAAAGAAAATCGCGGGCGGCTGCTGATGCTGGAAGCACAGAACCAATACGTCTCGGTCACAACTGAAAACGGGACGCAATTGATAAGAATGACGCTCAAAAGCGCTGCAGAGAACTTGGACTCAGAAGCCGGTTTGTTGGTTCACCGGTCAAGGTGGCTGTCGAAAAGAGAGATAAGCGAACTCGTTTACAGAAACGGTAACCCATACGTCGTGAACCCGGAGGGCGATGAGTTTCCGATAAGCCGCAAAATGGTGTCCAATGTTAAGGAAATAATTGTGCAGAGAAGGGCGCAGGCACCTGAAACCAAGCATGTGAACAGGGCAACCAAGAGCGAACAAGTGCAATGCTAAAATCAGGGTGGGCAGGAATATTCTCGACCTCCAGACAAACTCCGCCCGCGCGAATTTTCTCCATTGAATCCTTCGACAAGGTGAGGCTGGTCAACTGACCGGCCTTAACGCCTCACAAATGAAACTATGACCGGCGCAAATACTATCGGCAACCTGAAAGACCTTACTATGTCACCTTCCAAAGAACGCCTGGTGCTCTCGTTTTTTGCATCCCTTTCTGCGGCGCTCTTGATGCTTGTGGAAGAGTTTAGCGAGGCGATGGGGTTAGAATGGGTGCACAACTGGGGTGATTACCACATCTGGGCAATCATCGTAATGTTGTGCCTGTTGGGATCGATCGTTGTTCTGGGAGTTGAGTTGCTGCGAATGGGAAACCACGTGGTCAAACTCGAAGGAAAAGCGACCCGTGCCTCTGAGGCGTTTGAGGAGCTTTTGGTGAGTTACTTCGATAAGTGGTCCTTTACCAAAGCCGAGAAAGATGTCGCGCGGCTTCTTCTTAAAGGATGTTCCACTGCTGAGATAGCCGAAGCCAGAAATGCGAAAGAGGGAACAGTAAAGGCGCAAACGAACTCGATTTACAGAAAGTCGGGCTACTCAAATAAATCGCAACTGTTCAGCGCCCTTTTGGAAGATCTTACCGGCGACGGATCGAAGGAAAATCATCGGTAAAACCTGACCGGTTTTGTTTCTGACCGACGCTTTGCCGTTGGCACCTTTTCCAAGCGCCAGGACACAGACGCCTTCCTTTGAATCTTCCTTGATCCGCAACGAAGTTCGCTCAGAACAGATCGCCTTACGGCTCGTGCCGGCCGGTGAGTTGCACTTTGCTTTTTGAGAGCGGCAGTGGCGCTGCGGCACGGTTGGTCCGGATACACCGATTTAGAAAGAGACGTAACCCGTGCATTTTCACGCTTTGACCGGCTGCCGCGCAGTAGAACGCTGCCCGCGCCGTCCAGGCCGTTTTGAGCGCGCGTAATTTGGTAGACCCGCTCTTTACGGTTTCGAAATCACGAAGTTTCAACCTGCGATAAACTAAGGTGTAAGCCGCATAAACCAAGGTTTTATAACGCGGAAACAGCCTCATTATCGCCCTTTTTGACCCTTCAAGCCGAATGTTGAGTGTGCAAGCAAATGCTCAGCGAGCGGTTGACGTGGGGTATTTAACCGGCTCGCGCAAAACAAAATTTTAGCCAGATGGGGCAGAAAATATGCAGGTCGAGCAGAGGGTGCGCGCATTTGCGCGCGGTGGGCGTCTAACCAAATGGAAGGGAAGAGTGGCGAGTATTGCGCCCTCGCTGTTCTTGTGTTCAGCGTCGGTTCTTGCTGTTTCAGCAGGGGCTACCTTTGGGGAAGTCGTGACCGGAGTGCGGACAACCCCGCTGATCAGCAACATAGACGAAGATCATACGATAACGGCTGCTGGATCCATCGACATCAACCGCCTGCCAGGACAGGCATTGGTGCAGGTCAACGTTCCGAACTATTCCAGTACCCTGACAAACGCCGGGCGCCTGACGGCCCCCGAGGCAAACGTCAGGACGCGTGCAGCGATCGATATCAACGGCGATTTGTCCGGCACCATTGTGAACTCCGGCACGATCTCGATGGGTGCGGCACTTGGCGACACGGCGGTCATTTACGGCATTGATGTATCAGGCGTCACGACGGGATCGGTACAGAACAGCGGTGTCATCAATATCGCAAATTCAGCCCTGACCATCGGAACCTCTGTAGGAATTTTGACCAATCAGGTCGATGGCACATTGTCAAACAGTGGGACAATCACCCTGCGTGGGAACAACAGTAGCAGAGCTGAAGCGATTGGTATTGTGGTCGACGTTGTGAACGGAACTGCAAACAACAACGGCAGTATTGGCATTGATATCTCAAGCTCTGGCGGGCAGGCCATCGCCGACGGTATTTCCCTCACGACTATCAAAGGGGCGGTCAACAATTCGGGTCCCATCACTGTGTCAGCTGGCGGTTCAACTATCGCTGGCGCAGATGGGTTCGGCATTGGCGATCTGGCGGGTACTCTGACCAATTCCGGGGCTGTCAATGTGTCTGCAACTGGTGCCAATCAGGCCAATGGGGATGCGATTGAGATATCCAACCTCTCCGGTAGCCTGCAAAACAGCGGTCCACTTACTGTCTCGATGGCTGCAGGCAATGCCGGTGGCGCTGCCTTGGACGTCGTTGAAGTGTCCAACCTGACCGGGGCACTAACAAACACTGGTTTTCTTGTCGGGCGGGCCCGCGGTGGAAACGTGATCGCGGATGGGTTTGACATTGGAGGTGTGGCCACTGGTGCCAGCTTTGATAACTCGGGTATTGTGTTCGTTCAGGCGCAGGCGACGGCCTCAACAGCAAATGCGGACGGATTCGATTTTGGCGACGTTCTAGGCAGTGTGTCGAACTCCGGGCCGGTCAATGCCATCGCCGAGGGTGTCACCTCAGCTTCAGCGCGAGGGTTTCGGGCTGGTAACGTCACCGGTACTCTGCTGAACAGGGCGAACATTCTCTCGGATGCTTCGGCCAGCAACGGGTCCGCCACGGCTGTTGGGATTCAGGCTGCTGAGGTTCGCAATCAACTGACCAATGACGGGCAATTGGTAGTTTTGGCAAATGGGACGCGCAACGGCGACGCGACCGGTATTTCAACGGGAAATGTTCAGGGCACTTTGACCAATAACGGTGCCATCACGGCAAATGGTCAAGGCAGTAGCGCCAACGCGTCTGGGATAAACACCCGGAATGTTGATGGTTTCCTGACCAACACGAACACAATCACTTTGAGCTCTGTCGCAACGTCGTCGTCAGCGCTGGTAACCGGCATTGATACCGGAAGGCTGAACGGTACACTTCGGAACTCTGGGAATATCAGCATCCGGGCCAATGCTGTCAGCCATGCTTCTGCATACGGTATCGATGTCAGCGAAATCGGCGGGGCCTTGAGCAACTCGGGCTCGATCACCATTCAGGTGGACAACGGATCGAGCGTGGAGACCATAGGAATCCGCTCCTCGACGGTGAGGGGGTCATTGACCAACAGCGGCAGCATCACGGTTGTGTCCAAAGGCTCATACGTTTCAGCCGAAGGAATCCGCACAGGTGCTGTTACGGCGGGCGGAGCCTTGACCAATACCGGTTCGATTTCTGTGCAGGCAAACGCGCAGGGGTCGCAGGCGAGCGCCAACGGAATCCTGGTCGGAGGCTTGACATCAGGCAATTTGACCAACAGCGGCAGTTTGACCGTTCAGGCCATATCCGACGTTTCCACAGCAAGCGCCTATGGCATCTTCGCATCAGGTATCGACGGTGTACTGAGCAACAGTGGAACGATCGTGGCGATGGCACGGGGCAATACGGCCGAAGCCTCGGGTATACGAGTTCGGAACATCAACGGAAGCTTCAGCAACAGCGGTTTGATCACCGTCATGGCTCAGGGGCAGAGTTCGGCCACGGCGCGCGGTATTGAAACCGGTGAAATCACCGGGTCGTTCGTCAATACAGGAACCATCACAGTCGCCGCAGCCGATGGAACCAGCGCGAATGCGGTGGGAATACGATCCAGCAACTTTCGGGGGATCAGCGGATCATTCGCCAACTCGGGCAGCATCTCGGTCACGACAACTGCATCCAATGGGTCAAGTATGGCCGCAGCCGGATTGAGCGCGCGCTTTGTTGACCAAACTGGTAGTTATGAAAACTCGGGTACGATTTCGGTTGCCGCACGCGGCAACAACATGGACTACGCCTATGCGCAAGGTCTCCAATTCTCGAGGATCGGTGGTCGTCTGTCCAACACCGGTGACATCTCGGTAGCGGTTGAAAATACCCAAGGATCGTCTGCTTACGGTGCCGGGATATTTGTCGGCGGAGTATTGGACACGGCCCACATTTCAAATTCGGGTTCTGTGCAAGTGTCCGTCAACACGCAGAACGTGGCAACGGCTGCAGCCATTGGTCTGGGCATGGGCAATATCGAAGGCCGTGTCGCCAACTCGGGCACGATTGTTGTTGCCGCCAAAGGGGATCAGATGGTTCGTGCCCATGGTCTGACGAGCGGTGCTCTTGGTGCGAATGGAGTTTTGACTCAAAGCGGGTCGATCTCGGTATCCGGAAGTGGGAGCGCGGACACAGAAGCATATGGCATTTTTGTGGGCAACGCCCAGGGCACAGTCAATGTGGCTGGTGATATCAGTGTCCAATCCTCGGGCAAAGGCCACGCAATCTTCCTAGGCCAAGGCGGGGGTGATTTTAATGCAACCAACAGCGGGAATATCTCAGTCGCTGTGAACAACTCAGGAGGTTTGCCTGCTTACGGCGCGGGAATCCTCACGGGCAATCTGGCGAACAACAAGCGCATCTCGAATTCCGGATCAATTCAGGTCGCCGTTAACGGCCGCAATGTTGCGACAGTAGAAGCGTTTGGTTTGAGGGTTGGTGATGTTGATGGGCGGGTGGACAACTCGGGCGCGATTTTGGTGTCTGCGAGGGGCGACCAGACAGTGCGGGCCAATGGGCTGACCACCGGTGACTTGAGCTCGAATAGCGTTTTGAACAGTACCGGCTCGATCTTGGTTGCTGCCAATGGGGGCGCAGATTCGGAAGCCTACGGGATACTTGTGACAAACGCTCGGGGCACGGTTAACGTGACGGGCAATGTCTCTGCTGCCTCAACCGGCAAGAGTTATGCGGTGTTTCTGGGCGACGGCGGCGGTACGCTGAATGTTAATACCACAGCAGCTATCAACGGCACCATCCGGGTCAGTGATCACAACGTAAACCTCAGAAATGTCGGCGGGCGCGTTGTTTATCGTTTCCAGGACGACGATACGGCCAACGGTGTGTTTACGACGTCGGTGTCTTCGGCCTCCCAAGGTTGGTTTGTCGCTGGTGAAGGGGGTGCGGCACCTGTTTATGCCACGTACGACGCCAGCGAACTGCAAGCAAACACAAACAAAACGTTTGAGATTGCTGGTTTGTCCTACCAACTGGCGCGTCAGTTGGGCAGCGGTAGCACTGGTAACGATGGGGTTGTCAGCCGCGATAAAGCCGGTGGAAGCAGTGCAATCGAAGGATTCAAACCGTACTTTCTGGTCAGCGGCGGCCGCAGCGACGGAACCCCAAACGGTAGTTCTGCGCCTCTTTCATCGAACATGTGGAGCGTCAGCGCAGGCGCGACCCGAGATCTTGGAACCGGGTTGCGATACGGGTTTGGGGCCAGCTATTTCGAGAATGACGGGACTTTTGGATCGTCGACCTTCGACACTTCGGGAGTATTTATCAGCGGTATCGTCGCCCAGAATTTTGGATTTGCCGATCTGAGTTTTGGTTTGGGATATGGTGACCTCGACAACGACGTCTCAAGTGTCAGTGGGAGTGTCGTTTCGAACGCAGACTATTCCAGCGACATCTTAACTGCATTGGTCGCGGCAGAGCGGGAATTCGCCCTGAAAAACGGCGCGATCCTGACGCCAAGGGCAAGCTTTCTTTATGGCGAACAAAACCTGGATAGCTATACCGAAACGGGCGGTACCACCAATGCTACAATTGGTGACAGGACCATTAAGTTCAATGAAACCCGGATCAGTGGCGAATACGCAACCGCCATGCTTGGTGGGTGTCTGTCAGCTTCTTTGGCGGCAGTTCATCAGGACGCAGATGCACCTTCTGTTGTTGATGTCACCCTTTTTGGCAACACGCTTGCCCTGGCCTCGGGCGGAGGAGGAGGGACGGATACCTTTGGCGAAGTGGGGTTGAATTTCGAAAAACCCTTCGATCACGGTGGGGTCCTGCACATTGAAGCAAGGTCGACCCTTGGGGCCGCCGTATCAACTCAGTCCCTCTGGGCATCCTACGAATGGAAGTTCTGAACAGGAGGATACCCGTGTTCTGGCAAACCAAAACAGAGAACTTTCATCGGCCACGTCGACCCCCTTTCTTGAGGCTCTGAGGTAGCAGCTTACCAAAGCTGCCATCTCTGTGGACCACCCAAACCGCTCGCAAAGGTGGTCCACAAACTGTCTCTGAGGGCGTCGTATCCATGCAAAGTAACGAGATGAAAGTCTGCGACATCGAGGTGCCGTGATGGGTATAAACCTTCGGCCTATTCGGCTTGAAATCTGCCGAAAGGCCTATTCAGTCGGCCCTACTAGCTTCCTAGGTGAAGGCAACATCATCTTCGACAAAAGGACCCGTGATGAATCCAGTTGGCCTCTTTCTGATCTGCGCAACAACGCTTTTCCCGGCATACCAGCTTTTCGCCCTACCGGGCATCACTGATCAAACCGCGTTGTTCTCGCAGTATCTGGGTCTTGCCGCGCTTGTCTTAATGGCGTGGAGCCAAATTCTGTCCACTCGCTTGCCGGGTATCGAGCATTTGTTCGGCGGGCTGGACCGCGTTTACGTCTTGCATAAATGGGCGGGGATCGTGGCGATGGGCGCGATCCTGATGCACGATACGATTGGCGCGGAAATGCGCGGGTTGGGACGCGAAACTGCGTTAAATGACTTTGCTGAGTCCCTCGGTGAAATAAGCTTGTATGGTCTGCTGCTTCTGGTTCTCATATCAGTTGCAACCTTTATTCCTTATCATCTGTGGAAATGGTCGCACAAAGCCATGGGTGCACTGTTTGCCATCGGGGCTCTGCATTTTGTCCTGATCATGAAACCCTTTGCGATGACCGATCCAGCCGGTCTTTACACAGGTTTGTTCTGTGCGGCTGGTATGGCCTCCTATCTTTGGTTGCTGCTTCCGGACAGATTGCGACCTTCTTACAATTACAAAATCGCAAAGCTTGAAACCACAGGCGGAGCTTTGGCGGTCACGCTTGAACCCGAAGGCAAGCGGCTAGATCCGTTGCCCGGACAGTTTGGCGTTCTGCGTTTCACCGGTGCCGGAAAAAATGAACCTCACCCGTTCAGCTTTTCAAAGATCGGTCCCGACGGCGCATTGCGGGTGACTGTAAAAGCGCTAGGGGATAACACAGCTACCCTGAACGGAGCCTTGAATGAGGATCAGGTGGTGCGTGTGCAAGGGCCATTTGGCAGGTTTCGCTATGCCGGTAAAAGACCGGAGGTCTGGGTTGCGGCTGGCATCGGCATCACGCCCTTTCTTGCCTGGGCCGATGCGCTGAAAGCTGAAGACGAGCCAATGGACCTCTTTTATTGCATCAGGTCGCGAACGGACGCCCCGCATCTGGACGAAATCGAAAACCTGGCCGAGCTGAAATCAAATCTGCGTTTACACCTCATCGTTTCGGGTGAGGGGCAAAGGATCAGCGCAAAAATGATTGCCGACGCGATTGGTCCTAACCTGTCCCGAGCCAAGGTTTCGTTCTGTGGTCCGGCCACCCTTCGGGCGTCGCTTAGAGCTGGGTTGAAACCCTACGGCGTTACTTCGCGACGTTTCCATTATGAAGAGTTTGAATTCCGGACCGGCATCGGGTTCACACGCTTGGTCAAGTGGTTGACCAGGCGGTTTCTGAGGATTTGCGCCGATATCCGACGGGTACGGACCTCGCCACCCAACGAGAAAATGACATGACCCAAACTAAACAAATACCAATTGACGACGCCTTTCGTATCGGCGTGTCGCACTTTCAGAACGGACATGCGCAAGCCGCCTTGACGCTGTTTTCCGAGATTGTCAGAGCAGCGCCTGACCATGCGCACTCCCATCAGATGCTGGGGCTGATTGCGTTTCAGGCCGGGCAATACGAACCTGCTGTCGAGGCGATGTCCGAAGCTGTGCGACTCAGGCCGGATGATGCGACCTTTCTGACAAACTTCACAGAAATTCTGCGCGCGAGCGCCAAGTTGGACCAAGCCGAAGAAATCGGGCTGCGGGCGGTTCGTCTGGCACCTGGAAACCCCGCCGCGCATTCAAACCTGGGCCTTGTCTTTTATGATCAGGCGAAATTGACCGAGGCTGAAACCTCGCAAGAACGGGCCCTTGCGCTGAACCCGGATTTTGACAGGGCGCTGAACAATCTCGGCAGTATTGCGAGGGACAGGGGTGATCGGCAGCAGGCCGCAGAGTTTTACCGTCGGGCGTTGAAAATCGATCCGACGTCCTCGGAAACGGTGAACAACCTTGCGTCAGTACTGATTGAAGCGGAACACCTCTCAGAAGCGCGCGCATTCATTGAAGCACAGCTGGAGAAAATGCCCCGAGATGCGGAACTTCATCGCAATTTCGGCCGGGTTTTCTTGCTGGAATGCGATCTCGACAGGGCAGAGATCTCGTTCAGAGACGCAATATCGCTCAACCCTGGCAAAGCCGAAAGCTATGTAGGACTTTCTCAGGTTCTGTATGAGAAAAACCACCCCAAGCTTGCATTGATCGAAGCGGAACAGGCCATGCGGCTGGACCCGGGATGCGCTTCGGTGTTTCATCAGGTTGCCATGGTCAAAGCCCATTTGGGTGCATTGAACGAAGCGATCTCGCTTTACACCAAGGCGATGGAATTGAACCCCGACATGACCGCAAGTCGCCTTGCGCTGGGGCATCTGGAACTGGAACAGGGAAATTTTGAGGCTGCTCGTCAGCATTTTACTCTGGCAGCCGAAGCCAAAGATGACGCACTCAGCGCGCTTGTCGCATTGGCCAAACTGGAAAAGATAACGCCGGACAACCCGGTTTTTCTGCAACTTGAGGCAAGCAAGCTTCAGGCCGGTTCAATGCTGCCGCAAAAGGCCGCTGCTTTCCACTATGCGTTGGGTGAGTGTTATGAAAAGCTGAAGAAGTATGACGAGGCGTTCCAGCAGTTTGAAACGGGCGCCAAAATAAAGCGGGGGCTCGTTAAGTATGATGCTGCTGAAACAGATCGTTTGACCACCAAACTGATCAGGACATTCGACAAGAATATGATTGATCGGCTTCGACGCAGTGCAACGCAAAGTGATCGGCCGATATTCGTTCTTGGCATGCCCAGATCAGGCACGACGTTGACCGAATCCATTTTGAATACCCATCCGCAGATATTTGGTGCTGGCGAACTCAATGATCTTCAGCACTTGTTCGGCGGCATTGCAGAACCGCAGCACTGTCTTCCGGATGCGATCGCGTCTCTATCACAAGACACCCTGAGACAGAGGGCGGAAGATTACGTTGCAGCTCTGGCCAAGCACGCACCGAGCACGCCGCACATTGTCGACAAGATGCCCGCGAATTTTCAACTGGTTGGGTTGATCCACGCCGTGATGCCAAACGCCAAAATCATTCACGTGGTCAGAAATCCGCTCGATACATGCCTGTCTTGCTACACGCGTCTGTTCGAGCGCAGCCAACTGCACAGCTATGAACTGGTTGAGTTGGGGAACTACTACAAGAACTACGTACGCATTATGCGCCACTGGCGGGAAACCCTGCCCAACAACGCCTTTCTGACCATTCACTACGAAACACTGATCGATGACTTTGAAACCGAAGCCCGGCGGATCATTTCCTATTGCGGTCTGGAATGGGATCAGGCTTGTCTCGATTTCCACAAAAGCAAACGACGTGTCCGAACAGCAAGTGTGCAGCAGGTTCGACAGCCGCTATACAAATCCTCCAAGGCCAAGTGGCTGAATTATCGCCGGCAGCTTAGGCCATTAGCGGAAGCTATTGGAGAAATCGATGTAGCGATTTAGGAGTTCGAGAGTGGCCGGTTTCTGGAACCGGTGTTTGTTGATACACGCAACGCGTATTTTTCGGCGTTGGTCCGAAGGCCTCCACATATTTCTCTTCGCGATTTAACTAAGTTCTGACCCGCAGGGCGAAAACCCTGTCCGCAATTTTCACTGGTTTTTCAGCATTTGGCTGCTGGTAGCCCTTGCCACACGATCGGATGATGGAAATGTGTTGGGTGCCGTTGACTGCGAGGCAACGTGCACATTTCGTATGTTCGGAGTGCGGGTTGCAATCGCAGCATTCGAATATGACGTTGATGGTCGGATTAGGGCCGTCCTGAACCCGAAGAATTCGATCAATCTGCGAGAGGCTGCGGCCGTATCGACGGCGGGTGTGACCGTCTCTTGAGCGGACATTGATCCTTCAAACGCTAATGGCAGCTTCGTCCCGCTCCTCGATGATCGGACCCGCTTGCAGCGAAAGGTCGGTTTAGATTTTTCGGAAGTCGCCCAGTTGAATGGCCGCTTTGATGAATCCGCTGCTTCGCAAAACCTCCACCGCCGCTGATGCGAAGGTTTCTCAAGGCAGGAACTTCCGATGTCATAGAAGTACTGTACAGCAACGAGTCGAGTTTGAGGTGTTTCAGTTGTGCCCCGAAGACTGGCACCGCATTGCGGAGTGCCTCTGGGAAACTCAAAATTATCGAACAAGGACAAGCGATAGTTCAGGCACGAAAGTCACGATCAGCAATCCGGCGATCATAAGAGCGATGAAAGGAAGTGCGCTCCGAACGATCAACCCGAACCTCTCGCGGAAAGCGCTCATGGCGACGATCAGGTTGATGCCCATCGGGGGTGTAAGCAGACCGATTTCCAGGTTGATAGTCATCACGATGCCCAGATGCACGGGATCAATGCCATAGACCCGCCCCAGCGCCACCAGAAGAGGGGCCAGAATCACGATGGCCGACATCATGTCCATCACGCAGCCGACAACCAGCAACAACACATTCATGGCCAGCAGAAAGGTGATTTTCGATGTGATGGCTGATCCCACCCAATCTGCCAACAGGGTAGGGACCTGATGTGAGATCAGGAGCAGGTTCATGCTGAGAGCAATGGCGAGGATCGGGAAAATGGTGCCCAGCGTAACCGATGTTTCGATGGCCACGTCGCGCAGGTCAGACAGGGTCAATTCGCGGTAGATCACGCATTCGACCAGAATGGCGTAGGCCAGCGCCGCGGCAGCCGCCTCGGTTGGGGAGAAATACCCCGAATAGATCCCGCCCAGCAAAATAACGGGCATCAACAATGCCCAGATCCCGTCACGCAGCGCAGATATCAGGCGCGCAGGTGAAAAGTGTTGCCGTGGCAGGTGACGGTTTGTGAACAGGGAGTAGGTGGCCAGAAGAACCGCCAGCAGCAATCCCGGCAGGATGCCAGCGGTGAACAGATCGACGATCGAGGTCTCGGTCGTGATACCGAACAGAATCAGTGGGATTGAGGGCGGAATGATCACTCCCAGAGTGCCGGCCGAGGCCAGCGCGCCCAGCGAAAAGGGTTTGCTGTAGCCTTGCGCCAGAAGTGCAGGGTACGCCACCGATCCCACGGCCAGCAAGGTGACAGCGGACGAACCCGAGATGGAGGCGAAGATGGCACAGGTCAAAACGGTGGCGATACCCAAACCGCCGGGCAGTGGCGCGGTCAGCGCGGTGGTGATCTCGATCAACCGCACGGCGATGGCGCCCCGCCCCATGATCGTGCCGCACAGAAGAAACAAGGGGATCGACAACAGGATTTCTTTGTCGAGCGCGATCCACATGTCCTCGATCAGATAGAGCAGCTCTCCGTCGCCCCAGATCAGGTGGATGAGGCCGCCGAGGATCAACAGCACAACCACCAGGTTGACCCGCAGCGCCAGCAGGGCATTCGCAAGGGCAAAGAGTAGCAGGGCAGGGGTCATTCGTAGGCGGTTTCTTCGGGCCGCAGCGCCGGGTAGCGGGCGAACAGGGTATGTCTAAGTGCGGTGGAGGCGAATGCATAAGGAACGACGAGGTAGAGCGGCCAAAGCGGTATGTCGATCACCCGTGCCAGGTCCTGAAACTGCCGCGCCTCATGCACGAAGCGTAGGCCCAACCACGCGAAAACCAGCCAGATCATCGCCATGATCGCATCACCCAACCGGGTGGCAATCCTAGTCAGACGAACAGGAACTAGCCCATCAGCGAAATGCGGCCGCAAGTGAAGCCCTTGTGCCGACGCCAGCCCGATCCCCAAAAACCCGATCAGGATCATCGCATAGACCGATATCCGCTGCGCGCCATGGACTGACGTGCCCGCAACCTCACGCAGCGTCACATCAAAGATCAATAAAAAGGCGATCAGAACGAATGCGGTGATCGTGACAGCTGCTTCCACGGCGAAAAGGCCGGACAACAGTTTCTTGGCCCAATCTGGCGCCATTACCCCTCACAGGCCGCCGTAGCGATTGGGGTTTCCGGTACTGACCTTAGTGCAACCATATTCATTTCTGTAACAAAAATTCTCGTTCGCGCTGTATCAGCAATAGCTTCACACATGGGTACATAAAATATCACTCAACTGCACAGAGGTGTGCAATCCCGAATGTGATCCTCGGGTATTCGTTTCTGATGAATTAAACGCCCGCCGTTCAATCGGTGGCTGAAGATCAATTGGACGAGCATGAAAATCATTACTTTGGGTGGGGATGGGTTTTGCGGCTGGCCGACGGCACTGCACCTGTCGAACATGGGGCATGAGATTGTTATCGTGGACAATCTGTCCCGTCGGAATATCGACATTGAGCTTGAGGTCAGTTCCCTGACACCGATCTGCCCGCTGGGGGAACGGTTGCGGGTTTGGAAGGAATTGACCGGGCGCGACATCCGGTTCCTGAACTTTACGGTGGGGGATAATTACCATCGTCTTCTGACATTGCTTCAGGACGAAAAACCCGATGCGATCATCCACTTTGCCGAGCAGCGTGCCGCGCCCTATTCGATGAAATCCTCGTCCCACAAGCGCTATACGGTGAACAACAATCTGAACGCCACCAACGATGTGCTGGCAGCAATTGTGGAGAGCGGGCAGAACATCCACCTGGTGCATCTCGGCACGATGGGGGTGTATGGCTATGGCACCGCCGGGATGAAAATCCCTGAAGGCTACCTGAAGGTCGAACTGGCGACTGAGAACGGACGGCGGTCGGCGGAGATTCTGTACCCGGCCAATCCCGGCTCTATCTATCACATGACCAAGACGCAGGATCAGCTGTTCTTTCACTACTACAACAAGAACGATGATGTGCGGATTACCGACTTGCATCAGGGTATCGTCTGGGGCACGCAGACGGCTGAGACCCGGATGGACCCGCGTCTGATCAACCGGTTCGACTATGACGGCGACTATGGCACCGTGCTGAACCGGTTTCTGATGCAGGCGGCGATCAAATATCCTCTGACGGTGCACGGCACCGGTGGGCAGACGCGGGCCTTCATCCATATTCAGAACACCGTCGAATGTATCGAACTGGCGCTGCTGAACCCGCCGCAATCGGGCGAGCGGGTGAACATCCTGAACCAGATGACCGAGACCCACCGCGTGCGCGATCTCGCGCAACTGATCTCGGACAAGACCGGAGTCGAGATCGCTTTTCTTGAAAACCCCCGCAACGAGGCGGATGAGAACGAGCTTCACGTGGCCAATGATCGCTTTCTGGCGATGGGGCTGAAACCGATCACACTGGAAGACGGTATTCTGGATGAAGCCTCCGAGATCGCCGAAAAATACGCCGACAATTGCGACCGCAGCAAAATCCCCTGCGCATCATACTGGAACCAACGCGTTTCGCCCGATTAAGCCTGCCTCGGTTCCTTATCGGGTGGACGGGCCAGCGCCTCTTCGGCGTAGAGGTGCTGGCCATGATCCTTCACGGTGATGCTCAGGTTGCTTTCCAGCGTGAAATAGGCCCTGAGCAGGCGGAACAGCAGGTATTCCGGCACATAGAGCAACCCGCGTGCGGATTTGTTCAGCAAGGCGCACATAACCGACATCAGGGCAGGCGCACCGATACCAACCGCCAGAACGACCTGCCATGGAAGATCGCGCGGCGCGATACCCGGCAGGGTCAGCAGCAAGGCACCAAAAAGGATCATCGGCACCATCATCGCACGCATGGCCGAGTTCAACAGCATGAAGGGCAGCATGATCTTTCCCCTCACGCTGGGACGTCCGGAATAGATCAGATCGCGGCAACGGGCCGCGACGTGAAAGACCGAACGGAACCACCGCATGCGCTGCTCGCGCAGATGGGCATAGGTGACGGGCACCTCGCTGATCAGGCGGATGCGCGGGTCGACGATCAGGCGATAGCCCAGCTCGCCGATCCTGAGCGACATGTCTGTGTCTTCGCCGTTCATGCCCTGCACAAAACCACCCAAACGCCGCGGCAGTTCGGTGCGGTAGGCCGCGAACATGCCCGGCACACCGACGACCGAGTTCACCGCCGAAAGACCCACCGAATAGAACCCGTGCTTGACCACCAGTTCCAGCAACCGCGCCCGGTCAAAGGGGCCACCGCCGGGTGGGATCGGCAACCCGCCAACCACGCCGACCTTGGGGTCTTTCATCCGCCGCATGGCGAAATGCAGCGAGTCTGGCCCGACCAACGTGTCCGCATCAATGCGGACAACATATTCGGTTTGGGTGGCATCCAGCGCAGCGTTCAGCGCGTGAGATTTTCCGGGCTTGGGTTCAGCAACCACGCGGCCAAAAGCATGGCGGCAGGCGTGTAGGGCTTCAGTCGCGACGCGGGCAGTCTCGTCCTTGGAATTGTTGTCCATTACCAAGATTGACACCGGCCCGCCATAGTGTTCGGCGGCCTGGTCGATTGCGTCGATGGTGCCTTCGATGATGTATTCCTCGTTGTGGGCCGGGATAATGACGGTCAGCGGAGGTGCGAACTCGCCCTTGTCCTGCGTTACCGTATCAATGCGGGCCATCACATAGAGCAGGATGAATACCATCGGCAGGAAGAGAAATACGCCCGGGCCGATCCCGCCCAGCAAGGCGATCTGACGGGCTTGTCCGATCAGGCCCGGTATTTGCGCGCTGACGAGGATGGTGATGATCCCGGCGGCGATGATCACCCCGATCAGGCGCAGCAGGGCGGTCTTGTTGTTTTGCGGCACCTCGTCGATGGGAATACGCGATGGCATGTTGCCGCGTTCCAGCAGTTTAAAGGAATAGACCGCATAACCAAGGAACCCGGACAGAATCTCGATCACGTGTAGCGACATTGGGGAGTCGAGGATCACGTCATAAATCAGTGCAGTCAGATCAACGAAGGCGCACAGCAACAGGTAGGTCACCAGCATGTCCGCGCCAAATCCGATCCGCCAAAGCAACTTACCGTGGCTGAAGATCGCAAAGGCCAGCATGTAGCTGATCACGAACACGCGCAGCGGCACGCTATGCCCACCCGAAAACGGCGCGGCCACCAGATCACCGCCCGAGAATGTGGCCTGCATGAACGCGACATTGTCCAGCGACCAAAGCAAGGCCGCGCTGATGCACAGGAAACAGATCAACAGGCAGGGCGCGCGCCACAGGGGCACGGGGGCCGAAAAGCCCTTGGGCGCGGAATCCACCGAGACGAACTCGTTCTGCGACCGGCCTGCGTTGCCCGACGCCATGGGTCAAAATCCAAAGCCGGGCGGCCCAACGACCAGAACGCTGGCCGGTTCGAACACATGTAATGCTGTGCCAAGCTGCGGATCGCTTCCTTTGAAGGCAAAGACCTGCGGCTCGTCTTCGTCGGTGATTGCCGCAAAGGCATACCAAAGAGTGTCACCTTTTGCGGCAACCTCATCGCGGAAAGATTTGATCTCCTCCCCGGCCATCAGCTTCGCAACATTGCGGCCATCCTCAGCAGATCCTGCGTGGAAAGTGTTGTTCAGAAAGATGTTCGACATAGCGTAGAAGCCGAAGTTTGCGGCTTCGGCCGTCAACTTATCGGACACCTCAAGGTCGATTTGGGGCGTTACCGCATCCAGAAGACCAGCAAAGACCGGCTCTGCTGGTGCGCCCACATGCTTCAGAGAAGTGCCTGCCTTGAGCTGCGCCGCAGCCGGGCGCCCCTGTACGCACCGGCCTTCTTTCTCTTCATCGCTGGTCAGGGTGACCCTGAGCTGGTTTTGTCGCGCCTGCAATCCAACCGGCAGGGCAATCTGACGATCCAACAGCTGTTCAGCGGCCTGCAATTGCTCCGAATGCACCATCTGGCCGTTCAGCGTGACCAGAAGCAGCCACGAGGCGGTTGCGTCCGACGACACAGCTGTCAGCTTCAGGTCCAGCACATCCGGCAGATCGCGTCCGGGCATGTCAGCGCGTGAATAGTCCAGCACCCAGGAGGTGCGGTTGCGAAACTCGCGGCTCAGGCCCACTTTGGCCTTGGCCAGCGAGACGGGCCAGGCGAGCGCTTCACCCCCTTCCAGATCCCGAACAAGGCGGTATTCGGCCAGCTTCTTCTCGCGATACTCCGACAGCTCGGCCAGAGTTGCGCGGACATCGTTTGGCTGCGCTTCGGATGTGGGGACAAAGACGCTTTCCATCAGAAAGGGCCGCCAGATCCAGGGCAGGTCCGGTCCGGTGCCCGCCGCCGGTGCGTTTGTGTCCGGCCAGACAATTCTGGATGGCGATCCCGACAGGATGAACTGATCCTCAAGGTCGGTAATCGGCTCATCCAGCAGCACGTGAACATTGCTGGTTGGCTCGACAGAGATCACGACACCGCCGGTCCAGTCCGTTGCGCATTCGGCCTTGGGATTGTTACCGATAATGCTCATCGATACCTCGACCCAGTCCCGTGCCATGTCGATGGGTTCCAACGGAATTTTGACCTGATGGCTTTCGCTGCCTGTGTTCAACACAACTTCGCCCCGGTTCTTGCCGTTGATGGCAAAGCGCATTCGGCCGGTTGTGTCCTCCTCCAGATCTGTCTGAATATCGAGGAACAGGACCGCCGCGTTGAACTTGGTCTGGCGCGGCAGCGGGAACGCGAAGCTTTGGTTGCTGGAAAATCCAGCCAGAGCTGTCCATTTGTCGTATTGGCGGATCGGGAACTTTGCGGTTCCATCAGGTCCTGTCAGTTTCTGTGGCAATTGCGCGTTTGCGGTTTCCAGCACCGTGACTTCGCGCTCTGGCGCGAGTGGAATACCGACGCTGGTCAGAATCTCTTCGCGGCTGTCCACCAGCAGGGCGATCAGGGCAAAAAGCAAGAGCGCCAGCACACCGAGGCCAATCAATCTCACGTCTCGAGTCCTTTCATGATCAGAACCGCCACCGGACGCCGGTCAAAACCGCAAGGCTGTCGAAATAATCCGCATCCGGATCGTCATAGTCGTAGCGGCGGACAGTGGCGTAGATGTCGAGGTCATGGGCCTTGATCCGCTGCACGGCGGCGAGGCCAATGGATTTGCCGATCTGGTCCCGATCTGGCCCGTCCTTGGTGTAGTAGTAGTCGATGGAAAACGCGGTCCAGCCCCAGGGCAGCAGGTCATACCAGCGCCTTCCGAGCTTGGTGTAGGTGTAGTACCCCGCGTCCTGCGCGATGCCGTAGCCCAGCGTCAGGCTATAGCGCGACGGCTTGTGCAGCACCGAACCTGAGACGATGAAGTTGAGATCGCGCCTGCGAAAATCGGTATCCGGGTTGCCCCCGGCCCAGCGGATCGCGGCGGCGGCCTTGTATCGGAAATCGCCCTGCGTGCGGTCATAGCGCATGGCGGCGTCGGCATAGTAGCGCCGGTCGCGATCATCCAGCACCTCTTTGCCCGCAGCCAAGGAAAAGTTCAGGTTGTTCCGCGTTGGCGTGTCATACCGCAGGCGTAGTCTACGACTGCTGCCCAGCGTACGAAACCGGTCCTTGATGCGGAAATTGGTCAGCGTGCCGTCTTTGCGGCGGAAAAAGAACCCGCCTGCCACGTCTTTGACGGCGGCACCGGCAACAACATTGGTCAGGGATAGATCCTGACCGGTGACCCCGTCGCTGGCCATGGCCCCCTGACCGAAGAAAAAAGCCCCGTATTGGTCATGGGCAAAGCTCACTTCCAGTTTGCGCAGGGATTCCTTGTCGAATTCAAAGTCGGAATCGTTCGGGTCCAACTGATTGATCCGGTTGGTCTCTTTCCAGATCAACCCAACCTCGCCACGCGCCTGAAAGCGCAAGCCATTGTCTAAGGGGGTATCGTATTTGAGACCCAATCGAGAGGTGGATTTAGAGTTGTCCACGAAGGGGTAGAGATCACTATCTTGCCCGTCATCGAAGAACAGAACACCGCGGTTGATCTGGCCGTAGAAGGTTGTGCCGGCCGCGGGGTGATTTTCTTCGGCACGAACAAGTGATCCCAGAACCGGTGCGATGAGTGCGGCAACTAAGATGATCTGGATGGCAACGTGGAGGCGGATCATTGTTCGCGTTCGAAACACCCTACGCTGAAACGGCTTAGAGTATTTCCTCGTCTCCGGACTGTTCTTCATAAAATTGGGACCAGGCATATGCAGGTAGTGATGCTAAAACAGATCGCACCGCGCCTTGTTCCGATGCCGTATCAAATTATCCGGCGGCGATACGGCGTCCTTGATACAACAAGGTTGCTTTCAAGATTGCACAGGCCTGTGCAATTCACTCAAAAAATGAGTTTGCGCAGACAGTTCTGTTCGCAACCAGCAACGACAAGTGCTGTGCGGTCGGAAAAAGCGTAGTCTCACCCACCTTCACAAGCCGTCTTTACCTCAAGAAGCTGCGGCCACAGTGTTTCAGCGTCTCCACCCAGACCGGCAATGAAATCGGGCCAATGCGGTTCGACCTTGGCCTTCCAAGCATTGCGTTCCGTATCAGTCAAAGTGTGGACCGGTCCCCCGGCTTCCCCGTGGCGGTCAATCATTTTTTCCGAAACACCGCGTATCGTTGAGCGCAGCTCAGACACGGCAGGAATACTGTCTACCAGCATTTGCTTTTGCTGAGATGACAAACGCCCCAAAGTGCGCTCTCCGATTAGAACGGCGCCAGCCTGATGGGTATGTTCTGTTTCCACAAAATGCGGTGCAACTTTATTCAGCCCGAACGCGACATAGGTCAGCCCGGTGGCCTCACCTGCATCCACCATGCCAGTTTGCAGCGCCCCTGGCATCTCGACATAGGGCAGTTCAATGCCGGACGCCCCAACCGAGTTCCAAAGCAGGCGCGACATCTCATTGTGCGCTATGCGTACCTTGTATCCATCGGCCTGCGTTACATCCGACAAATCATCCTTGGCAAAAACATTGCCCCAGCCTACCTCGCTCCAAAATAGGAGTTCGACGTTGTGGTCCTTGATTTTGTTGGCAAGCGCCGCTCCGAAAGAGCCATCATAAATGCAATCGATCACCGCGACATCGTCAAACAAAAAAGGCGTCGACATGAGCGATATTTCTGTGACCTGCTCGCTGAGTGCGCCTCCGCCAAGGCCCACGATGTCGATACGACCGCGTTGCGTTTGTCTGAATGTATCAAGCTCATTGCCCAACTGGCCGCCGGGAAAAATCGTTAGCGTCAGATCGCCGTCGCTCATTTTTTCCAGGTTCTCAGCCCAATTTTTCAGGTTGTCGATCCAGGGCGTTCCCTCAGGAGCTATGGTTGCAACACGCAATTCGATTTGGGCCTGAACGGAAGTACTCACTACTGAAAAAGCCGCTGCAATTGCGAAACAACTCGCTGCAGACACCAAGCGCTGGAGACAACTTGTAGTAGGCATATCAAAGAAATCCATTTCTCAATCAAGGCGGCGCAGGATATTGCGATCCAATACTTCTATACTTCTATAACCCATTTTTATTGCGCCTTCTTCTTCCAGTTGTTTGAGGCACGGCCCCACGACGTTTCGCGTCAGAAGAGACATCTCTGAGATTTCGGACTGGCCCAAAGGCAAAAGAATGGGGTCTGGCTGCATTGGGCCACCCTCAGGAGTGCCTTCCCCCAGAACACGCAGCAAGGTTAACCGAACCCGATTTCCCGCTTTACGTTCAGCCTGAGCCGCAACAATTGAAACCAACCAATCTGTATAGAGTGTGGACAGAAATCCAAGACTTGCAGCCATTTGGGGAAGGCGCTGGCCGATCGCGCGCACATCTGAGGCCTTAAACCAGGCGATCTGGCAACGTGTTCGAGTTATTACCGTTGCGCGTCGGGATACAGGTGTCGTGATTTGAAGGCCGCCGCCCCATGTTGCCGGGCCTGAAACGTGAATAAGGGTAGGGGACTCAGTCCAGGGCGATACAAGGACGTCTTGCCAGCCAGAGACAAGGGCATGCAGCGCTGCCTCTCCATCGCCAGCCGTAAACAGCGTTTGCCCCGCTTCAACAGTGCGCAGAAATCCAATTTCGAACATGGCCTGCTTGATCTCTTCATCTTGAAGCGAAAGCCATCCGTACCGTCCAAGTACATTTTTTGCCTGCGCAGACAGAGGTTTTTTCGCAGGATTCTTCATTCGATTGGATTCCGTGTTCATTTTCTGGCCGACACGCTTCGTGGTTTGAGAGTTTAAGAGAATGGATGCGCCTGGTCATTTCAAATTGTTGGTCGCGTCATGCAAAACCGCCCGCCGGCCGAGTGGAAGCGGTCGGGCGTTCGCTTCAACCCCTTCACTCACTTAGGGGCTTCCACGATCAGTTTGTTAGGAGCGATGGTCACTCAGGTTGATACCAAATCGGCGAGGTATATGCGCGCTCCTGATGCACGGCGGGGACATCGGTGGGCAGTTCCACGCCAAAGTGGACCGCATCATAGGTCGACCAGCGGGGTGTCGGAATCTCGATCACACGCCCGTAGTAAAATGAAGGTTGTGCGGCGTCGAAATCCGGATCAGTCCAGACGCTGATCAATTCGGGGGCACCGATCGTATTGGTGTAGTTGGCCGTTTCGACATCGACCGTATTACCAACAGCGGGCAGCTTTCCACTATCGTCCAAACTGCGCTCACCTCCCCAAGCAACGTCATAGACTTTCTCATGCAACGTACCGTCCGCGTCGATCCATCCTTTGACGATTTGGTAGCGGTCAAGGTTTGCACCGATCGGATCTTTCAAAGCAGCAACCAGAAAGGTAGGCGCGCTTTCGTTCGGCGCATTCCTCAATGTGCCGCCCATCGGAACCCCTTTTTCATAGCCAAAAAGAGCAGGGCGCCGGGTCAGGGCGTCCTCTTCGGTGAATTCGAAGCTGCCAAACAAACGCACAACCATACGCGAACCGGTCGTCGCATAGGTCTCACGTCGCTTCATTGCATCGAACAGAGCTTCCCGCGTGTTTTCAGTTGCCCAAACCGCTGCGTAGCCGGAAGACACCATCTCGCTGCCGTAAACGCCCTGCCCATTGAACTCCATGATCGCGCTTTTCATGCGGTAGTCGGACGGTTCCATATGGGGCATCTTGCCGAAGAAATTGTCTTCGGCCACGGCTGCCAAAGCAGTGTGGGCGTCAGACGACCCGATCATTCCGAACTGATAGGGGTTGAAGCCGATCTGCGCCTCAATCTGCAAACCGAGCTTGAGAGCCGAACGGGCATATTCGTGCTGTAGCATCTCTTCTTCTTTGGGAACCGTCAGATCCAGATTGCCTTTATCCCAAGTTCCATAGTCGGCGAATTCATCGTCGGCGGACAGGAACGGGTGGGCCTCGCCGTCACCCTTGATCTGTGTCGCTTCGTAGATGAACTCGTAGTCCATCCGCGTTTTCGCCCAGTCCTCGGTGATCGGGCTGCCATCAAACTGGGTGTCATCGAACATCCGCCCGTTAGACAGATTGCCGTTGTGCGGGATCGCCATGACCTCGCCGCCGGTCTTGTCCTCGTATTGCCCCAAGGCTTCCCAAAGGTCTTCGGGGTTGGGGCTGATATTGGCGTCGAACGGCAAAGTTTGCAGCGCCTTGTCTGCACCATCGCGATAAATGACAACGCGGTGCAGGTTGTTGCCGCCATCATTCGAGGACCACTCATACCCGATGAAGGCCGTAAACTCGCCGGGGTCATTGTGGGTTTCGGCGGCTGTGACGTTCTGTTTCCAGGCGCTTTTGAAAATCTCGGGGTCTGACAGTTCCGGGATCTGCTCGCCCCGGTTGGCCATGTCGACAAATTCGATATACGTCCCAAGCGCGGTTTCGCCCCCGGCACGCAATTCGTCGCGCCAACGCCGCAAGGTGGGTACCTCCATCAGTTTCGGGTTTCCATCCCGGACGGCATTGAATACGCCGAGGCTTTCGGCATGGTCCGCGACAACGATGAAGTCCAGCGGGCGGCTCAACTTGGCGCGCATACCTGTGGATGAGGTGACTTCTTCCCCTTTTGCAAACCGGTATGCATCGTTCGCATCCAGTTTCGTGCCAAAGGTCACACCGTCAAAGGAGAGGGATGTGTGAACATGCGTGTCCCCGAAGAACGGGCGCTGAGGATAGTTCTGGTCAACCCAAGGAGAGTAATCCTTGGCCTCGGGCAGCGCGCGTTCGATATCTTTGCTGTCCAGCTTGAACGGTTCTCCGCCTGCAAGGGCAGGGGTGGCCAAAATGGTCAACAGAGTTGCTGACTTGAGATTGGCGAGAATGGGAGTGGCTCGTTTCATGAATTATCCCTCTCTGATGATCAGTTGTTCAAAGGTTCCGCGTGCGGAAAGGTCCAAGTGCCGTCGATGATTTCCGGGCGAGGGTCGTAAAGGCGGACAAGATAATTCCAGCCTTCGGTGATCGGGATGCAATTGGCGCGCCCGTCGTCGCAACTGCCGAAGTTGATCGTGAAGGAACCGTCATCGGCTTGCGTGGCCGTGTAGTTGTTATAGCTGTTCACGCCCAGATCGTTGGCAGCAAGATAGCCTTTTTCGTCATAGACCGTGATCGACCAGAAGGCGTCTACCGGAACGTCTTTGACCGTCAGGGAATGCGGGGTTTGACCATCATTCTTGGACACGCCGCGGATCTCGTACATGGCGGCCGATGCAGGCTGACCACCCCAACCGGCCGCTGCACCTACGAGGTGATCAATTGGCCGGGTTTCCTCCCGCGTTCCAAATCCATACTCAGAATTAACGCCGAGCGTTGAAATTTCACTCAGGGCTTCGCGGATGATCTTGATGTCATCCAAATCCCAATTTGGAGCCTCAAATGGTCCACTGCCACCGCCTTCGATTTTGATGGCATCTTGCGCAACATGGGCAGTCTTGATGTCTGCATGATCATTTGCCGCCGCGAAGGTGCGAAACAAAACCATGGCAAATCGTGTGTCGACGGTATCTTCGGTCAGTTTGTAGGTTCCCGGGGCGGTTTCCACGAACATATAGTGATCCTGATTGATCACATGCATCGACATGAAACGTTCCCCCACATCCGGGATCGTCACGGTGACGGGTTTGGACAAATCGATAAAAACACCTGAATACAGTGTATCCTGATTGGACCTGATTACCGTCTGATTTTCCGGAGTTATTGGGTCGCGGTAGTGAATTACCTGCCCAATACTCTGATCATTTACTTCCATCGTCACTCGGAAGTTTCGGTCTGTCTCTGCACGGACAAAGTTGTCGGTCGAGACCGGCACGGTTTCTTTAGCTTGCGAAATCTGCGGAGTCGCAAGAACTGCTGCGATCAAAGCAATCCTCAACAAAGATTTGTTCACAACGATATCCTTTGGTTTGGCGTGCGTCTGTTTCATTGCGCAGCCTCCGGGATCGGGAAGGTCCAAGACCCATCCAGAATGCTCTCGCCGGGGCGGTAGAGACGCACAATATAGTTCCAGCCTTCGGTCAGGGGCAGGCAGTTGACCCGGCCATCGTCGCAACCGCCCATGTTGACAGTGACTGAACCGTCCTCGTTGCGGTCAGCCATGACGCTGTTGACGTTGTAGCGCCCGAGTTCGTTTTCCTCGAAATAGCCGTCCTGGTTGTACATGCTGACGGACCAGAAGGCCTCAGCCGGGACATCGGAGACGGTCAGCGTGTATACTCCGACAGGCAGGTTTGGATGATGGTTCAGATAGAAAGCGTCATTGTCAGGAAGCCCACCCCAGCCGCCAGCCGTTCCAAGCAGATGCCGTACTGCGTCGACATCTTCGGCGCGTCCGAATGTCGATCCCGCATCAGTGACGTATGCCCCAAGTCCCAAGAGGTGCTCTTTTACACCTTGAAAAGAGTCACTGTCATAGTCGGGGTGGCTGTAAGGTGTATCGGAATTGGCTGTCAGGATGACCTGATCTTGAACTTCATTCGCAGTTTTCACATCTTCAGGGTTGCCCGCGTCTACGAGCGTTCGTATCGCGACGACGACAAACGGCGTATCGAATTCGTCGACTGTGAGATCGTAGGTGCCAGCCCCGTAGAAGACCTTGTTGATGAAGTGATCTTCATTGACGATCATGGCCGACTGGTATCGATCCCCGGCCTCAGGCAACGTCAGCGTGGCACCTTCCGAAATGTTCACCACAGCAAAACTGTAGAATGTATCGCGGTTCATTCGGATCACGGTTTGCTCGTCGATCGGCGTGGGTTCGCGGTAGTGGTAAAACTTGTTGATCCCACCAGCGGCGGCGATGAAACGGTTCATCTGGTCGGCCGTTTCAGCCCGTGTATAGTTATCCGTGCTAACCGGAACGCTTTCTGCCGCAGCGCTGTGCGCCGTAAAGCAGCTCACCAAAGCGATTGCGGAAGCCTGACTTAGTTTGAACATGCCTGCCCTTTCGGATTGTCTGATTTTTCCAGTCAACGGTGTGCTGGGCGGGTGCTTGCGGGCTTTTCAGTCCGCAAGCGAGATTGGCATCAGTTGTTATTGCCTGGGCCATCGACCATGTCTTCCATCACCCGATCCAGATTGAACGATCCAGGTTTCTGACGGGGCGGGTATTCGACCAGCGTTTGCAGAACTTCCGCCACAAGGTCTTGCAATGGTGTTTGATGAGGAGCGCTCTTCTGTGACCACCAGCGATTGTAGTTGTTGGAATCTGTGTCCGCCCGCTCAAATGGATCGCGGCGAAGATGGAACAGCTTGGGGGCCCGCAGGTCCACGAACGGGTCGCGCCAGACGTCAAAGCGTTTTGCGCGTTGTTCAGCCAAAATACTTTTCCAATCGCCATTTCTGATTGCCAGAAGCTTGCCATCGTCACTGACGTAGAAGAAATATTGACGCGGGCTTTCGCCGGATTTGCCGGTCACATGATCAAGGACGTTAAAACCATCAAGGTGAACCTTGTATGTGCGATCCCCAACCGTATGCCCCTCAAGCAGTTTTTCCTTGATATCGGCTTCACCTACGGCTGCCATCAGGGTCGGAACCCAGTCCTGATGCGAGACTATTTCATTGGAAATGCTACCCGCAGGTACGTGACCGGGCCAACGAATGACGGCAGGGACACGGAAGCCACCTTCCCAGTTGGTGTTCTTCTCACCACGGAAAGGTGTTATGCCTCCATCCGGCCACTCATTGTAATGCGGTCCGTTGTCAGTGGAATAGATGACAATAGTGTTGTCTGCGATACCCAACTCGTCCAGCAGATCGAGCATTTGGCCCACATGGTTGTCATGTTCGACCATTGCATCAGAGTAGAAGTTACCACCCTCACCGGATAGTCCTTCGTGCTCTTCGCGCACATGGGTGTAAAAGTGCATCCGACTGGCATTGAGCCAGACAAAGAAGGGTTGATCGGCCTCATGCGCCCGTTTGACAAAGTCGACAGCTGCGTTGGTGAACTCATCGTCCACAGTTTCCATACGCTTGCGGGTAAGGGGGCCAGTATCCTCAATTGTGCCATCGGCGGAAGATTTGATAACACCGCGCGGACCATAGCGTTCCCGAAATTCTGCTCCTTTGGGGTAATCCGGGTCTTCGGGCTCTTCCTCAGCATTAAGATGGTAGAGATTTCCAAAGAACTCATCGAACCCATGGTTGGTAGGCAGATGCTCGTCCCTGTCACCAAGGTGGTTTTTCCCGAACTGCCCGGTCGCGTATCCGTGTGGTTTGAGCAGTGCAGCCAAGGTGGGGTCTTCGGGTTGCAATCCCTCTTTGGCGCCGGGCAGGCCAACTTTTGTTAAGCCCGTTCGAAACGGATGCTGACCGGTGATGAATGCCGACCGTCCGGCGGTGCAGGATTGTTCACCGTAATAGTCGGTAAATGCCATCCCTTCATTGGCGATCCGGTCGATATTGGGCGTCTGATAACCCATCATACCACGGTTGTTGTAGCTGACGTTCCAAAAGCCGATATCATCGCCCCAAATCACCAGAATATTAGGTTTCTCCTGAGCGGATACTGAGCTTGCAAGCGCAGCAAACGCACTTATCGCCAGTACCTTAACTAAAGATTTTGGTTTCATTTTCTCCTCCGTTGAACGTCGAAAGTCTGAAAATTGTTCAGCCAACTCATCGCGACGAGACGCTTGAGTGTGTGGCTATCCCTTCGGAAATACGAAAGTTGTCTGGAAGCGGAACCCAAACCCATCGGCGCCGCTGGACGGAGAATCCGCCCAATAGCGAACGCCGCCGGAAATACTGATTGGTTGCCCCGAGATCGTGACCGTCTTGCCGACGACGAAATTCAGCGGCACGCTCCAGTCTTCGGTCTCCCAGTTGTAGCTGGACTCGGACGTGAACGAATATTGCCAGGCTTCGGGCGTGGTGTAGGACACGAAGGGTTGAAGAAACGTCTGGTTCACATCCGGACTGTCGTCGTCGCCGGCAAAGCTCCAAACATGATTGGTCAATCCGCCAAAGGTCCAAGGGCCGTTCTGGCGTAGCGCGATAGCCGAAGGCCCGGCCCCCCATTTGTCGCCACCCAGCAGGTCATCCGTTGCAGTCGGCAGAAGGAACGCACCGCCCACGCCGACAATCCAGCCGTCGGCCGGGCTTTTGTTTGGTGCGATAAAAAAGCTTTGCAGCGTGTCACCGAGGCCGAATTGTGAGCCACTGTTTCCGGCGATGTCGGATTGGTCTATGACCGGCAGAATGGTGCGAGAGATCAGATTCCAGTTGTTGTTCAGGGCTATTGGGATCACAGGCTGGATATTCAGCGTCGTGCGGCGCCCATCCGAGGGGCCAAAACCAGAGTCGTAGTTGAACTGGAACGGAACGCTGATCAGGCTGGCGATCGGATTGGCCAGTTGCTTGGCGATTTCCTCCACCGATGCCGGTTGTGCAGATGTAGCAGCAGGGGCAGCCAGTCCGAGGAAGAGTACAAACGCCTTAATTATTATTTTCATTCAATAGGTCCCAATTTCTCACGCGGCTGGATTTTTTGGTCAGAACCCAAACGGGATTGCGAGCTGCACAAGCGCCGCACCGCCCTCGGTTCTGTTTTCGACATTGAATTCATGAAGGTACTTGGCCTTCAGAGTGATCGGTGTCTGACCGGCGAGGAAGGTGTAGTTCACCGCCGGCCCGAACGCGGCCACTTCACCTTCAAAGTCACTCGGGGCCGTGCCACTGTCGCCAGTGATCTGACGATAGTAATACCCGTTCAAACCCCACGCGAGTTGCTGAGATTGATGCTTCATCGCGGCGAATTCGACGTGAAATTCGTTCCCCGAGTCATACCCGGTGTCGTCGTTTTTACCGTTGAAGGTGAAACCGGGCGCGACTGTCACCTCGTAGCCGATCGACGGATCAAGCCAGGTCACGGCGAGGGTTGCATCAAAGGCCCAGCGGTTGAAACCCGCGTTGGCCAGAGAGTTCTGATTGTAGCTGCCGACGGGGATGTTCAGCAGGCCATTCAGGGTTGTGTGCCAATTGCCAGCGTTCCAGCCAACAATGCCGGTCAGCAAAGGGTCGCCAAAAGCAAGTGTGTCGTCCGACACCGCGCCGCTGATCGGAACGCCGCCAAACGAGGCCGTCGCCGAGGCTGAGATATCCTTTGCGACAATGGGAACGACCGCACCAAAGGCAAGGCGTCCGCCAAACACCTCCGAGTCGGTGACTTTCAAAAAGGTCGACAGGTTAACGAAGGCGTCAGCGTCCAGCCCGAATGCCAGCGTGCCCGCCTCATCGGGTAAAGCGGTCGAGGCCGACGCAGACCCTGAATAGTAGTAGGTGTCATTCAGGAAATAGGTTCCGGCAGGAGGTAATATCCCCGCGCCCGACCCTTTGCTGCCAAGCAGGTACACGCCGGACCCACCCTCGACGGCCAGGGCCGTTGTCGCGACGACACTGACCCCGGCAGCCAAGGGGAGAGACGACCAGAAGGCTTTCGACAACATGACATGGTTCCCCGGTTTGGTAACTATGTCGTGTGGTGACAAAAGCGCTCGTAGACCGAGCAGGGGCCGAGCAATCACCAACAAAAACAAAGCTACGAGCAATCAACGTTACAGACGTTGATATTTCGAATGCTGGGACGAGAACGCACAGTTTTGTGCATTTGTGTCGCTTCTTAAGAAGTCAACTTGGCGGTGTTAGTCTTCGTACCAACTGTGGGTAACCTTTCTGGTGGTGTCGCTGAAACGATTTACACTCCCCTTTAAATCTGTACCTGTACAACTCATTCATCAACAAATTCGGCGTTTCAGCGTATGGCAGGAAAGCGGGCTGCGATCGCAGCAATTTCAGGGCATGACGAACGGCAGGTTTGGGCCGTTGATAGGTCGTGAAAAACAGAGCAGGGGCTTTTGCTGCGTCTGTTCCGAAGTCTGGAACGAGCCCATTCTGTGAATTCGTCACCGCATGGCGAATGTCCGCTTCACCTGGAGCTGATTTATAGGACACAAGATTTTGGCACATGTCAGAGCGTCCAGTCTGCTGTTTAACACACGGACGTTCGAAAAAAAGCAGATACCGGTCAGCGGTTACTCAGAACAATAAGTCACTGTGATTGTTTCACCAGAGTCAAATGTCTTGCTCGCCTCTTTCAGCTCTTCAATCTCTAGCTCCGCGACAAAAACATCGCCTCCCATTGCCTCGAAAGAAAGGCAGCCTTGTCGCTGTTCGATGTCCTTTAAAAAGGATGCGCGCGGGTTCTCTAGCAGCGCTCCCCAGTATGTGCTCCGGTAGCTATACTCCCGCTCCGGTGGGAGAGGTCGAAAAGTCATGACCTTCGGCAAAATTTCGGGCGCAATTCGCAGGTCTATCGAGCGGGGCTTGTTGTTATCGTACTCGTTCTGAAAACGGGATAACGTGGCGCCAATCGTTGTCCATTCGTTGAGTTCAACGGATACAGGACCGCTCACTTCGCCACCAGCGTTATAGAACAGGCGGAGCACAAAGGTGACCAGAAATAGCAATGCAACTCCGCCAGCGGCCTTCACGGCAAACCCGGAAACATTGCCTTCAACATTAAAAACACCGCCTAGGACCCAAACGCCTGCCGTGGCGGCAACCAATCCGATCAGGAGGTCAGCGAGAATGGCAAGGCCGGTGCCGGGTGGTGCGCCCACAGTGAGCATTTGCAAGATCAAAATCGAAAGCAGGACGCCAACCACTACCAGCGCACGCCAAGTGCCGGGCGGCATTTCTGGGACGGGAGATGGTTGCTCTGACATAACTTCAGAAATCCGGTTCAAAGGGGCAGCTGCCCACGAGATTGAGGTTCAGCTCAAAATACTGTTCAGACTGACCAAAAATAAAACACTTGCGACCAAACTGGCCAGCGAACTGCTGAAAATTCTGCTTTTCAATGTCGTCCGCACACATTTTGCCAGCAAGGTTGAATTCTTGAGCGAAAGCCATTGCGCTTGCTGTCAACTCAGGGAAACGAACCGCAGTCTCACCACCATCATTTAATCTAAGCCCCGTAACTAAAATCGCAGATTGCAAGAAATTAGGGTCCAAGTTCCCTCCGGCCATGCACTGATCAACATTTTTGCTTGGAATATCAGTTTGCCAAACCGCCATGGCATTATCGAGTGCTAACGGAAACGCGCCGGAAAACTGTTGGTCGAATGCCGCGACTGCATCAGGATTGCTCATTATCCGAGACGCGGTAGCGCCTGTTTCGTCCAAGGAACACTGGTTGTTGCTCCATGTCTTGGAACAGGTTGATGTCACAGATGCAGATGCGTTGTCGATCTCTGGGCTGCAATCACAGCTACCTGCCAAGCTTGCATCGGTCATCGATAGTGAAATCAAAATAAAGTAAAAGCCTCGCATAATTTATCTCCAAAAAATAATCTAAACGCTACCTTATCAATACTGGTTCAATCAAGAAGGTGTCGCCTACGATCAAAAATTCGCAGGATTCCAACGGCAATTTGGCTATTTCCGTTTTTGTACCGCTTTCTGCGCTTGCTGACGCCACCAGAGCCCAGAAAGCCTGCAAGCTTGGCATGTTCATCACCCATGATAGCACTTAGCCGTGAACAAGCCGCTTGCGAAAAACATTATCCAAAAACTGACTTAGGGCGAACGGCAGGTTTGTCCTGCTGACCGCGAGTTCGATATAACTTTGACTTTGCTTCGCAGCGAACGGCAGCTTCGAAGGGCCGCACCGCAGCGCGCTCAATGCCAAGCGAACGGCAGGAAAGGGCCGTTCGTGTTAGTTATTTGCGGGGCAGGGCGCCTAGCTGCAACGGCGCCTAGGTCAGCATAGAGCCCATAACTACCAATGCCGCAGGTTGTCCGAATGGCTGGATTTTCCATTGTTGGTAGCTGGGTATTGCTTTCTGGGTTTTAATAGTGGGCCGCACACCTCGGCGTTGCAAACTCAAAAATCGGTAAGATTTACATTACTCAACTGCTCCGCTGTTGATTAAATGTTGAGCCATGCCGCGCACATTACTCGGCCGCCAGGCATCGTATTGCTGCCAATGGCTTCGTCCGGGGTAGGTAAGTTCTTCGACCAGTTGGTTCGTTGATTTGCCGGCTTGCAGCCCTTTCAAAATATCTGCCCGCAGTTCTTCCATGTAGATTCTTACATTTGTCAGGTCGTCATGATTGCCTACACGACCGTGGCCCGGCACGAAGATATCGAAATCAAGCGCTTCGGCGGTGAGTATCTGCTGATACCAACCCTCAACATTGTCACCGCCCAAGCTGGTATAGAACATGCGTTCGGGTGCGGCGACATCGACAAGAAAAACAACATTTTCAGGGCGCACGACCGTTGCGATCATGTCTTCCTCATCTCCGGGCCCAAGATAGATCAGTTCGATCGTGTTCTCGCCCAGCTGAAAGCTATGCTCCTGATCAAACTGGACATTGAGACTAACGCCTCCCAGTGTTGCCGGAGCATTCGAATGCGCGATGGCTTGTACATCGTCGCCATAGACATCTCCACCCGACGCGTGATCGCCATGCGAATGCGAGAAAATCAGGTGTGTCACCGGTTGGTCCGTTAGTGCGGGTAGGTTGTCCTGCAGTTTCTGTGCCGTGCGGCCATTCGGATCGACAACAAGGGTTCCTTCGTCGGTGGCGACAACAAGCGAATTGTAGCTGCCGTTCTGGAAGTAATAAACATCGCCTGCGACATGGGTGAAGGCATCTGCGGATTGTGCTATGGCAATGGCTGGTGTCAGGATTGCCATGGCTGCGGCGATCAATGCATTTTTCACAATCTGTTCCTTTCCTGATCCGGCCGAGCCCGTCAGACAACAATGTTTACGATAGTTTCTGTGCCTTTCGGCCCTTCGGTGAATGCCATGGATACTGCCCGGGCTTCCGCCTTCGACATCCTGCGATAGAGCCCGTCTTTCGCATTGTCCGGATCACCATCAATGTAGAATTGTGTGGTCAGAAGCTCTCGGCTTCCATCGAAGACTTTCACATGGATGTGGGGTGTTCGCCCCGGATACTTGGTTGGCCTGATCGTGCGGAACGCATAATTGCCAGCGTCATCCGTGATATCGTGACCAAAACCCTGAAAACCGTGATCGTAAGGCACCGGACGATCATCCCCGGGGTGCAAGTACTTTCCATTCACATCACATTGCCAAATTTCGATGCGCGCACCTGTTATCGGGATGCCATTGCGACCGGCAATCTGACCTTTGAGCGTGATGATTTCCCCGCCTGCTTCGCGAACAAGCCCTGCGATCTTCACCAAGTCATTATCGGTATCGCTCACGCGCATCGATCTGGTCGGATAAAATGGCCCTTCTGCAGCGCGCGGTGTCAACTCGGCCGCCAACGCAGTCCGGGACAGGAGTAGACTTCCTGTGACAGAAGTAATTCCTGCGAGAATCTTTCGACGCGACTTTGAATAAGTCATCAAACTCCTCCTCAGCTATTCGCGGCCCATCTTGGCATCAAGGCTCCAGCGACCTGGGCCAGAAAATACAAAGTACAGGAAGATGAAGCAGTACAAAATTGCGGCATCACCGGCATTCAGGATCGGATAAAAGTTCTGCGGGGCGTGGGCTATGAAGTAGGCGCTAGCCATCAAACCGGACAGAAGGAACGCGACCGGGCGCGTAAAAAGGCCCAGAACAATCAAGGCGCCGCCGAAAAGCTCCATCATGCCAGCAAACCATGGCATTGAGAATGTCGCGACCTCCCACTCTGGCGGCGCAGGGAAGTTCAGTATTTTCTGGGTTCCATGCGCCATAAACAGAAGGCCCGTCATGATCCGTAGAATGCTGAGAACCCGCGGGGATTGATTGTTTAGAGCTGCTATCATTTTTCATTCCCAAGATTTGATCGGCGGCGCGTTTTTGGGCCCGCCGACCGATGTTGAGTGAAATCGGTATTCAGATGAGATGGAATGACCTATTCCATCGCTTCCTTTACAGGCGCGCTGTCGACGAACTGTTCGAATTTTACGATTTTGCCGTCTTCGACCTGCCATACATGTGCAACGCGCGCCGAAAATGCCTTGCCGGTTGCATTAAACGCACCGGAATAGGTCCCGTAGGCGACGACGCGATGGTCATCGGCTACATAGTTTTCAGGGACAAACCGATAGTCTGTCCATTCTGAAGCCAAACGCGCAAACACATTTTTCGCGATCTCGTCAAAACCGGTGTAAGTACCCGCGTAGGGAAAACCCGCGGCCTCGGTCCATTTGGCGTCAGGAGTCAGAAGCGCCTGCAGGCTGCGGCCGTTTTCTTCGGAGGTTTCGCCTTCATAGGTGCTTTTGACAATTTCCAATGGAGTCATGTTTTGCTCCTGAGCGTTGACGGCAAATGTTGTCACCGAAACGAATGCAAACAAGACAGCACCAATGATGCTGCATTGCGTGATCTTGGAATTCGCGAACTTGCAAGACATAAAATTGCTTCTCTTTCTTACGGCGAATGCAGTGTGGTTCACGGCAAACTGAGTTTTGCACTGTTGGTGATTGGGCGCCGGATTTGATTGGCCAGCGCCCCTTTTGTAATACAGAAACCGAATTGGACGGCTTCTGATGCCGGTTTACGCTTACGGCCAGGAACGCTCACCCTCGATAACCTGGGCGCTTAGCTCCAGATCGCTCACGTTCTCAAAGTCGGGATAGGCCGCCTGCATCGCGGCGATCAATTCTGCGGAACTTTCCGCCTTGTCCGCGGCGGCCTCGAACGCGGCCACGTATTCTTTAGTGAATTCAACGATGCTTGCGTTTTCTGCGCTGTCGCCGATGACGTGGCCAGGAACAATCCGCTCGGGGTCCAATTCCAGAATCTGGTCCAACGTCGCGCGCCAGCTGTCGCGGCTTTCCGGGGTTTGGTTGTCGGCCATCCAGACATGCACGTTTTCATAAAGGACAACGCCGCCCAGCACGGTTTTTTCCGAAGGCACCCACAGGAATGTATGAACCGGATCGTGTCCATCGAGGCCGATCACCTGCACGGTTTCACCATCGACCGTCAGGCTGTCGCCTTCCAAAACGTCAGGAACAATCAGTTCTGATGGGGCATTCCCTTCCAGGATTGGGCCCCAGAAGTCATATTTGAGCTGGATGGTTTTCTCGATGCCTTTGACGGTCTCAGGTGTCGCGACAATTTTGACATCCGGGTAAGCTGCACGGATCGTATCCAACCCGAAATAGAAGTCAGGATCCTTGTGGCTGATAAAGACGGTCGTCAGGGATTTACCCGTCGCCTTGATCATATCAACCAGTTGCTGGGCATCGTCCTTTTCAAACTGGGCGTCCACCAGGATCACCTCATTCGGACCTTCGATCAGGTTCGATGAGACCGGGAACAGGCTGCCTTCATTCGGGCTGAAGGCGGTGATGGTGAGATCAGCCGCAAAGGCTGCGGTGGACAGCAGCATGGCTGCAGTAAAAGTGAGGATCGTCTTCATAGGGATGCTCCTTGCATTTATGCGGCCAATGCCGCGATCTCATCAGGAAAGTGGTAGTAGGTTGAGACGTCGACTTGGGTTGTTCCGCCGTCGGTTTGCATCACCAGAGTCGGGACACCTTGCGACCCGAACCGTGAATGCAAATTCGCAGCTTCTGCACTGATTTTCTGGGCGTGGTCTCTACCTTCGTCCAACGGACGGTTCACGCCGAATTCAATCAGTGCACTACGAACCGCTTCGCCGTTACAAGCGGAAATGCCATCGACATAACGTGCCTGTTGCAAAACATGTGCCAGCTTCATCTCCGCCCTGGCGCCCTGATCATGAACCAAAGCTGCGGCGTATGCGGTCAGGCTGGAATCCAGCACTTCATCTTGGTTTCCCAGAATGTCTCGAACATAAGTGTCACTGAACACTTGGCCGGTCAGCTGTTCAATGCGTCGGTCGTATTGCAAAGCCATTCGGGCGAAGCCATCGCCCATTCGGTATGCGTTTGCGCCTTGGAACAAATGGCGATGCATAACGGTGACATCGGCACCACTCTCAACCAGCGCGTTGATCACCGGTGCCGCGCCATAGCACCAGCCGCAATAGGTGTCGTAGATATAGGTGAAGCGCGTCATTGCGGTCTCCGTTTTGGTTAACCACAAGTAGTGCGCCGCTATTGTTGACTAAAGATAATATCTGTAGACACAATGTCAGTTTAAAAGTGACGAACGATGAAGAAATCGAACTTAAATCGTCTGGAGTACTTTGTTGCCATCGCAGAAGAAGGTACGATTACTGCGGCCGCTGATCGCATGCGTATTAGCAAGGCGGTCGTCAGCAAGCAGCTTCAGCTTTTGGAGGAAGAGCTTGGTGCAACTCTTGTTGTGCGTAACTCTCGCCATCTAAATCTCACGGAAACCGGACAATCCTTCTATGAGGCCGCACGTGCATCAGTGGCGCAGGCCGAAGAAGCTTATGAAATGGTAAAACAAGGGCGCACAGAGCCAACCGGAAACCTGCGCATAACAGCCCCGCTTGATATGGGTGTTACATACGTTTCGCCGGTCGTAGCCGAGTTTCGCACCGCGTATCCGGCTGTCACGATTGACCTCACGCTCAGCGATACGCGGTTTGATCCGGTCGAGGCACGATTTGACATTGCGTATCGGGTAGGTTGGCTTGCCGATTCCGCCAACGTTGCGCGCAAGTTGGCCGACTTTCAGCAAATCGTAGTGGCATCGCCTAACTTGGTTGAGCAACTTGGGCGACCAGAACATCCGGACGGATTGACAGCGTTTCCGTTCGTCGAACACAGAGCCTTGCCAAACCCATTAAACTGGCGGTTTTTGAGTGCCACTGGTGAAACCACTGACGTTCAAATGAACCCCGCCTTGCGGGCAGACGTAACACCAGCGATCAAGGCAATGGTACTCGGAGGGGCAGGGATCTCCATTTTACCAGATTTTTTCGCCAAGAGAGAAATCGAAAGCGGCGGGTTGATCCAGCTTGTTCCGAACTGGGCGCTTCCAACAGGAGGTATCTATGCCGTTTATCCTCCCACGCAGTTTCGATCTGCTGCGACAAAACGCTTTGCGGAACTGTTTGCAGAAAAGCTTCGCAACAGTCTGGCGTAAGTGAAGGGTGGCGCAACTCAGTTAGTTTCGCGTCCGTCTATCATTGAAACACGTGAACGCCTAGCAGCCCTTAGCACGGTCGCCGCGAAAGTCGGCTTTTTCCCGCAAGCCGAAATTGCAAAGTCCAGTGATGAAGGTCCGGTTTGGGCTGAGACCAACTCCCAGCCACCATTGAGCCTACGGCAACTTTGTCCGCATTTCGCGAGTTCAGGCAGCCCTTAATTTTGCGCTCGCAGCGAATGGCAGGTTCAACGGGCCGCGCCGCAGCATAGAGACTATGGAGAAGGCCCGGAAAGGGCCGAGCCCGTCTAAACGCTGCTGGTGACTTTCAACGTCGACGTTCGCAAAGCGGACAGCAATTCGATCAAGTGTTTCTTATTCTTTGCACTGTACTTGGCCGCTGTTGAAGAACGCTGGATGAAGTCCGCGTACTGATCAACGGTCAGGTCACAGTTTTCAATCGCACTCGAGTACGGCTCCAGGACACGCGCGATGATCTCGGTGTTTCGCTTTGCGCCGGCCTCCAGCTCCTTCTGACTCGTCGAGGTCACTCCAGCGATTATGTCCTCGGCGTTGGGCGAAGACTGCAAGAAGTCATAGTGCTCTATGACAGCGTGTTTGAAGACGACATCGAGTTGCGCACCAAGGCCATCAGCTTTTTTGAGGCCGGCTTCGATATCCAGAACGACCCTGTCTGCCAGCGACCGGATCGTGGCCCTCAGCACCTCGTCCTTGTTTGCGAATGCCTTGTAGAGTGTTTGACGCGAGATATCCGCTTCTCGGGCGATGTCGTTCATGCCCGTTCGCTTCACGCCGTAGCGTAGAAAAAGCTGCTTCGCGGCTGCGAGGATGTAGTCGTAGCGATCTTCCATGATTTACATATTGACAAATAGACGACTTGTGTCAATATTGACAATCACCCACAATATGTCAACTTGTCAGGGCGTAGAATGTCTAAACAAAGTGAAAAAGTCGCGATCGTCACCGGTGCAAACAGTGGCATCGGATTTGAAACAACGGTCGGTATGGCCGAAGCAGGTTTCCACGTCGTCATGGCGTGCCGCAGCCTTGAAAAGGCCGAAACGGCCAAAGCAAGCATTCTCGAGCGGATTCCTGCCGCATCATTCGACATCCTGGTGCTGGACCTGAGCGATTCGACTTCTGTTCGTACGTTCGCCGAAGCATTCCGTGGCAGGTACTCCAGGCTGGATGTGCTGATAAACAACGCGGGTATCTTGCTGTACTCCGCTCAAACGGATGCTGATGGTGTAGAGCTGCAGTTTGCAACCAACCACCTGGGGCACTTTCTGCTGACCGCACTTCTGATCGACATGTTCCCGGACGACCCCGCATCGCGGATCGTCTCGCTCTCCAGTATCGCCCACAAGAATGCGAACATTCACTTTGACGATCTGACATGCGGCCAGAATGGCGGCGTTGCTTACGGTCAATCCAAGCTTGCCTGCCTGCTCTTCGGTGATGAACTGGACCGTCGCCTCAAGGCTTCGGGCAAGTTGCTGAAGTCGCTGACGGTGCATCCGGGTGGGTCAGACTCCGGTCTATTCCAAGATTTGGACGAAGCAACGCACGCAAATTTGAAGGCGCAAGTCGAACAACTGCTGCACTCCAATAAAGACGCCGCGAAGCCATCTCTGTTCGCCGCTTTGTCGGATCAGGTCAAAGGTGGCGAATACTACGGCCCCACAGGCCCCGAAGAGATGAGTGGCAAGACCGGCGTCGCGATCCGCAATCCAATTTGCGACGACCACGATTTGGCCAAACGTTTGTGGCGTCTCTCGGAAGAGATGACCGGCCAGACATTCGCGATCTGAGGGACAGGGATGCACGCCTTTATCGATCGCTTCTCGCAAGGGTTCGAGTATCTGATCCTGCTCGCCTCGGCTATCATGTTGGGCTGGGGGCTTCTTGGATTCCTTGAATACTTCACCGGGCTGGCGCTGCTCATGCCATTGCAAAACGAAACCTTTCCGCTGGGCATGCAAACTCTCCATTGGATCCTGATCACCGCATCGGGTGCGACGTTTCTGGCCGGATACGTCCTGCGCTGGAGCGTCACTCCGATTGCCATGCTGGTCATGTTCACCGCACTTACCACCATGTGTGCTGTGCAAACCTTCGACATGTTGGAAAACCCGGATCGCTACCGGAACTTCGTCCAGGAATGCGTCAACTACATCATCATCTCGATCTACCTTTTTCGATCCAAGCGCATGCGGGACCGTTTTGGGCGGATCACAATTCAGGGCGGGGATCGCGTATCTCCGCTTAATGCCTGAGACCCCAAGGGAAGGATTGTCATGGAAACCGGATCATCGGAAAAATTGAGCCTCTCACATCACAAAATCCACACCGACATTGTGATCGATGCGCCGCCGGACGTGGTCTGGTTGGTGTTGACCGACACGGCAAACTACAAGGACTGGGCAGAGTTCCTTGTGGGTATCCACGGAGAGATCAAGGATGGATCGACTATCACCGTCGACTTCAAACTTAATCCATCAAAGAAAAAGCTGACCAAACTGGACCACACGATCACAGTCGTAGACGGAACGGAATTCTATTGGGCCGAGAAGGGGCCAGGTGGCATTCGCGACAACCATCACTTTTATGTCGAACCGCTGGAAGGTGGCAAAACCCGCTTCGTACAATCCGACGAGATCATGGGTGGCATAACCTTCCTGATGGGTAGGCGCTTGGCAAAAATGTATGTGGACGGATACCAAGCTTTCAATCGCGGTTTGAAAGCCGAGGCAGAGCGCCGTGCCCAATCCGCCTGACAAGACAACACGACCACTTGGGCGCGTCCTGCTGACCGGTGCGACGGGGATGGTGGGGTCCTCGGTACTTGCGGCATTGTTGAACGAAAGAACTGCGCGCGAAGTCGTGTCACTTGGGCGCAGGCCGTGCAATATAGATCACCCAAAGCTGACCGATGTGAGGTTTGCAGCATTCGGCGATACCCAAGCCATTGAACCCTATCTCGATGGCACCGACACGGTCTTTCACTGCCTTGCCACCTATTCGGCGCGCGTCAGTCGAGCCGAATACAAGGAGATCACAGTTGATTGGCTGCGCATTTTGCTGGCGGCTTGCGAGAGGTCTGCGCCCGGTGTGACGTTCTGCTTGTTTTCCGCTCAAGGCGCTCAGCCAGATGGCGGCGGTATGTCCTTTGCATTGAAGATCAAGGGCCAAGCGGAGAGCAAACTGTTTGCATCTGACCTCCCACGGATATTCGCCTTTCGTCCAGGCTATATTGCGCCGTCGGGGCCGAGGAACACGTGGAAGATGGCCGACTACCTTTTCAAACCGCTCCAAAGGCTGATGCCGTCAATCGGCGTAACTTCCGATGAATTGGCTCAAGCCATGCTTCATACTGCGATACACGATCCACGTCGTACCGCTGTCCTCGAAAACGGTGAGATGCGTAGGTTGCTCGGATGAGGTTGCGGCTGCGCCTCAGTATAATCCACTCATTGCTGCGCCTCGAGCTGTTCAGTTTGCAACAGACGTCTTTCAATGTCCGCTTCTGGGAAGCCTCAATGCAGCATTCAACTTCCGCAAGGACGGCGGCTATGGGCCGTTGGATATGTCGTGGAGAACGGGGCAGGGCTCATGCTGCGTCTTCTCCGAGGTTTGCAAAGAGCCCAGAGTTCCGAATGCTGCGCAGGGCGCAATTGGCGGACAACCATTGAAACCCGACGTTAGCGATATTGAGGACGGCTCAGAGCTGGCGTCCATTGAACAACTTCGATGCTGCGTTGCGGCTCGTCAAACCTGCAGTTCGCTGCCCGCGCGAAACAAGGGGAAGGCCGGACGAACAGTTCGCGGATTTTCCGGGCCTTCAGCCAAACGCCATACACGCGCGCAAACAGTCCCAGCAGTTTCAAGGCCGCATCGGAGCTTGGCTGAAGCGGCCAATAGCCCAATTCGGACGCCGAAGTTACGAGAGGTTGAGTACACGATACTGAATCTTGGGTGTAGTTTGCTATCTGTCCCAAATAAATCCAATTCTATATCGCTAAACAATACTCAAACTGGTAGCTCAGATCTGGATTCATTGATCTGTTCTATATCGATCTCGGCCAGCGAAGAAATGACGCAATCCGCCGCCGTTAGTTCACTCTCGTGATCTTCATGAAGAAGACCTACGCAGTAGAAACCACCATTCTTTGCTGCTTCGACTCCGGAGGAAGAATCCTCGATCACGACACATTCATCCACTTTCAGCCCCAGCCCGCTGGCGGCGGTGAGAAATATATCAGGGTTGGGTTTTCCTTTTTCGACATCATCGCCCCCGATAACAACTGGAAAGGCATCCAACAAACCAGCTTTTTCAAGAACGGCTCGGACATTGGCGCTGCTGGAAGCGGCCGCCAGCCCGTAACCCTCTGACTGGCATTGTCTAACCAGGCGCGCAGCAGCATCGAACACACGAAATTCACCTCGCTCGATCATTTCAACATAATAGTCATTTTTTTTGTCTGCGGCGGATCTGACTTCATTTTCCGAATGCCGGGTCATGACCGCGCGCGCGCCGTCAAAACGTGGGCGTCCGTCTACAAGCCGTCTGTATTCCGCCCTACCAAACTCATACCCGTATTCTTCGAACATGCGCTTCCAGGCCGCAAAATGCGTCGGTACGGTGTCGACTAAAACACCATCGAGGTCAAAGATAAGTCCTTTGATCGGCATGCTGAATCTCCTGGTTCGAGCCTGTGCCAGAAACACGTAGCATGTAGGGAAATTTCTTCAATCGGCTGGCATGTGAATGTTTATCTGGCATAATTATTCACGCTGCCAAGCTTCCGTTACCGGACAATGTTGAAACAAATGATTGACGTTAAAAAACTTCCATTCGAAGAACGCGCCCAGTGCGCTGCCTATATGCGCGCGACGCACAACATGTCACAGGTAGAGATAGGGGCCATCCTTGGAGGCCTGTCTCAACCGCATGTATCGCGGTTGCTGAAACACGCTGAGCGCCAAAACTATCTGGTCATCGAACAACGCTTCGTCAAAGAACAATTCTCAGATGAGTGGATTGGCCAGATGGACGAATTGCTGGCACCTTCAGGGCTTAATTCTGATCTGAAACGATATTGCAACAGGAACAACCTCAGACCGCCCAGGCTTGGAGTCTTCGAAAGCGGCCCAGGGAACACCGAAGCTGCGCTTTCACAGCGCCGTACCAGATTTGGACGAACCGCATCCGGGCGATTGATAGAACTGATTGAGAAGTCGAACGTCATCGGCGTTGCGTGGGGTCGAACAATCAAGTCTCTGGCAGAAGGAATTGCAGCCTCAAGGCAACCCATAGATAAATCGCAAAAGACTGAGTTTGCAGCGGTTTGCGCAGAATTGATGTCGCTGGCTCAGCATGGATACTCTGCCAGCCGACTGGCCGGAACGTTTGATGAGCTATTTAACGATCAGCCGGAGGATAGCCCTCAGCTCACTGGTTTCCCGGCATACATACCCCGTCACTACGATGAGACCATGCGCCGTTCCATCTGGCAGTACATCTCTGACACCCCGGGATTTCACCGCGTGTTTTCAGGTCCAGACGCGTTGATTGGCAAAATGGATATGTTGATTTCCAGCGTCGGGTCGTCAAGCACTCCAGTTCTGGGCAGTTTTGAAGAGCTGGTTCAGGCAGGCGGGTTAAGGGCTGACGATCTCCGGCAATTAGTCGTCGGGGACGTTGGCGGTATTTTGATCCCGAGAACCGAGATTTCTCAGGCCAAGATGGACCTGATTGACGAACTGAACGGGCTGTGGACCGGGATCAAAACAGAGCATGTCAAAGCCATAGCAGATCGGGCATTTGACGATCCTGACCAAAGTGGTGTTGTGGTCGTCGCGATTCAGAAGGAACGAGGTGATACGGTATTCGAACTGATCACCCGGGGGCTTGTTAACGAATTGCTCATCGATCACTCGGCGGCGGAACAACTGCACACGCGCGTTGCCGAGGCTCTTGCAGACTGACGATAGCACCTCTGCACACCTTGACCCTTCCTGCGAGAACAATCTTGGTTGTCACGCAGGCTGCGGCGCGAAGACCGCTTCCTCTCCGGCAATCAAAGTAACAGGATGGCCCATCACCTCGATATCTTCTTTCGTGCCGGACGGAGCAATCAGCTTAAACCGACACTCGTCATGAGAAATCAGAACTTCGACGTCATTCCCCTGCCACTTCAGATTAAACTGGATGCCGGACCATGCCTCGGGCAGCCAGGGTTTGAAGGTCATCTTGCCGTGCTTGACCCTGAACCCGCCAAACCCACACACAAGCGATTGCCAGGTGCCGCCAGCCGAAGCGATATGCATTCCGTCCTGCGTGTTACCCTGATTGTTGACCAGATCAACAAAGGCAGACCGTTCGAAATAGCGATGCGCCGAGGAAATGTCGCCGACTTCAATCCCCATGATCGAATGAATAGCCGGGCTGAGCGATGATTTATGCATCGTGCGCTTTTCGTAAAACGCATAGTTCACCTTTTTGATTTCGTCTGAAAACTCATCAGGCAAAAGATAATTCAACATGATCACGTCTGGTTGTTTGAGCAGCATTGATCCGTTCAGTGAGAAGTGGTCATGCCCTTCGGGGTAGATTGGCATACGGTTTTTGTCCCATTCCGTGATGGGAATGTCCTGAAGCTGAAAATACCCTTCAAATTGTTCAATTAGATTGCGAGACGCGTCAAACGGAACGTAGATTTTTTCAGAGGTTTTAATCCACTGCTCTACTTCATTCGCTGTCAGCCCCAACCTGTTCAGAAGGTCATCATGGGTCAGAGTTGAGGTTTCGCTGAGTTCAGCAAAAACATGCGCCGATTGCTGCAGATGCCATTTCGCCATTCGGTTGGTGAACGTATTGTTGTCGACATGTTCGTGAAACTCGTCCGGCCCGATAACGTTTGTCAGCTCGTACCGGTCCTTGTCTTTGTTCCATTCCAGCCGGCTGATCCAGAACCGACTGGTTTGATACAAAACCTCGGCACCGAAATCGCGAAGGAAATCTCTGTCTCCGGTCGCCGCAACATAACTGAGGATGCCATATGCCACGCATGCGGTGACGTGAATCTCTTCTTCTCCGGTCCAGATACGGTTCGTACCATCCGCTGTCCATTTTGGCGTTGTTTCCACTCCGGTATCAGCAGATTCCCATGCGTACTGCGCGCCCTTAAGCCCATTCAATCGGGCGTTCTCAAGTGCGCCGTTCAACGTGTTGTAACGGTACTTCAGAAGGGCTTTGGCGGTCTCCGGCTGCGTGAAAATGTAGAATGGCAGCAGGAAGATCTCGGTATCCCAGAAAACGTGCCCTTTATACCCCTCGCCTGACATGGACTTGGCGCCGATGTTCGCGCGCGGGTCGTTTTCGTTTGCGGCAATCAGCAGATGATAGATGTTGAAACGCATTGCACGCGTTGCTTCTGGATCACCCGTCACCACACAATCACAGGAATCCCATTTTTTGCGCCAGGCTGCGGCACTTTCGCTTAGACATGCGGAGAACCCTTTGGCATGCGCAGTCTCAAGGGAGACTTCGCACTTGGCCGCCAATTCCGCGCCGTTCAGATCTCGCGATGTATAAATCGACACCAGCTTTTCGAAAGTCAGACTTTGCCCGTTGAGCGCCTCGACAGAAACGGTTTGTGAAACCTGCTCATAATCACGGTTTGCGCCTTTGAACTCGCTGAAGGAAGGACAATCCAAGGCAGACGCCATGCCAATCGAAATGCCAGTGTCCAGAGTCAGAACTTCGATATAGGACGCATCGCTGCTTGCATGTGACTGAGTGACCTTCAGGTGTCGGCTTTTGGCCCATTTTTCCCATTTTACTTCGGGATGGAAATCTGGGTTTCCCTGATAAGCTGGCAATCGATCCAGATTGTATCGATGGGCATCAAGGGCGCTTTCGACAGTGATCTCGGACGAGTGGTTTTCGAGAGTGACGATCAGGCGAATGCCACAGATGTGCTGATCGGCAAAACTGGCAAAGCGGATGCTGGTGATGCGAGTGCGACGGCCTTTGCTGTCTTCAAACACCGTATCTCGGTGGAGAAATCCGGTCTGCAGATCCAACACGCGCTTATGCTCGACCACTTTACACGTTTGGACATCCAGAATTTCACCTTCGACACGGACCCGAAGCGGCAGCCAGGTAGGCACATTGACCTGATCGATCACCGTCGAGTCATGGTGATCGTAAACACCGGCCAGATAGGTGCCAGACAGCTCTCCTTTGTGGCCCTCCTCCAACGATCCACGTGTGCCCTGATAGCCGTTGCCGACCGTAAAAATGGTCTCCTTGAAGTTTGCTTCATCCAGATTGAATTGGGATTCTTCGATCAGCCAGTCGCTACTGCTCAGCATTGTCTGCATGTCAGGGCTCCATTCGGGTGATATTTCGGATAATTCAGTCGCCGTAGGTTTCGGCAATCTGACGTTCGGTTTCTTCCAGCGATCCGTAGACATCCAGCTCGCTGCTCGAGCAGCGCTGCGCTCCTGCACAGTTTCCGAACTGGCAGGCTTTGACGAAATCGCCAGTTTTGAGGTAGCCAAAAGCCAAGCCACCAGCAAAGCTGTCACCGCAGCCCGTGGTGTCGACCACATCCTCGACAAGCACTCGCTTGACCAGATGTTCCCGCATCCGGCCGGTTTCATCTTTGTGGTAGACGGCGCAGCCGTGTTGATCCAGCGTGACGTAGAGCGCCTTGACGCCCAGATCCAGGCAGTGTTGGGCGAACTTGGGCAACTGGTCCATCGTGAGTTCGCTTATTTCCTGCAACTCGTCAGAACCATATTCTCCCTTGAACCAACTGCATTGAGCCTCCTCCAAATTCATCTTTAGAAGGTCGATATGCGGAAGCCAGCGATCTCTATCGATCCAGAATTTATGATACCGTTCGCCATGTGCTGAACACCCGCTGGTGGGACCATGCGCATCAAATACAACCAGACCATCGCTGTTGGCCTTGATGTATCGGATCGTTTCCAACGGAACCTCGAAATCCGTGATCGGAACGAAAACGAAAGCCTCGCAATCCATCAGGTCTTCGATGTCGTCGGGCAGGATCGGGTTCATGAAACCCGTTTGCTTTTCGTTGCGATGGTTCTGATCGACGTAAACCAGATCGATCACCGCGCCCTGATCTGCATCGCCGGTGACATGGCTAACATCCAGATATGGAAATTCAGACAGCAAGGTGCGAACTTTGTCGAAATCTGACCTGCGCACATGACTGACAACGTTGATCCGCGAACCCGGACCGGCCAGCGAGGACATACAGACCGCCGTATAGACCGCGCAGCCATATTTATTGAATTTCTCACCCTGATAGCTGGTGATATTGTCCCTTGGGATCGGGCCAAGGACTGCGACATTGATCTTGTCAGACATTTCGGTCCCTTGCTTTTATTCGCTGTTTCGTCGACGGGCGTATGCGTGATTATAGCAGCTTCAGTTCTGATAGATCTGTTCGCTGGTATAGAACCCGCCGTCGATCACCGTGCTGTCGATCGTATCTTTTGACACTGCGAAAACAGGGGTGATAACCGTCGGGATTTCCGCGAAACCATTGTCGATCAGCGAATGCTCACCGATCAATTCGCTGATTTCGGCATCCGGAGACTGCGCTATTTTCACGGCAATATCCGCCGCCTCATAGGCCAGGGGCTTGATTTGCTTCCAGATTTCCAGCGCCTGTATGTCATTGGCGACCATTTGGACATTCTTCAGATCAGCATCTGACCCGGCAACAAAGACCTGATCAGCAGATGCCAGATCCTCATCCGACAATGCTGCCAGAACCCCATAGGCAAGCCCGCTGTTGTTGGCGATGAACGCATCGATGTCGTTGTCATATTCGACCAGTAGGTTCTCGACAGTGTCTCTGGCCATATCGGGAGACCAGTCTACATGGCTGCGATCCGCAACAAGCTCGAGCCCAGGATGATCGGCAATCACTTTCAGCACACCACTGCTGAGCGCTTCGGCATTGGCATCACCAGGCTGACCGCGGATCAGGGCGACCCGACCTTTGACCTCGCCGCGGGTATCATTCAGCCAGTCCACCATCGCTTCGGCCTGAAGCTGCCCGACAGCCCAACTGTCCTGCATGACCATGACGTCAAGCGGCCCGTCCTGCAGCATCGAGTCGTACCCGACGACTTTGACGCCTTGATCGTGGGCCAAATCAACAAGGGCACCAGCGGTTGCGGTGTTGACGGGTTGCAGGACCAGAACGTCCACCCCCGATTCCAGCATTTGCTCAACCTGCTGCAACTGACGCAATGGATCATTGCCGCTGCTATCAAAGATCACATCTGCGCCTTGGGATTCCGCACGTGCAATGAACAGGGATTTGTCAGTCTGGTATCTGGCTTCCTGCATGGTCTTGAGCAGGAACCCGATTGTAGCGTTGTCCTGCGCTGCCGCGATCATTGGCAGCGATGCGGATAGAAGGCCGGCCAAACCCAAAGCTTTGAGGCCATTTGTGCGTAAGGTTGCTAAAATGGACTGGACCATCGCTTACCTCCCAACTGTCATTCAAGATTTAGGGGATTTTGGCGTTGCCCCCGGTACGTATGACCGGGGGCAGACCTGCAGCTTTATTTCTTCTGCATCACATCGAACCAGACGGCGAGGATGATGATCAGGCCCTTGATGATCAGCTGATAGAACGTGACCACCCCAAGCAGGCTCATACCGTTGTTCAGCACGCCAATCAGCAGAGCACCGATGATGGTTCCGCTCACCTTGCCCGAGCCACCGGCCAAGCTGGTACCGCCGATAACAACGGCCGCAATCGCATCAAGTTCGAACATCGTTCCAAGGTTGGGCGAGGCACCGTTCAGACGCGAGGCCAAGATGATACCAGCCAGGGCCGACAGGACCGAAATGACCGTATAGACAATCATCTTGGTGCGGACGACGTTGATGCCGGACAGGCGAGCCGCATCCTCGTTTCCGCCAAGCGCATAGAGGCGGCGACCAAATCGGGTGCTGTTCAGCGTATAGATTCCGGCAAACGCGATGACTGCAAAGATCGCGACTGGAACAGGGATCCCTTTGTAGCTGGTGAACACGTGGAAGGCCAAAGCAAAACCACCAATCATCACCGCCCCGTTGACCAGCAGCTCTTGCATATTCACTTCCACGCCGTGAGCTTTGCTTTGTTGAACGTCGCGGAAGATCGAATAGACAGCAAGCGCAGCACACACGATCAGCACGATACTGGACATCATCGGCGGAATATAAGCCCCACCAATCAATGGAAACACATTACTCGTTACCGGTACAGAACTGCCGTTGGTCAGGGTCAGAGCCAAACCGCGTGCAATGGTCAGCATTCCAAGGGTTATGATGAATGGTGGTATGTTGAACTTTGCTATCCAGAACCCGTTCCACAGACCTATTCCGACACCCACGATCAAAAGGGTTGCAGGCACCGCCAATATTGTCGGCACACCCCATTGCATCATGAGCGTACAGACGACCGCTGATAACCCGACGACAGAGCCAACGGATAGGTCAATACCCGCAATCAGAATGACCATGGTCATGCCTACGGCAATGATCCCGATGATGGTAACCTGACGGGATAGGTTGCTAAGGTTTCGCGCGGTGAAAAACGCGTCGTCGGCAAAGCTGAGCCCGACGACAAGCACGATTAATGCAATTAGCGTCGCATTGTCCTTTATGAAGTTTATCAGGTGGTTTTCCTTGGCGCCATTGACGCCAACACCTGCAACGTTGCTGTCAGCACTCATTTGCTTCCTCCCTTATGCGCTGCCGGTGGCATACGCCATGATTGCTTCTTTCTTCGCGTCGTCCCGTTCAAAGTTCGACACGATCTCGCCTTCGCACATCACCAGAATCCGATCGCACATGCCCAAAACCTCGGGCAGTTCCGAAGAAATCATGATGACGGTGACACCTTGCTGGACCAGTTCGTTCAGCAGCTTGTAAATCTCGACCTTGGCGCCGATATCGATCCCGCGTGTAGGCTCATCCAAGATAAATACATCGGGCCGCGAGTTCAGCCACTTACCCAGAATGACCTTCTGCTGGTTGCCGCCGCTGAGCGTTCCGATAACGGTGTCAATCGACGGTGTTTTGACTCCAAGCTGGTCGACGTATTCCTTAACGACTTTGCGCTCCTGCTGGGTGTTGATAATGCCCAGAACCTTTGAGCTGATCGTCTCGAGCGAGGAAATCGTCGTGTTGAATGAGATGGACTTGTCGAGAAACAAACCCAGCGCCTTACGGTCTTCGGTCAGCAGTGCGATACCGGCATCGATTGCATCTTTCGGAGATTTGATGTTCAGCTTTTGCCCGTTCAGCTTCACCTCACCGGTGGTCTGGTCCGGATAGGCACCGAATACGCCACCGACCAACTCAGTTCGACCTGCGCCCATTAGCCCGGAGATGCCCAATATCTCGCCTTTGCGGGCAACGAAGCTGGCGTTCTTGACCAGATAGCTGCCAGGCAGGTCGGGGTTTGTGACGGACAGATCGTTGACTTCCAAAGTCACCTCACCCGGTGTGAAATCGACCTTGGGGAACATATCCTTGATGTCGCGCCCGACCATTCGGGCGATGATCTGATCAAGCGTGATATCCGCGATAGGCGTGACTTCACCGATGGTCTGGCCATCGCGCAGAACCGCAATCCGGTCGGCGATCTGCTCGATCTCTTCCATCTTGTGCGAGATGTAGCACATGCAGACACCATCAGCTTTCAGCTTGCGGATGATACGGAAGAGATCCTTGACCTCTTTATCTGTCAGCGCCGACGTCGGTTCGTCCAGCACCAGTATCTCGGCCTTGAGCGACAGCGCCTTTGCAATTTCGACCATCTGCTGTTTGCCCACAGTGATGTTCTGCACCAGATCTGTCGGACGAATGTCGTTGATACCTAGTTCGGTCAGAAGCTTTTGTGTTTCCGCAAATGTCTGGTTCCAGTTGATCCTGCCCTTGGCGTCAGTGAACTGGCGATCCAGAAAGATGTTTTCCGCAACCGACAAACCGGGGATCAGGTTGAGTTCCTGATAGATGATGCCAATGCCAGCCGCCTCCGCCTCTTTCGTATTCGCGAACCGGACTCTTTCACCGCGCAGAAAGATATCGCCCTCGTAGGTGGGGTAGGGCCAAACCCCGCTGAGCACTTTCATCAACGTGGATTTGCCCGCTCCGTTTTCTCCCATCAACGCCAGAAGCTCACCCGAGCGGGCTTCGAAATTCACATTGTTCAGGGCGCGAACTCCGGGAAAATCCTTGATGATACCCTGCATTTTCAGGACTACTTCAGACATGCTATTTCCCATCACATTCAGAAAGGTGTTTCGGACACTCCCCACCCTGACCGGCAATCCTGCCGCGAGGGGTTTAAGGAAGGAGGGCACCATGAAGCCGCGCGCGGGGAGTACACGCATAGTTAGCCAGATGGCGAAACGCCCTCCTTCAGGAAACAGTCCGGAGGATCAGTTCCCGTAGACTTCTTCTTTAGAGTAGAAGCCGCCAGCGATGATCGTGTCATCGATGTTGTCCTGCGTCACAAGCGTGATGGGGGTCACGATTGTCGGTACGTCGGCGAAGCCGTTGTTGATAACCTTGTCCACTTTGACAAGATCGGCAGGCGCAGTTTCCGGATCTGCAGCCAAGGCAACCGCCACCGCTGCTGCAGTTTCAGCCAGAGGATCGATCTGCTTCCAGATTTCGACAGCCTGCTTGCCTTGCGCAACATATTGAATATTGGCCAAGTCGGCATCAGATCCGGCTACAAACACTTTGTCTGATGACGCCAGCCCCTGTGCTTCCAGTGCCGCGATAACACCACGAGCCATGCCGCTGTTGTTGGCGATAAACGCGTCGATGCTGTTGCTGTTAGAGGTCAGCGTGTTTTCCGCAGTCGCCATGGCCTTCTCAGATGACCAACCTTCATGCGCCTGATTTGTTACCAGTTCCAACCCCGGGTTCGCTTCGACAATCTCCAACACACCGCTGCTCATGGCAATCGCGTTAGAGTCGCCGGGTTGACCTTGAATCAGGGCGATCTTGCCGGACACCTCTCCGTTTTTCTCCTGCAGCCAATCGACCATGGCTTCGCCTTGCAGGCGGCCCACGGCCCAGCTGTCTTGCATCACCATCGCATCCAGCGGCCCGTCCACGAGCATCGAGTCATACCCGACAACGCGCACACCTTCGCTGTTTGCCATACTGACCATGCTACCGGCGGTACCAGTGTTAACAGGCTGCAAAACGATGACGTTCGCACCCTTGGCGAGCATATTTTCAAATTTCGCCAGCTGGGTCAGCTCGTCGTTGTTCGCTGAATCAAAGATGACTTCGGCGCCCAGTTCCTCGGCTTTCGCAGTAAACGCGGCGCGGTCACGCTTGTAGCGCTCTTCCTGCATGGTTTTCAGCAGAAAGCCAATTTTGACATCGCCTGCATACGCTGTCCCGGCAGTTAGTGCGACAGCGGCGACAGAAAGCAAAGCGGCTCTACGGGTAATGGTCTGCAACAGGGACATATTTCCTCCAGTGTATGTTCCTTAGCTGCCAGACCGATAGGTTTGGCAGCATGAAATGCTTCGCAAATTGTGCTGGATGCCGGCTAACCGGTGAAAACAAGCGTCAATCTCAAAGCGATAACGCTAACATAGCGGTGGAGAATGAGGGGAGAATTTGTATATTTAGAAAGCATAAATATTCACGGCACGGTCGTGAGCCCTGCGCAAAAATATATTTTCACATATTTAACAATATCATAAAAGGCTGCCGATCACTTATCGAATTCACAAAAACCTTTTGGACAGACCGCGCCAAAGTTGTGTCGTACTCGCCAAGCGGGTTGCAAAGCCTCGAAACAGGCAATCAAAAATCCTGATAAGATAACCAGGCCGACCACGTCTGGTGTTTTCTCTGTTTGCATGCTCAAGCGAACCAATAGGCCAATTCATGCAAACGCCATCGAATGACCGCTAACCAAGACTGGGAATGGCTTTTCGCGAGAGCAGAGAAGGTCCGGATTATCCTTTTGCTGTTTTTTACCGCCGGCGCGAAGGACAGAAAGCGGCGGTTCAGATCACGAATGCCAATGACGGTTTTGTCCCGCATTTCGCGAGTTCAGGAAGCCTTTGATTTTGCGCTCGCAGCGAACGGCAGGTTCGACGGGCTGCGCCGCAGCACGGAAACTATGGGGTGAATGTCCGGAAAGGGCCGCGCTCGCCACCCAAACTCCAAGAAATCACTCCTCCAGAACCTTCAACGTGAGCTCAGCAATCCTCCGAAAGCCCTTCCGTCCTGCAATTTCATATCCCTGGATGGCATATGCCTTGCGCTTTGCCTTGAAATCCTCTGCAGAGTCCTGCGCCAGTTTATGCGCTTCCTCAAGCTCGCTTCTACCCGTTTGATATGCCGTGCATGCCAATCTCATCTCGAAGATCGTGGCCCGCCCAAATTCAGCGGCAAAAATGGCAGGTGTTTTACCGCTATATGTTTGGAGTGTTGGGTTCGCGCCAGCAGCAAGAAGAACTTCAAAACATCGATCAGCTCCGACCTTGGCGGCTGAATGCAATGCCGTCCGACCAAGTGCGTCTTGCGCGTCAACATCCACATGGCGGTCAATGAGGGCGTTTATCATTTCTACATCTTTTCGCTCGGCCGCCAGCATCAGTGCAGTCTGTTTCAAATAGTCCCGCGCATTCAGAACATCCGTGGGCAGCAAGCTAACCAGCTTCAAATGCGTTTCGGCCATCGAATTGGCAAGTTCAGAGGGTTCTTTGGGGATTTCGTGATAGGTCGGCATTTGCCTCATAGCACGCACAAGATCCGTCACCATCTTTGATGTCACAGTGAAGAACGTGTCGCCACGCACATTTCGCAACTTACGCTTCAACGTGCCGCGAAATTTCTTGATAAAACCGCGCACTTCCACCTCGGGAGCTCCAGAGAAAAGCAAACCTGCGTATGCGCGAATAATCTCGGAATTCTCGTGAAGCGGTCCTTCGATTTCCACCCCTTCGTAAGGGCGAACAATGTTGCCCCAGAACCACTCGGCATGATCGGCGGCGGCCAAGCGCATTGAATAATCGATAGGGCCTTCGCCGAGTTTCCAGCGAGCAACCACTTCAGGCTCGACTGACTTGCAAAGAAGTCGGAAACTGCGCTCTGCGCTATTTCTGTTGAAAGAATCCTGAGCAACAGCGAGTGAGAAGTTGAGCTTTGCCATTTCCAACTTTAGCGGTCCGATAGACCGCGTCATGCAAAGGTCCAAGGCCGCTTTTGCATGTTCGCGCGCTTCGTCAAAATTACCAGCCGAGATTGCGTTAAGGGCACACAGAAAGAGGAGGTCCGATTCAAACTCGGCAATACGCGATTGGCTTCGTAGATTTGCAATTCCTCGTGCCACAAGGAACTGTCGATCTGAGCAGTCGGAGCCCCAGTCCTCCATAACCTCGTTGAATATATCTTGAATGATCTTTCGCTCTTGTATCCCTTCAGTGTTGGGCAGCCACATTTTGTGTGATCTGGCTTTTAAGTCGTTGAAAATGTCGGGCAACAAATTGTCATCAGGTAGACTTCTGAAAAGCAGGGATAAAAATTTCGCTACGGTTTCTGGCGCGGGCAAATTTCCTTTGCTGTCATTTGTGATAGCGGAGAACACACTATTCTTTGCCCATTTAGGGAAAGATTCAGAGAACCCTCTCTCTCTCGCTCGACCGAGGGATTGTGGCTGAGTAATGTGGCCTCATGACTCCATCTAAAAAGCTCAACCAACTGCAACGCCTTGTTGTGCGTGGGATCCGCGTCGTCCGGCTCGATATCTGGCGTCAGGAAACCAACGAGATCCTTGTAGCTTTGCTCCAATGCACGCGCCCAAAGCAACAATGAGCGAAGCTGCGTTGTCGACAGATGAGCTTCGTCTGCATTCTTGTATGAAAACTGATGATCGTCGCCAAACCATTCCATGATCCGCGATATCGCTGGTGTTGTGTCGCCTGATTTCCAATTACGGATACTATGCGCCCTTTCATCATCGACTTCTCCCCAGAGACGGCGCAACGGGCTATCAATCTGCTCGAGCCACCAAGTCATTAGTGTCTCGACCGGCAAAATCAAACGATTTGGGTTTGCAGGGTCTTGATGCGGCAAAAACCAAAGGTCGTCTTCGGGCATCTGAGGCAAATGCGCTTCGTCCAGGCACCAGAAGCCCCACGTTCTGCCAAGGGCAGGCATAACGTCGAACGCCAGAAGCACCCAAAGCGCCTGCTGCGGAGTTGCCGAGAATGTCCGCGTGTGGAGTTCCAACGCATCCAGGGAAAGCCCGAACTTAATGGCTTGCTCAACAGCATCGCCCCATAGGGTTGATGATTGCTCCAGACACAACGACTGCCTTAGCAGGTCAAGCAACTCGAGCGTTCGGCCAACCCCTTTCTCCAATCGCATCTCCGAACTTGCGTAACGGCGGCGTTCTGCGTGCTGCCATTTCGGAGAGCAGAATAGCGACGCAACGTAAAGGAGTGCGGTGTGTGAAGTTGGAAGTTGGGCTTTCGACAGAGTTTCGGGCATGGTCACACCCCGGCCTGTTGTCGGTGTAACCTTGACAGTTCCGCCTTCACGTTCCGAAACGCCCGTCGATCACTCGGCGTTCGTGAGAATACCAACACACCACCACCTTCCAAGGATAGCTTTGAGTATTTTTTTCCAGAGACATAACGCGCCCCAGACGTCACTTCTTTTGCAATCACCTTGCTCAACTCTTTGTCTTTTGAATAATACACTTTGCACCTCGATAACGGGATGGCGGCGCAACCACCATCCCAATCATTTCTTTCAGTAACTGTCGTGGCCGAGCCTTTTGCAGAAGCCTTTGTGCGTGCTGCGCGCGGCTGGCTAGAGGCTACTTATTTCCCCTTAGGCGGATTGTTTCCGCGGCCAGAACCAGATTTGTTTCCGGTGGTTGACGGGCCGTTCGTAGGGCGTGGATTTGCCATTTCTCTTTCCTTTTCTTTGATCCATTTTCTGCCTCGCATCTGAATGTTGCTTGGCATGAGGAAGAGATAATCGAAGCCGCCCCCATCCGTGAGGAAATCGGGAATACAGTCGCAAAACTGATCATGCGGGAGACAATTGGCCTTAAGATCACGTCACACAGCCAAATTATACCTCGGCCCAGACCAGTTCGAACGGCGAATGTCTGCTAAGCGGGCTGCATCCGCAGCGGTGGGTAACAGAGCTAGACAGCGGCCTTGGGCCGCCAGTTAGCTCTCGGTGCAAATGCTGCAGGCGGAAGCCTTGCGCCACGGAAGCCAGAGTACGTGCGCCTTTTAGTCGAGATATTGTGCTGCCTGAGACGGCAAATTCGCATAGGATGCGTCATAGAAATAAGTCAGCCAAATTGACGACCCATCGAAGAGTATATCGGAAATCCCGCGCGAATGAGACCCGGCGCTCAGCGGATGAATGGTCCCATCAGTTGCAACGCGCAAAAGCTTCGCATTCGGATACTCTTCGTGACCCCGATATCCTCCGACAACAACTGTGTCGTTAATGCTTTCAACAGATTCCAAATTACCGAAACCGTTTGAAACAATCACAGCGGTATCCCCGTTGTCTGTATGCGGAACCCGATATAAGGCACTATCCCAAGCGTCGTCGCTGCCCCAGGACACCGCGTAAATCCCTGTCTCTGTGATCGCAAAGCGGGCAAGTCCACCAATGCGCAAATCGTCGAGGTAAGGTTGAATTTGTCCGGTTTGGGTTGCGACCGATAGGAATGCGCCGCGCCCAAAATCACTCACGAGAAGGGTGTTCTCGTCGAGAGCTTCGATGTCGTACAGAAAAACGCCGTCTTCACTAACGGCATGCCGCCAGTTTACTGTGCCATCCGGCGCGGTAGAGATGACCTCATTGCCGTCCACAATGACAATCTGGTTGCCAGAACGCACAATTCCGGTCGGATTGCGCAGACCTTGCCCATCCGAGAGTTTGATTTCCTCGGTCGCGCCGTCGGGAGTGAGCTTGTATAGCCCGCCATTGGTGGCGTCTGAGCCGAACTCTTCATCTGGTCCACCCGGTCCAATTGAAACTGCGTAAAGATCGCGCCCCATGGGCAAAACGGCTTCGGTAAAGGGCGGCAGCGGCTGTTCGGCGACAGCAGGGCAGGCTGCAAAGCAGGCAACCAGTAGCGACAGAGCTTTCATCTCAATTAATTCTCCTGTGTAGCTGCGCTTCAACGTTGCCGCCCTTTTTCCCTGCGATGACTGCTCTGGGGCGGCCTTCTCGAACCAAGCGGTCTGCATCAGATGTTTCGGCCAACGGCCAGAAAGTGCGGAGCCAGCGCGTTGACGGTGGCGTCAATGATCAGCGGGTCTTCGTAAAACTGAAGCTGGTTGGCGCCGTCGATCCAATGCAACGTCTTCTGCTTGGACGCGATATCTTCAAAAATGCGACGGGGAATGTCCTGACCGCTTGCTGCTCTGTCACCATGGATCATTAACACGGGCAGACTCAGTTGAGGGGCTGTTTCGTCGATCCGCCAGCCCCAAATGCCAGCTTCGCTCATGGCGGTGATGCGGTTTTCCCAACCCCCTTTGAAAGTCAGCCAAGGGGCCCTGTTGTCCCAGGGCAGGTACCAGTCCGCAATGGCTGTTGCCGTCAGAAGGGCATCCTCAGAACCGACAATTGGAATGTAGCTTGCTTCCCCCGTTTTTTCGAAATCGGCGGCTGCTTTGGTCGCGCGTTCCATGCGCGCTTCTACTTCCGCATCACTGCCAAGGTACATTCTGGCGGTCTCTGCGGTCAGATAATGACCTGCGACGACCCCGAGAGAGGCCACGCGATCGTCTGTCGCCGCTGTTTCGATCGCCCAATTGACGCCCTGGCAAATCCCAAGAAGATGAAGCCGGCTTGCGTCGATGCCTTCCTGAGCGGCGAGAAATCCGAGGGCCGCCTGGCAGTCTTCAACCTTGGCTTCGCCAGACTCGTAGCGTCGGGGGGTGCCTGAGCTTTCTCCGTGATAGCGTGGATCGAATATCAAAACGGCCAGCCCGCGCGATGCCAGGCGGGTTGCATATTGCACGGGCGATTGTTCCTTTACGAATGCAACAGGCCCGATGATCACAACTGCCGGGTGAGGTCCTTCCGAAGCAGGTCTCAACAACTTTCCGATAAGGGTTTCCCCAGAGCTGTCAAAGGACATCGTTTCAACATCATAAGAGCCAAGTGCCGATTGATCTACGTCACCGGATGCCTCCGCAGTGCTGGGCCGGGCGGCGAAAGCTCCGGTCATGGATGTTGCAATCGCAATTGAGTTGAACATGCGTCGTGTAATCACTGCTGCTATCCTTTCGTGTTCAGTTTGATGGGTGCCACACCCAAAAGGTCATGGGCAGAACGCCTGATCGGCGGGCGCCCGGTTGGGCTTCGCTTGTCAGTTAGCTCGCGACTCGCATAATTGGGATGACGTAGCTAGCATGATGAGCATGCAAAAAATGAATGATGGTTTAACTTCTCTGGATGTGCGGACTCTGCGGTTCCTGCAGATCCTGCTTCGAACAAGTAGCGTGACACGCACTGCACTGCATTTGGGGATCAGCCAGCCCGCTGCCAGTCGAATTCTTGCCCGGGTACGAGACCTGATCGGGGATCCGGTGCTGATCCGAACGCAGTCCGGATACCAGTTGACGGATCATGCGCTGAGCCTGAATGAATCGGTCGATGCGGCACTGTTGGCGATAGCCAACGTCTTCAGGCCTTCCGCCTTTGATCCGCACCAATCCAACCATTGCTATCGCATCGCCTCCACAGATTACGGCGTAGCTGCTGTCCTCGGACCGATGATGGACGCCTTTGCCATTACCGCTCCAGCATTAAAATTCGAAGTCTCACCACTGGTGCCACAAAGCTTTAGCGACTTGGAAAATGGAGCGATTGATCTGCTCCTATACGCGGATTTGGATGCCAGGGACGATCTGCTCATTCAGAAGCTATTTGATGAAACCTACGAAGTTCTTTTTCGACACGGCCACCCGCTTGAGGCACTCGCAGCTTCAGAACGGGTCCTTAGTCCGCAGGACGTTACCCCCTACCGGCTAATTGAGTTCAGTTACCCGGGCACTACCGATTTGAAACCGGATACGATCATGCGGGAAGACAGAGATGGTTCGAATGCCGTATTCCAGCAGCCCTATTTCACCACGCTGCCTTTTTTGGTCGGACAGACGGATGCAGTTGCAGCTGTCCCCAAGCGGCTGGCAAAACAAGTTCAGAAATTGACCTCTCTTTGTTCAGCTCCGTTTCTGCCGAGTAGCGGGTTCCCCTATTATCTTATCCGTCACGAGCGCAGCCGCTTCAACCCGGCGGTCAATTGGCTGAGGGAACAGGCATTGGAGATCACCACGTCCGACTGACCAGATGTTCGAGCCGCGATGATGGTTTGGGCGTGAGAACTTCGAAGCACGGAGAAGCCATTCAAATCACCAGCCGCTCTTGGGTCCTAACGAATCCACAATCCCGCTATGGCTGTTTTAGTGGGCCGAGCTACGACATCGATCGTTACTGTTACATCTCTGCTCAGAGCCGTGCTCCTGATCATCGTCTGCTTTCCAGCTTTGCGATTGCAGCGAACGGCAGCTTTGGCGGGCCGCACCGCAGAGAAGGTGAACAGGGTCGAACGGCAGGAATGGGCCGTTGAATAGGTCGCGGAAACGGGGCAGGGGCTTATGCTGCGTTTGCACCGAGGTCTGCAAGGAGCCCTTTCTGTTGGATGCTGCACTTTGCTCAGCCGGCTGTTTGCGCAGTGCCAATTTCCACCTATTCAGTTTTGCGGGCGGCTGTAGCGAAACCAAATTTCACCTGACTGAGGCCGTCGTACTACGGAAGATGCCGTAAAACCACCTCTCCTGCGTAGCTGCAACCATGAAATTGAAGTACATTCTTCACCAGATCTATGCCGACAAGGTTCAAATCTGCCATTTTGCTAACCTTCTGATGACTTCCATCGCCCAGACCTATCAGAGGATGGTCCTTCCATCATATCCCTTTATTCAGGCTACCCACGAAGGATTAGGTCATAAGGTAAAATTTTGTTTTGATTGGATTTCGGTTTTTCACCGCTGGTCATCATTCCAACCGCCGCAGTTGCAAATTGCGCGTGAGGAACACGTACAGTGTTGAGCCAGGGAGCAAGCCATTGATTCATTGGATTGTCGTCAAATCCGAAAATTGCGATATCGTCGGGCACAGAGAGCCCAAGCTCGCGACACCTTCTGTAAACACCATATGCAATCTGGTCGTTACCACATGCGATGGCGGAGTACTTCTTGTTTGACAGGATTTTCGTAGCAACTTCATATCCACTTTCCATCGACAGGTCAGCAGCCTGAATGTCAGCTTCGTGTACGCTGGTTCCCAGTTCTACGCAGGCATCAAGCATGCCCTTGAGGCGCTTGGCGCTTGTGTCTGAAGAGGTCGGGCCGTGAATGAATGCAACGTTGGGGCCATAAATTCGCAACATCGCAGACGTTTGTTCCCTAGCCGCTGAATAGTCGTCGATACCAACAAAGGGAACCTCGGGCATCGAGGTCAAACGCCTGTTGATAAAAATCACGGGGATCTCTGACTGGAAGGCAGCGAGCTTTTCACTGTCAACGGCGCAAAGCAAATAAACTCCAGATATCTGTCGGGACCGGATTTCCTCCAGGGCTTTATCCTGAAGGTGCGGGTCTTCGTTGGAGTTGAACATCATCAGGGCCTTTCCCTGATCGTTCAGCTGTCGTTCGATTTCCCAGGCCACGGAAGCATAGAAGTTATTCAAAATATTCGAAATAATAAGGGCATAGGTGTCATTGGATTGCCCTCTAAGTGCACGTCCAGCCCGGTTGGGCCGATATCCGAGTGCATCAATTGCCTCTTGCACCTTTTCCCGCGTTGCCTTGGATACCGAAGCCTCGCGGTCATTGATGACCCGAGACACGCTGGCAATTGATACGCCTGCACGTTTGGCAACGTCTTTGATTGAAGGAGGAGAGCCGTCGATTCCGCGCAAATTTATTTCCTATGGATTGAACCGCCGACCGTATGCCGACGTATTGCTGAAACTTTAGCCTACCGTCTAAAAGTCTTCGATTTCCAGACGTAAATCGTAGCATTTCTGTTCTTGTGCACCAAGGATGGCTTCGGAGTTGAACTCTGTCTGCGGTTCCAGCCCAAGTGCGAAGATTCCAGATTGAAAGGCCCGCCATAAAGCGGTTTTAGGCAGTTGGCCGGAATGAAATTCGATCTTCAACCTCGCACCAATGTCGGGGTTTTCAATGCCGATTACGCAGGCCGATGTTGAGTTCGCCTGGGGCGACGGGCCGACATCGACAATCTCGACGTGATCATTGGACGGAATTGCCGAGCCGTCGTCTAGTCGATCACGCAAAGCCCAGTCCTTTCCAACCAAACGTGCGTTTTTATTCAGCATTGGGTAACCGATGTTGAAATGATAGAGGATGCCATGGCGGGTGGGTCTGAAGCCGAGATTTGTGACACGATCAGACAGGTGAACAGACGGTTTCGAAAGGGAGAGTGAAAGCTCCCGCTCCAACTCCAACGCTTCGCCAAAGACGCTGGTCTGGCGGACACAGGTGCGCAAGTGTATGCGATCACCCTGCCAGTCGATTTCTTTTGCCAGAATTTCACATTTGTTCCCCGTAATGCGCCCATGCAGCGGGTGGGCGTTGCGGGTGCGCAGCGGATAGAGCATGTCTTTTGCAGAAGTCTCGGTGGCGGGTCCGTGGTGGTCTAAACCGCAAGTGACCAGGAAACCGTCGAAACCGCGCAGGAACCCGAGCCCGCCTTCGATATCGGGGATTGGGGCATGTGTCACAGCATCGTTGGCGCTGTGCCAGCCAATCTCGCGGCCCATATAAGACAGACGCAAGATGTCTCCGCCGCGATCCAGCGCCACATCCATGGCTAGACCTGAGGGTGTTCGCATCTCGATTAACCTACCACCGACCCCGGGGCCGTCACCAAGCGTAACAAGGCGTATGTCTGCTAACCCATGCAGCAAGATACTTTTTTTTCGTAGGTTTCGTTCCTCAAGGGGAGTCATCGGGTTCCGTACTCCAGGTGGGGGGCCTCTACTTAATGTCGAATGGGTTTTTAGGTTGGCGGCCCGGACCGCCGACCTTGATGGTTTGGTTTAGGTTGACACTTTTTCCCAACGCGCACCGTTCTCGCTCGAACGTACGCAGGCCTCAATGAAGGCCAGCCCGACTGCGCCATCTTCAACTGTCGGAAGGTCGCGGGCGAAGCTGTCGGGTTCCCGTCCTTCGCGTTGGGCCCAAATGCATTCGGCTGCGTTGGAATAAAGGTTACCAAAGCCTTCGATATAGCCCTCTGGGTGGCGCGGAGGCATTCGGGTAGCGGCATTGGCCACTTCCACTGCACCGGGCCCACCGCGTGTGATGCAGCGGGTGGGTTCGCCAAACGGTGTGTAGAAGAGGTTGTCGTTATCCTCACCAACCCACTGGATACCGCCTTTGGTGCCATAGACCTCAATCGACAGACGGTTGTAGTTGCCGGGTGCTACCTGACTGGTCCAAAGTGTGCCGCTGGCACCGCCTTTGTAGCGCAGGAGGACGTTGGCGTTGTCGTCCAGTTGTCGTCCTGGCACGTAAGCACGCAGGTCGGCGCAGACTTCCTCGAGTTCCAGCCCGGTGATGAATGCGGCAAGGTTAAAGGCATGCACGCCGATATCCCCGATAGACCCGCCCGAACCAGCCAGCTTGGGGTCGGTGCGCCACGCGGCCTGCTTTTGACCTTCCTGATCCAGCGCCGTAGTCAACCAATCCTGAACGTAGGACGTGCGGACCACCTGAATCTCGCCCAGTGTTCCGTCTGCGACCATGGCCCGTGCCTGTCGCACCATAGGATAACCAGTGTTATTCTGCGTCAACACGAAGAGGCAGTGCGACGCATTGGCAATCCTCACCAGTTCGTTGGCTTCTTCAAGGTTCAGCGTCATGGGCTTGTCGCAGATGACATTGATGCCCTTTTCCAGAAAGGCTTTGGCCGGTCCAAAGTGCAGTTGGTTAGGCGTTACGATTGACACTGCGTCAATGCCGTCCTCGCGCGCGGCCTCGCGATCTGCCATTTCTTCCCAACTGGTGTAGATGCGGTTGGGATCGAGCCCCAAATCTTGACCAGATGCCTCGGCTCTTGTGGGATCTGAGGACAGCGCGCCGGCTGTAATTTCCCATTTGTCGTCAAGCCGTGCAGCCATACGATGCACGGCTCCGATGAAGGCCCCCTGACCGCCACCAACCATACCAAGGCGTAATTTACGGGCTGCCTTTTCTGTTCCGAAGGATTCGATTGCCATTTTGCTTACTCCAGGCCCAAGATTGCCCGGGCGCCGCTGGTGTCGCCTTTGCCGCCAGCGAAGTCATCAAAGGTTTTGTCAGTGACACGGCGAATGTGGTCACGGATGTATCGCGCACCTTTTGGGGCTGCGTCTTCAGGGTGTTCGATGCAGTCTTCCCATTCGTACACGCACCAGCCCTCGAACCCATATTCAGTTAACTTTGAAAAGATCGCGCCGAAATCCGTTTGCCCGTCCCCCAGCGAGCGGTCACGTGCTGCCCGTTTCAGCCAGGGCTGATAGCCCGAAAGGAAACCCTGTTTGCCGGACGGGTTGAATTCGCTGTCCTTGACATGGAACATCTTGATGCGTTCGTGGTAGAAATCAATGAACTGAAGGTAATCCAACCCCTGTTTCACGAAATGGCTTGCATCGTAGTTGATGTTACAGCGGGGGTGATTGCCGGTCCGCTCATAGAACATCTCAAAGGTGACCCCGTCGAAAAGATCTTCGGTTGGATGTAGTTCAAAGCACAGATCCACACCACATTCATCATAGACGTCGAGGATTGGTGTCCAAATGCGCGCCAATTCATCAAAGGCTTCGTTTATCAGCGCTTCGTCCCGCTGCGGGAATGGATACCAGAAGGGCCAGGCTAGGGCGCCAGAGAATGTGGCATGCTCGGTCAGGCCAAGGTTTTTTGAGGCCTGTGCGCATTTAATCAGTTGGTCGATGGCCCACTCCTGGCGTGCCTTTCGGTTGCCCCGCACATTCTCTGGACACAGGCCGTCCATCCAGACGTCAAAGGCCGGATGAACCGCGCAAAGCTGACCTTGGATGTGACTAGCCGTGTCACAGATGACCACACCGTTTTCCTGCGCGATGCCGTTCAATTCGTCTGCATAATCCTTGCTTTCGGCGGCCTTGGCCACATCTATGAATCGGCCATCCCACATTGGAAGCTGGATCGCCTCAAAGCCGCTATCCGAACACCATTTAGAAATGGCGTCCAGTGAATTGAATGGCGGTTTGTCGTCCGCGAACTGGCCCAGAAAGAGCCCCGGTCCTTTAAGTGTTTTCATTGTGTCCTCCCGTGATTCCATCATTGGCGCCGAATCTTCGCATTGCAACATACGCAGCAAAAATTGGTAACGTTTACATTTTCTATATCAGCCAGATTTGGGCAGGTGTCAAGCCGAGGCGGGGGCTAATTTTCTCGATTTCGGCGAATGAAAGTGTCATGACATACAAAAAAACAATATAAAAACAGCAATATAGTTAAGTTATCAAACTCTGCGTATCGAATGTGATTTCAGTGGCCAACTGGGCCACGAGTCAGAGCCTCTTGCGTTTTTTCGTTTTAATGCTTGACGAATGTAAACGTTTACTGTCACGTTTACGACGCTGCTTATGGCGGTTTGGCTGGCTCTGAGTGCTGAACTTGGAAGAAGCCAAGGATCGATCTCGCAGGGAGGAGACGTGATGAAAGTTAGTGCGACACGCAGGCAATTGCTGAAAGGGGGCGCGGCATTTACGGCAACTGCCGCCATTGGCATCAATCCAAAATTCCTGAGGCCTGCTCACGCCTCGGGGTTCGCGGCTGGTATGACAGGCGGACCCGTCGGGTTCCCGGGGGCCGAACGGTTCCAATACAACGAATCGCATTCTGAAGGTCGCGCCATTGAGGCGATGAAAAAGCTGGTGGCCGAGGGCAAGGCTCCGCAAAAAATCACCATGCTCCTGACAGATGGGGCGATCGGCCAAATCACCAAGCCATTCCCTTCGGGCATGTCCGTCAAAGATGTCTGGGAAGCTGAAACCGGCGTCGAGCTTGAAATCGTAGGCGCGCCTGCAGGCGACATCTGGGCACGTGTGCTGCAGGATGTAACAACCCAGTCCGGTGCCTACGATATTTATACCCACCCTTGGAACAGCCTTGGTGATCTGGTTGAGGCCGGAGGGGCTGCCAACCTTGACGAACTGGTTGAAAAACATAAGCCCGACTGGGCGGATGAAACCCGCGGGACACCTACTGCCCAGACGGCTGAACTGCTTTATAAGTACAACGGCAGCTACTATGGCGCGTCGCTTGATGGCGATTTTCAGACCTGGGTCTACAACAAATCCTACTTCGAAGATCCAGCACATGCGGATGCTTTTGAAGCTCAGTATGGTCGTAAACTGGCGCCGCCCACCACTTGGGAAGAAAGCGACCAGATCAGCGCCTTCTTCACAGGCCGGACAGGTGTCGGCGGCGTGAAGATTTATGGTAACGGCAACGACATGGCGCCATTTTGGGGCCTGCCGCGCTTCTACGCGCGCTTTGCCGCACAGGCGATCCCGAACATGTATTGGTTCGATGAAAACGGTCGTCCGAACCTTGATACCGACGAAGGGATAAAGGCCGCTACAGAATATGTGAGAACCAAGGAGTGGTCTCACCCCGACGTACTGTCCTGGACCTACGCTGAGGGTTACAGCGGTATCGGCAGCGGGCAGACACCGCACCTGACGACCTATACCAATGTGACCAAGTTCGTGGATCGCATGAACGAAGATGGCAGCCCGGCCAATCCCGCGGCAGGCATGCTTAGTGCGCATATGCCGCCAGGTGTGAACCATGGTGGATCACTCGTGCGCCGTTCAGTGATCTATTACAACATCACCGGAACCGTGAGCTCGCGTAGCGCCAATCAAGAGGCGGCTTATCTCTTCCTGCAGTGGCTAAGTTCCACACGCACGTATTCTTGGATGGCAGGCAACCCGTCAGGCTATTTTGATCCTTTCCAAAAGGCTAATTTCAACGAGCCTTTCGTAGAGGAGACCTATCACCCCTACATGATGGACGCGATCCGTGAAACCGTAGCACGGTCAGCGCCCACCATCAACTTCGCAGGGCAAACCGCTTTGGATGCAGCCTTGGACGAAGAACTGCAGGCGGCACTTACGGGACAAAAATCACCTGAAAATGCTATGCGGGCCGCCACCAAAAAGTGGGAGCGTATCATCCAGCGCAAGGGCGAAGACAAGATGATCTCCACCATCCAGAAGAGTCGGGCCGCCTGGCCCACGGTGGTCGACAAGGCCTGAGCCTTTCTTCGAAACGCTAAGCAATTTTCGGGCGTACTGCGGTGCGCCCGGACCAATCCCTATAACCCGGAGGTAAGTCACGGATGAGCGGCCTACTGTTAAGAACCCTAACCGTTGCATTGTTTGCCGCTGTCGCACTTCTACCTGTCGGCTGGATGATCTCGATGGCGTTCAAACCGCCGGCGGAGTGGACTTCGGCGGCTGGCAACGTGACCCTACTTCCGCAGAATCCGACGCTGTCGAATTTCTCTTACGTGTTCACAGGCGAGGCGATGAACCAGCCAGTGTCGCTAGATCGGACGGTCTGGTGGCCGATGTTTGCCTCGCTTTTGACTTCGGTTCTGGGCACGCTCATTGCTATCGTTTGTGGCACTGCAGCTGCCTATGCTGTAAGCCGCCAAAAAATTGGCGAAAGCATCGGGCTGTCGCTGTTGCAGCTGCGCATCTTCCCCCCCCTGGCCGTTATGATCCCCGTCATGATCATGTGGGCTTTTCTGGGCATGATCGACACCTGGTGGGGGCTGTCGCTGATCTACGGCATCGTGACCATGCCCTTTTCCTTTTGGCTGATGAAAACCTACTTCGATGATCTCCCGCGCGAAATCGAAGAGGCCGCTGTTGTCGAGGGCTGTTCTGCCTTTGAAGCCTTCTACCAGATCACTCTGCCGATTGTGGCTTCGGCGGTGGCATCCACGGCTCTCTTTATCTTCATTCTTAACTGGTCGGACTATCTGATCGCGCTGCTGCTTACACGCAAGGACTGGACGACCATTCCGGTCTATATGAACGCCCTGGCGACCGCTGCAAGCGGCCAGCTTTTCGGTGCTAAGGCAGCACTTGGCCTGATCGCCGCCATCCCCCCGATCATCCTCGGCATCTCGATCCAGAAGTTTTTGGTTCGCGGGCTGACCTTTGGAGCCCTGAAACAATGAGCATTCTGGATATTCACACCCCTGCCGAAGCGACCTCTGAGTCGCGACAGGATCGACTCGAGCAGGACCGGGTAACCCTTGCAAAGCGCTTGCTAATTCCCGCGCAGATACTGCTGGTGTTTATCGTGGTCTTCCCGCTTTTGATGCAGGTCTATATCAGCCTGACCTGGTGGACGCCGCTGGACGGTGACCCCTGGTATAAGGCCTATCTGAGCTGGAACTGGTTCGACAATTATCGCTATCTCTTTACGGACGGTGATCTCTGGGGTGCCATTGGGCGGACGATCCTATTTGTGGGTATCGCGGTACCGGTCGAATTCGCGCTGGGGCTCGCGCTTGCGGTTCTCTTTTACGAAGGCGTCGTGGCGCGCTCGGTTCTCTACAGCCTGATCTTGATGCCGATGATGATCGTGCCAGCGGTCGCGGGATATATCTTCTATCTGATCTTCCAGCAGACAGGCCCGCTCAATGCACTTCTATCGATCTTCTGGGACGGTGCATCAGAGGTAAACTGGCTCAGTGATGTGACAAATGCCTTCATCGCCATCCTAATTGCCGAGATCTGGCACTGGACGCCACTGATGTTCTTGATCCTTTTTGCAGGCCTCATGAGCGTGCCTGAAGATCAGATGCGTGCCGCCGTGATCCTGCGCGCCAACTGGTGGCAGCGGTTTCGCTATATCGCATTACCGCGCATCAAACCTGTGATCTTCATTGCACTTGGCCTGCGGATAATCGAAAGCCTGAAAATTTTTGACGAGATTTTCGTGATGACCAACGGAGGACCGGGTGTAGCAACACAGAGCATATCACTCTTTCTCTACAAGCAGACCTTTCAAGGATTGGAATGGTCGTATGTCGCCGCCATCGGGATCACCATTCTTGTCGCACTCAGCGTTCTGACGGCCGTCATCTTGACACGGGTCGACCGGGCAAACGCGACAAGCCAGGAGAAAACCTGATGTCCAGTATCTCAATCAAAAACGTGTCCAAGCACTTCGGTGCCTTCACCGCAGTTGATGACATCTCGCTGGAGATTCAGGACGGAGAGTTTGTTGCTATTCTGGGGCCCTCGGGTTGCGGCAAGTCGACGACAATGAACATGATCGCAGGGCTTGAGGACGTGAGCGCGGGCAAGATCCTGTTTGACGGCCAAGACGTCACCAACCTCAAGGTACAGCAGCGTGGTGTGGGGTTCGTCTTTCAGAATTATGCGATTTTCACGCATATGACGGTACGTGAAAATCTGGCGTTCGGGTTAAAGATCAGTGGGGTTAACGCTGCCGAAATCGACAAAAAAGTGCACGACATGGCAGATTTCATGGCTCTGTCGCATCGCCTGGAAGAACCTTCGTCCAGCCTCAGTGTGAATGAGCTGCAAAAGCTAGCTATCGGTCGGTCTGCCATTGTGGAACCAAGCATCTTCTTGCTTGATGAGCCGCTTTCCAATCTCGACGCAGCTTTCCGAGAAAAGATGAGGTCAGATCTGCGGCTGCTACAACGAGAGCTTGGACAAACCATGGTCTATGTCACACACGACCAGATCGAAGCCATGGGGCTTGCCGACCGTATCGCGGTAATGAACCAGGCCAACCTGCAGCAGTTCGGTACACCTGCAGAGATTTATTCCCACCCCAAAAACGTCTTTGTGGCGCAGTTCATCGGTGCGCCCAGCATGAACATCGTCAGCGGCAAGCTGATAGACACGAATGGGGCATTGGACTTTCACTTTGCCGGGCGCGAAGCCAATGGATTGCGGCTGACCGAAGGATTGGCGCAAGCGGGCCGCAACAATGGCAACCAGTCTATCCTGTTTGGTTTCCGCCCCGAAACACTTTCTGTGTCGAATGCGCCTGCGCTGAATACCATTCCCGCTGAAATTTCACTTGTGGAAACCATTGGACGGCGGCGGATCGTGCATTTCCAGTCAGGTAGCACAAGCTTCCTTGGCGTCTTTGAGCGCAGCTTTTCAATGCGCGCCGGGGACACCACTAACGTGCGGTTCGACGTGTCCAAATGCCATTTATTCGACCCCAAGAGCAAGTTGCGTCTACCTGTGCCGGTGGAGGCAAATCGAGATCAGAAGGAGCTGGTTCATGGCTAAAATTCAACTCGAAGGCGTGAGCAAACGGTACGGAACCTTCACAGCTCTGAAAGATGTCACACTCACAGTAGACACGGCTTCTTTTACCTCTGTCTTTGGGCCGCCTGGGTCGGGAAAATCGGTGTTTCTCAGAATTCTCCTGGGCCTGGAACCTGTGGACGATGGTCGAATTTTGATCGACGGCAAGGACGTAACGCGAGCCGCACCAAATGAACGCAACATGGCCATGGTTTTCCAGAACTTGGCACTCTTTCCACATCTGACGTCGCGCCAGAACATCGCCTTTCCACTACGTCGCCGACAGGTTGCTGAAGGGGAGATCAATCGGCGCATCGATCAACTCACCTCGGTTCTTAGTATCGGGCATATTCTGCACAAGAAGCCAGCGGCTTTGTCCGGAGGTGAGCGTCAGCGCGTAGCCATCGCACGAGCACTGGTAAGGGATGCTTCGGCCTATCTGATGGACGAACCCATTGCCGCGTTGGATGCGCGACTGCGTGACGACATGCGGGTCGAGCTCAAACGCCTGCAATCGGAACTGGGCAAGACTTTCATCTATGTCACCCACGATTGCGAAGAAGCCATGAGTGTGGCCGATAGCATGGCCATACTCGAAGCGGGTAAAGTCATTCAGTTCGACAGGCCCGACGGCATCTACGCAAAACCCGCCACACAATATGTGGCTGAACTGGTGGGAGCGCCCAAGATCAACTTGTTGAACGGGCGGCGCCAGAAAAATGAGGTCCACGTCGCTTTCGGACGTTTCGCGTTGGGGGATCATCGGGCTGGAAGTCAGGTGCCGGACGGGGAGGTGTGCATCGCCATTCGCCCGGAATCGGTCACGCTGCAAAGTCCGGTCGCAGACAGCCAGCAAGGTGGAAAGGTGACGGATATCGAGCGTCTTGGCGCCTTTGCCATTGTAACACTTGGGGAGAGGGATAGTCACCTAAGGGCGATTGTACCCGGAGATGCGCAATACACCGTCGGCAGTACCGTGGGTGTCTCGGTCGCTCCGGAAAATATCCTGCTCTTTAATACCCAGACCGGCAACAGGATTTGCTGAATGCCTAGGGCTTGTATGACAGACAACACATCGGTGGCCATCATCGGCTTTGGGTTGATCGGGCAGTCCTGGGCGGTGAGTTTTGCTCGCGCGGGCTGCCAGGTTGTGGTCTTTGACCAAGACCCCGCACTCTTTAGCACCGCCAAATCAGAGATTGAAATTACCCTCAAGGAACTTCACCGGTACGGTCTGCTTTGGGATCAGTCACCGGCGGAAGTCTCGACACGCATACGACATGCGGTGTCGCTGGAAGATGCTGTGTCCGGAGCCACTCACGTACAAGAAAATACGCCGGAGATTGCCAGCATCAAAACAGAGATATTCTCCCGTCTCGATGCAGCGACACCGCAGGAGGCCACCATCGCCAGTTCCACCTCTGCCTTGCTGCCATCCCAGTTCTGCGGCGGGCTAAAAGGTGCAGAACGGTGTTTGGTGGCCCACCCTCTTAACCCTCCCCACCTTATTCCCGCCGTGGAGCTGGTACCGAACCCGGAAACTTCGGATGAAGCCATGCTCAGGGCGCAACGGCTGATGGAGGCGATCGGACAAACTCCAATTTTGGCCAAACGCGAAGTCGCTGGTTTCATCATGAACCGGTTGCAGGGTGCTTTGCTTGACGAGGCTTTCTCGTTGGTCAGCAAGGACCTGGCCTGCATTGAAGATGTGGACACTGCGGTGCGGGACGGCCTGTCGCGGCGGTGGGGATTTATGGGGCCGTTTGAAACCATCGATTTGAATGCGCCCGGTGGAATCGCTGCATTTATGGATCGTTATGGCCCGGCTTACGCCGAGATCGGCAAGGATCGTCCAAACCGGCCGGTTTGGGAAGAACGCTTGCAAAAAACCGTCACCTCGGCGCGCCGGGCACAGTTGCCGGAAAATGAACTCAACTCGCGTCGCGCGTGGCGGGATCGAAATCTCGCGCTATCGGCATCCCTGTTCAATCAACTGAAATCAAAATGACCATGCCAAAGACACGAAAAACCATCATTACCTGTGCTTTGACCGGCGCAATCCATACTCCGTCCATGTCGCCTTACCTGCCTGTGACACCAGAGGACATTATCGAAGAGGGGGTGAAGGCAGTTGAGGCTGGAGCAGCAATTCTGCATGTGCATGCTCGCAATCCCGAGACCGGGCAACCGGATCAGTCAGTCGAGGCTTTCGCAAAGATTTTACCCGAACTGAAGCGGCGCACCGGGGCTGTGATCAACATCACCTCGGGCGGCAGTCCCTTCATGACTGTCGAAGAACGCTCGCGGCCCGCCGCACATTTCGCTCCTGAGCTTGCCTCGCTCAATCTCGGTTCGATCAACTTCGGGCTTTTCCCGATGCAGGACAGGTTCGGAAAGCTCGAACAGCAATGGGAAAACGACCATCTGGAGAATTCGCGCGATCTAGTGTTCCGCAACACGTTCAAAGACATTGAATATGTTCTGAACACTTGTCGCCGCAACGGGACCAAGTTCGAATTTGAATGCTACGACATCGGGCATCTCTATAATCTTGCGCATTTCATTGGCCGGAAAGCTGTAGAGCCGCCTTATTTCGTTCAATCGGTATTTGGGCTACTAGGTGGGATTGGTAACCACCCCGAAGATGTTGCGATGATGCGCCGGACGGCGGACCGACTCTTCGACGATCAATACTTGTGGTCGGTCTTGGGGGCCGGGGCGAGCCAGATGCGCATTGCAGCGCTATCGGTTGCCATGGGCGGTCATCTTCGCGTGGGCCTCGAAGACAGTCTCTGGATTCGCCCGGGAGAGCTGGCGGAGTCCAGCGCTGAACAGGTGAAGCAGGCTTGCCAGTTTCTCGACAGCCTAAGCGTAGCGCCGGCAACCCCGGACGAAGCACGCGAAATTCTGGGGCTCAAGGGACAAGACAAGGTGAATTTCTGATGGACATTTCCGTAGTTGCGGACGTGAAACCCCTTTTGGGCGAAAGCCCGGTCTGGGACACCCATTCCGAACGGTTGTTCTTTGTTGACAGCCTTGGCAAGCGCATCTTTCGCATGACATTGGATGGTAACGAGGTCCGAGCCTGGACGGTGCCTTCTGAAATTGGTTCCATGGCGCTTTGCAAAAACGGAAACGCCATAGTTGCGCTCAGCGATGGGTTTCACGAGCTGGATTTTTGCTCGGGTGAGCTCAGGTTTATTGTCGATCCGGAACCCGATAGCCCGAACAACCGCCTCAACGACGGCAAGGTTGACCTGCAGGGTCGGTTTGTGTGCGGATCCATGGACACGAATGAAGAGGCACCGGCCGGCGCGCTGTGGCAATTGGGGCGTGGCGGAGAAATCCGACAACTCGATAACGGGATTATCTGTTCCAACGGCCCATGCTGGTCCCCTGATGGACAGGTGCTCTATTTTACGGACAGCTTTACAGGCGAAATTTCTGCCTACGACTATGCGCCCGAGACTGGTGCCGTGTCCAACAAGAGGATTTTCGTGCGCACAGACAACAGCCGCGGAGGCGCGCCGGATGGAGCGACAGTAGATACTGAGGGCTATCTCTGGAGTGCCATGGTCTTTGACGGGCGTATCTTCCGTTATGCTCCGAATGGAGAAGTTGACCGTGTAATCGAAATGCCAGTGGTGAAGATTACCAGTCTGACCTTTGGCGGGCCGCGTCTGGATCAGCTTTTTGTTACATCCATGGCCGAGCCACCGTTGCCGAAATACCCAGGCGACGGGCCATTGCGCGGCTCGCTTTTCAGAATTGACGGGCTTGGTGTCAAAGGCATGCCAGAGCCGCGTTTTGCCGGTGAACTGGAAGGACTGACAACATGACCATTACTGCAAAAACAGCGATTATCACCGGTGCAGCACAGGGAGTTGGCGCGGCTGTTGCCCTCCGGTTGGCCAAAGGCGGTGTGGGCAGGCTGATTCTGATTGATCGGCAGGATGACAAACTCGAATGTGTTTCCAAAGAACTGATGGAACTCGGTGCCGAAACGGTGTGTCTGCCGCTAGACCTGACGGATGTTGTATCGCTCAAGCGTCAGGTCAAGACGGTTATCGAACGGGTGGGGCGTATCGACATCGTGGTGAATGCGGCAGGAACCACTGCCCGCGGCGGATTGGATGATACAGACCCCGAAACGTTGGATTTCATTTTCGATTTGAATGTGCGCGCGCCATTTTTTCTGATGCAGGAAGCTGCACGTGCGATGACAAAGGGAGGGGTCATCGTCAACATCACCTCGATGCTGGCCTATGGCGGGCCGCCTTTCCTGCTTGGATATTCTGCCAGCAAAGCGGCCCTTGTCGCATTGACCAAGGGAGTGGCAAATGCGCTTAAACGTGATGGGATCAGGGTCTTTGGTGTAAACCTCGGCTGGACATGGACGCCGGGCGAACACGATACGCAGACTCAGGTTCACGGTCTTCCGGAGAATTGGTGCGAAACCGTAGGCGCGACGCAGCCCTTTGGCCGTCTCCTGATGCCCGAGGATCCGGCTGGGCTGATAGCCTTTCTGGTTTCAGCGGATGCCGCAATGATGACCGGTGCGATCATAGACCTGGATCAGTTCGTAGCGGGAACGGTTGACGACAATCCTGGTGCCGCATGAGCCGCGTAACTGCGTTCAGGCCGCGACCCATCATTGGCCCCAGCGCCAGTTCCCGCGATCTGTTGGCCGATCTGTTCCGGACAGGGGTAGAAGCCGCGTCAGGCACCAAAGCCGTCGGGGATTCTTATTCCCTATCCTCCTTCCAGCGCCCTTCCGCTGTACTCGCTGTTGGAAAGGCAGCTTACCAAATGCATGCTGGTCTACCTGAATGCGAACGCTCTCAATTGCCTTCCCTGATCGTTACAAAGCACAACCATGTGCCTTCAGGCGTGTGCGATGGTGACAACGTCCGTATCATTGAGAGCAGCCACCCCATACCGACAGAACAGTCTCTATCGGCGGGGCAGGCGGTGTTGGATTTCGTGCGAGGGCTCGGACCAGACGATCGCCTTTTGGTATTGGTGTCGGGGGGCGCGTCATCTCTCGTCGAGGTTCTCAGTGACGGCATCCAGCTCAAAGAATTGCAATCCTTGACCCTTGCGAGCATGGCCGATGGTAGCGACATCGAAACGATCAACCGCCGCCGTCAGGAGATTTCGCAGATCAAGGGTGGCGGGCTGCTCACCCATTTTCAGGGCAGGTCCGTAGATGTTTTGGCGATATCCGATGTTGAGGGCGACGACATTGCGGTTATCGGTTCGGGTATCGGGCACAAGGCGGCGGGCGAATTCGAATATGACAGTCACATTGTGGGCTCGAACGCGCAGGCCCGCGCGGCAGTGGCAAGAAAAGCCACGGAGCTTGGCCTCACGGTTCAGATCAACCGCGAGAACCTCTATGGCGATATTCTGGATATTTCCTCCGAAATCATAGAAACCTGTGTGGCAGGGCGCGACGGGATCTACATTTTCGGCGGCGAACCTACTGTGCAGTTGCCTGAAAATCCGGGGTACGGAGGCCGCAACCAAAGCTTGGCCTTGATGATTGCGCACCTGATTCAGGGTCGACAGGATTTAACCTGTCTTGTGGCGGGCACGGATGGAACCGACGGCGTGACCGATGCCGCCGGTGCAATTGTCGACGGAAGCAGTTTCTCCAGGGTGAAGGGCGGCGACGACGCCCTGTCCGGCGCCGATGCTGGCACATTTCTGAGCGCCACGGGCGATCAATACGTGACCGGCCCTACGGGAACAAATGTGATGGATTTGCTGCTTGTGCACAAGCGCAGCGCTTGACTTTCATGCAGTAGGAAAAAAGCATGACCCAACACGACTCCGAATTTGTTGGCGCTCTGGGTGCGAACCGGCGCCGAACGAAAATTGTTGCGACACTAGGACCATCATCGAATTCCAAGGATACTATCCGGGCTTTGGCACTGGCGGGTGCGAACGTGTTTCGGATGAATTTCAGCCACGGTACTCATGCCGATCACACAGGCATACACGCCGCTATCCGCTCCGTCGAGCAAGAGCTGGGATACCCGATCGCTATTTTGGCCGACCTTCAGGGCCCCAAGCTGCGCGTCGGGACATTTCAGGGAGGTGCGGCAGAGCTTAAGGAAGGCCAGGAATTTGGCTTTCGTTTAGCCAAGATGAATGGGACTGCAAACGCGGTTTCGCTTCCGCACGGCGAAATCTACACTTGCGTGCAACCCGGCGATGACATGCTGATCGATGATGGCAAAATCCGAATGCGTGCCAAGACAGTTTCGGCGGACGAGATAGTTTGCGACGTGTTGGTCGGCGGGATTATCCGCGACCGCAAGGGTGTTAACTTGCCTGATCGCGCATTAGAAATCTCGGCGCTGACCGACAAAGATCGTGGCGACCTGAGGCTGGCTTTGCGATTGGGGGTCGACTGGGTGGCAATGTCCTTTGTGCAGACTGCGGCCGATATTGCCCATCTTCGAGAACAGATCGGTGGTCAGGCTAAAATTGTCGCAAAGATTGAAAAGCCCGTGGCCGTCGCCAACTTCGCCGAAATTCTCGAGGCGACCGATGCCGTCATGGTCGCGCGCGGCGATTTGGGTGTCGAATATGCTTGGAGTGACGTTCCAACCGTACAAAAAGACGTCATCTCCAAATGCCGGTTAGTTGGGAAACCGGTGATCGTTGCAACACAAATGCTTGAATCTATGATCTCAAGCCCGGCTCCGACGCGCGCCGAAGTCTCGGACGTGGCCAACGCGATCTTTGACGGTGCCGATACGGTGATGCTGTCGGCCGAATCCGCCGTTGGCGCGTATCCTTCTGAAGCTGTCAGTGCGATGAGTTCGATTGCTGTATCATCCGAGTATGCACCGCATTATTGGGAGGGATTGCGCAGCCCTGACGGTATTGACCCTGGAAACGATTCCACCTCGATTGCCAGTGCGGCTTGCCTGATAGCGCATATGCGGCACGCGTTTTGTATCGTGACCTATTCCGAAACTGGTGCGACTGCCAAGCGGGTGGCGAATTCCCGACTGAATGTGCCCGTTCTGGCCTTTTGCCCGGCGCAAAAACCAGCGCGCCAATTGGCGCTTGTCTGGGGCGTGACACCAAAAGTCAGCAGGAGTCGTGCCGATTTCGACTCCTTTCGCAACGGGCGTATTCCCGAAAGTTTGGCCGGGTTTGGCGGGATACCCGGAAACAAACCGGTTGTTGTCACGTCTGGCTCGACCTTTGGTCAGCCGGGCGGCACGGACTCGATCAAAATCGCCTATATGAGTATGCCAAATAAATCGGAGGCACCAAGATGAGCTCCTTCATCGGGTTCTGTCGCAATTTCCTTTGAGGATTGCGTATATGGAACTGGCGCGGCAGTTATCCTGCCAATTGGGCGAACTGCTGAAACGGCGAGAGTCCAGGCGTGAATTGGCATTTGCGGATCATGCTAACCGATTCGATGCCAGCGAGAGCGGCGCAGCTGAATCGAAAGACTTGAATCCCAACATTGGCCTGACCCGGCGTTTAATGAACCGGTGATCTTGTTCTATGATGTTATTATCCGGAAAGAATGAGCTCGACGCTCCAATCAGAAGTGTTGCAGTCCTCGAAGTGGATTAGAATTGATCCATCGGGATTGGGGCGTTGGGAGCACGAATGGCGGGCAGGCCGAAATATCTCATGAGCTGCTAGCTCGCGCTATTATCTGGCCGCCCCTTCGACTTTGCGCTCGCAGCGAACGGCAGGTTCGGCGGGTCGCGCCGCAGCATAGAAACTAAGGAGTGAATGTCCGGTATGGGCCGACAATGGCTGCGTGTTTCTTGAAGGGCACGAAATGCGCCGAATCCGGCAACTTCGGAAGTTAAGATTAGCATTTTTGTTCAATCAGATTTTGCGGACGACATCTTTCCAATACGGTTCCCGAAGCCTTGGTTTGAAGATCTTTCCACTGTCTTCACGGGGCAAGGCCTTGTGGAAATCCACGATCCGTGGGTGTTTGAAACGCGCTAATTTGCCATCCAGAAATGCTAGAACTTCCGCCACGTCCGGGGGCCAGCCCGCTGTGGGTTCGATGGCTGCCACAACCTGTTCCCCAAATTCAGGGTCAGGCGCGCCGAAGACCGCCACATCATAGATGAACGGCGCACGCATCAGCACGCCCTCGATCTCGGCGGGGAAAATGTTGACCCCACCCGAGATGATCATGTCCTTCTTGCGATCTGTGATGAACAGGTAGCCCTCTTCATCGACGTGTCCCAGGTCGCCGACCGAGTAATGCCCGTGTTTCTCGACATTCGCACGCGCGTCCGGGTCGTTGGAATAGTCAAAGCCTCCGAACGCATCCATGCGGACATAGATTTCGCCGACCTCTCCGGTCGGAAGCTTTTCTCCCTCCGGTCCCAATATCATGATCGAGGCGCCCATTTGCATCCGCCCTGCCGTTCCCGGTCTGGCGAGCGCCTCAGGGGACGACACCATTGTCATGAACCCAATTTCGGTCGCGCCATAGCTTTCCCAGAAGACGGGTCCCCACCAGTCAATCATGGCAACCTTCAGGTCATGAGCCCACGGAGATCCTGTCGAAACTGCGAATTTCACAGATGACAAATCGTATTTTTCGCGCAATCTTTCGGGCAATTTCAACAATCGGCTCATCATGGTTGGAACCAAATAAACGTGGGTTACTTTCTCTGCTTCAATCGCGGCCAGAAAGCCCTCGGGGTCAAATCTAGGAGCCAATACGGTCGACACGCCAGGAGCGACCAACGCTGCGTTTGTGAGCGTTGACGGGGCGGAGTGATAAATCGGTGCCGCCGTAAAGAACCGTGCGCCCGGCTCCAGTTGAAGCATCTCTGAGCCGACCCGTTGCAAGACATCCTCAAAGTTCTTGCGCTCTCCGGGTTGAAGGCGTCGCACACCCTTTGGTTTGCCGGTCGAGCCGGACGTGTAGCGCAGGAGGGGGCGCATCGGGGCGCGCTGCTCTATTGGGATCTGCGCCTCCAACAGGGTGCTCCATTCCGGGAACTCCGCACTGTCTCTGGCTTCAATTGGACTAATGTCGAAGGCCTCGCAAAGCGCAGGGCCAGGACGTACACCAACGACATGGCGGCCCGTTAAGGCCGGGCGCAGGGCTTCGATGAAGTCACGATGAACGATCACGAATTCCGCGCCGCTATCGTCGCAAATATCAGTAACCTCTTCGACGGCTGCGTGCCAGTTCAACGCGACGATCACTGTTCCGGCCAGAGCCGCCGCGCGCATGATCTCCAGGTGGGTTAAGTCGTTCCGCATAATGATTGCCACGGGCACGTCTTCCCCTGCGCCCATCGCTCTCAATGCGGCCGCCCCTCGCGTCGCGCGGTCCTCAAAATCGGCGCGCCCAATGCGCTGGGAAAAATCCGCAACGAAGGTTTCGTTTGTGTGCGTGTGATCGGCCATTGACGCCCCCAGGATGCTGAGACCGTCAAGATACTCCATTGCCCAAGTGAAGTCTCCTATCGAGCAAGATGCGCGCCACCTGAGCCGCCGAGCAAAGCACAAAATAGCCATTCGTTGATTGAGCTCGAGCGGCTGCTTCGTTCGCGATGTGTGAGTTGATCAGACCCGAAGCTTTGCAGCCGCAGCGAATGTCTACTCTGACGGGCCGCGCCGCAGCGACGGTGACCAAGGTGGAACGGCAGGAATGGGCCGGTCTACGCGATCAGCTGACGGTGGGGCAGGGGGCTGTGCTGCAACGGCACCGGCGTCCGGAATGAGCCCATTTAGCACAATTGCTGCGATTTCTACTATTGTACGCTTTCCGCAGCAAGGAAGACATCAAATTTGGACGACAGACGTTTCCAGATAAGTTTCAGTTTAGTGATACTGATTGCCTTCTCAGCTGTAAGCGGCCGCATCCTCAACAAAAAGTTCAACTGAGCGCCTGTGTACGCTTGTAGACCGGGTCGTAAGATAGAATGTCGACGTCCAGTTAAGCCGATCAGGTGCGACGGCTCTAAGCTTGTCGTGGTATTCCAGACTTGTTGCGAAATGTACCGGCAAGGCCCCGAGATAGTGCCCGGTTTCAATCAAAACAGCCATTGCCTCCATATTCGCCACGACCGCCCGCATTTCAGTGGGTTTCAATTCGGGTGAGACGAACACATCGTAAGAACGCTGGCAAATCGGATACGCCGCGAGGTCCTCAAGACTTATCTCCGCGTCCGGTACCGAAAAAAGCGGATGATCCCGCCCACAATACAATCGATGTTCTTCGTTGCAAAGTTTGGTGTAGCGCAATTCCGGCACCTGTTTGCGAAACGGCGCGATGGCAACATGCAAATCGCCCGAAATCAACCCTTGCGTTAATTCGATCGGCGAAGCGACGATTATCTCCAGCCTGACTTCGTTGGGGCGATCCAGAAACCGCTTCAGCGCTTTTGTCAGGTGAAGATCCGCCAGCGTGTTTACGGCATCGACGATCCCGATCCGCAGATCACCAGTTACAGCATCGCGCAACTCCAGCAATTCAGCGTCAAAATCCCTAACGTTGCGCAAGATTTCCTTGGCCTTGTGGTAGGCAATCTCACCGCGTTCGGTCAGGTGAAATCCGCCCCTCCCCCGTTCGCAGACCCTATATCCAAGAGAAGCCTCCAGGTCACGGATTCGGATGCTGATCGCGGATTGGGTGATCCCCAGCGCATATTGTGCGTCGGTGAAGCCATCGCATTCAACGACCGTCACAAAGGTTTCGAGCAATGTATTTCTGAACAGTTTCAACGTCGTCAACTTCTGCAGTTTTCAAGCATATTTTACATAAAAATCTTTCACGTGAACATGAGCAATATGATATTTTTTTGTGTATTTTTCTATGCTGTGCTGACTCCGGCCTGACAACCAAAAGGTATCAAAGGGAGGAACCCAGCATGACCTTTACTCTACGGCAATTGCACACGACGGCAGCGGCAGCCCTGCTCAGCCTGGCACCGCTCACTGCTATGGCCGAAGACTGGAAATTCGCCATCGAAGAGATTCCGGGCTCGATCATGGACGCCTATGCGCAAGAGTTCAAATCGCGCATCGAGGCCGCAACCGACGGCGAAGTGACCGTCACGGTCTTTCCAATGGGCACCCTGGGTACGCCCACCGAAACCGTCGAACAGGCTGCCGATGGCGTGATCCAGTTCACCAACGTCTCGATCGGCAACCTAGGCACTGTGGTGCCGGAAAGCCAGGTCTTCCTGCTGCCCTATCTGCTGCCTTCCGACCCGACGGCAATCTCGAACATCCTAAGCGGTTCGGAGACCATCTATGGTCCGCTGAACGACGACTTCCGCAAACGCGGTCTGGAAGTTCTGACCATGTATTCCGAAGGCCCGCAGGTCTGGACCACCAATCGCGAGATTCGCACGCCCGAAGATTTCGACAACTTCAAGATGCGTGTGATGGTCTCGCCGATTCTGGTTGAAACCTACAACAACATGGGTGCCAGCCCGACGCCGCTGCCGTTTGGCGAAGTATTCGGCGCGCTGCAACTGGGTGCCATCGACGGTCAGGTCAACCCGATCCCGACCATTGAAGAAATGAAGTTCTACGAAGTCACCAGCCACCTGATCTGGGCCGGTGAGCAGGAACTTGTCACCACAGTTGTGGCCGGTTCGGACTGGTTCGAAACCCTCAGCCCCGACCGTAAGCAGCTGGTGCGTGACACAATGGCAGACATGACCGGGTTTATTGATGAAGTCGTCACCGACTTTAACCAGAAACGTCTGGATATCATCAAGGAAGCCAAACCAGATATCGGTCTGGTCGTCCTGAGTGAAGACGAGCGCGACGCGTTCCGCGAACGTAGTACCGGTACCTCGGCTGCTTATGTCGAAACCGTCGGCCCCCGCGGGCAGGAGCTGCTGGACGCGCTTCAGGCGGAATTGTCGAGCAACTAATCCCTCCCAACCACTCACCGGAAAACTATCTCACGCGCCCTGCGCGTGAGGCTTTCAAAAAGGGGGAAACCATGGAAAACGGTACTGCCGCTCCTTTCGGCTTTCTGGGAAAGATCGACGCTGTCATCGGACGGATCGAAGTCTGGATCCTGGGCTGGGGGATCATCCTTATGGCTGTAAACACGATCGCGAATGTCTTTGGGCGATACGTGTTCAACCAATCCATCTATTTTTCCGAAGAACTGAATGAGTTCCTGATCGTCATCGTCACCTTTATGGGGCTGGGCTATGCCACGCGTAAGGGCATCCATATCCGCATGTCGGCGATCTATGACGCGCTGCCGATCAAGGTACGCAAGGCCCTGATGGTCGTGATCGCCGCGACAACGGCCGTCGTCATGGCGATTCTGGCCTGGTATGCGCTTGAATACGTGCAGAAAGTCGCCTCTCGCGGGCGCATCACCCCGGCACTACAATTGCCGTTATACCTAACGTATGTCTGGGTGGTTATCGGCCTGACACTCGCATCATTCCAATACCTGCTGACCGCGATCCGCAACCTGAATTTCGCTGAAGAAGACGTTTACGTCTCCTACCTCGAAGTCGACAGCTATGAAGACCCTGAAACGGCTGCAGCGATCAAGAAATTCGAAGACTCCGAGGAGGCAGACAAATGACCGAGTTGATGCTTGCCGTCATGATCATCCTGTTGCTGGCAGGGTTTCCGATGAAGATGCCCCTGATCTCGGCGGCTGTGCTGGGGTTCCTTGTCTATTTCCCAACGATGAGCATGCAGATCCTGATCCAGCAGATGATCGGGGGTGTAAAACCCGCCGCGCTGATCGCGGTGCCGATGTTCATTCTGGCTGCTGACATCATCACACGCGGCCATTCGGCAAACCGGCTGATAGACCTTGTCATGAGTTTCATGGGTCACATCAAAGGCGGTCTGGCGATCTCGGTTACGTCGGCCTGCGCGCTGTTCGGTGCGGTGTGTGGCTCGACCCAGGCGACCGTGGTGGCCATCGGAGGGGCCATGCGGCCGCGGATGCTGAAATCAGGCTACAGTGATAGCTTCTCGATCGGCTTGATCGTGAATGCGGCCGACCTCGCCTATCTGATCCCGCCCTCCATTGGCATGATCATCTATGGCGTTGTTTCCGGTACCTCGATCTCACAATTGTTCATCGCCGGCATCCTGCCGGGGCTGCTGATCGTGGTCCTGTTCTCGGCCTATTGCATGTACTACGCCTATCGCCATGATATCCCTGTATTGCCGCGTGAAGGCTGGGGGCAGCGGTTCACCGCACTGCGCAGGTCGCTGTGGCCGATGGGCTTCCCCGCCATCATCGTCGGCGGTATCTATGGCGGTGTCTTTTCGCCGACCGAAGCGGCGGCAATCTGTGTGCTCTATGCGGTTGTCCTCGAAGTCGTGATTTTCCGCTCGATCAAGGTGGGTGACCTGTTTGACATCGCGCTGTCCACCGGCGCCATCACCTCGGTCGTATTCATCCTGATCGCGGCGGGTGCTGCGTTTAGCTGGACGCTCAGCTTTGCGCAGGTACCGCAGACTATTATCGCCGCGCTGGGTTTGGAAAGCGCCAGCCCGTTGATGGTTCTGCTTGCGATCAACATTGCCTTTTTTGTGGGTTGCATGTTCGTGGACTCGATTGTGGTGATCCTGATCCTGGTTCCGATCTTCGCGCCCATGATCAAGGCCAGCGGGCTTGATCCGGTGCTGGTCGGCGTGCTGATCACGCTTCAGGTCGCCATCGGCGCGGCGACGCCGCCCTTCGGTTGCAACCTGTTCACCGCCATCGCAGTCTTCCGCCGACCCTTTGTCGAGGTCGTGCGTGGCGTGCCCCCGTTCCTGATCATCCTGCTGATCGTAACCGGACTGCTGATCGCCTTTCCTCAAATCGCCCTGTTCCTGCCGGAACTGGCCTATCGTTAAACCACAAGAAACGGAGAAATCATGTCGGGACATGGTTATGAATCTGGTCGTCTGAATCTGCCTTTTGTCGGCATCTCGACATTTGGCAAGAAACCCTATGTCGAGAACTGGGACGAAATCGACGCAGATGTTGCGATCCTCGGAGCACCTTTCGATTTCGGTTGCCAGTTCCGCCCGGGCGCGCGCTTTGGTCCGCGTTCAGTGCGCGAGGCATCGACCCTGTTCAGCTTTGGTCACGCGGGTGCCTACGACCACGAGGATGACGCGACCTATCTGGGCAGCGACGTGCGTATCGTCGATCTTGGGGATGCTGATATCATCCACACCAAGACAGAGGAAAGCCACGCCAATATCGAATACGGGGTCAAAAAGATCCTTGATGCCGGTGCCATCCCTGTCACCATCGGTGGCGATCATTCGGTCAACATCCCCTGCATCAATGCTTATGCCGAGGACTGCGCCAAGAACGGTCCGATCCATGTGATCCAGATCGACGCGCATCTGGATTTCGTGGATGAGCGCAAAGGTGTCACCGTGGGTCACGGCAACCCGATGCGACGCGCCATCGAGAAAGACTATGTCTCGGGCATGACTCAATTGGGCATCCGCAATGTCTCTTCGACAGCGAAAGAAGGATATGAGGATGCCCGCGCACGCGGGTCGGACATTCTGTCTGTGCGGCAGGTGCGCAAGCTGGGCACCGAGGCCGTTCTGGATCGCATACCCGAAGGGGCCCGCTATTATGTGACCATCGATATCGACGCGTTCTGCCCTTCTATCGCGCCGGGCACCGGCACCCCCAGCCATGGTGGTTTCCAATACTATGATGTCTTGGAGATTTTACAGGGACTTTCTAAACGCGGAGACGTTGTCGGCATTGATCTGGTCGAAGTCGCTCCGGCCTACGATCCAGCCGAAAGCACTCAAATCCTGGCGGCGCAGCTGCTGCTGAATTTCATAGGTTTTATCTTTCACAATAAAATGTAGGTTTCCTCCCCGGCGTTCGTCATGTCGGATGCCAATTGCCCCGCCACGGAATCGTCAATTATTGCGTGGCGGGGCTTCCCGTGCCCGAAACCTTGACTATCGTATTTTGCGGCACATCAATTATTCAACGCATCACCTGCAATTTCTTCAAAAATAATCGCATTATCTTCCATGTTGCCAAAGACAGCTAACACTCCAAAGCAGATCTCAAATTATGAACGTCCAAGTGCAGCTTTGTCCACTGAACTGCCCTAAGCCAATGGCGCTTCTATGTCCGGTTTGCGCTGAATGCCGCAATTTTCGTACCCGACGATTTCATACAACTGCACTTCTTGACTGACGCTCCTGAAATGAGAGGTCGGAAACTGGGGCGATTGTCCGAGATTTTGACGGTAGTGAAGGCTGTTTCGAGTGACCAAGCTCTTGAAACAGAGCAGACAATCAACAAAACCGAACCCGACTGACGTCAGCGATTTGACACTATTGCTGTCGCGGGTCCTTTCCTGTTTATGAGCTCTCAAGTCATGGAGTCTTGATCAGAAGAAAACTCGCGTTCATCTAGGTCCAGTACCGCAGGGTCGATCATGCGTTTGTTTGCGCTCATCTTGACAGATTTCCGCATAGCCTCACTTCGCCGGAGCAATCGCCGGAACCGAACTTCGTCGAGCATGAGCAGCGTCGAGGGTGCCAATGCCCGCACATTCACAGGACGCGACCGCTTCGATAGCATGGCCAATTGCCCAAACATTTCGCCACGACCTAATCGCGACGTGTGTCTGCCGAATTCCACTTCGACTGCCCCGGAAGCGATGAAGAATACACTCCGGGCCAATTCATCTTTGGCAATGATGGTTTCACCTGCGTTGGCATATCGGGTACGCAGTGCTCTGCTGAGCTTCCTCAGTGAGGCTTTGTCGAGATCGGAAAATAGCGGAAACTGTTTAACCAGATCCCTTCCTTTAAAGGCGATGTCCAGTACCGGACGCCCTTCAGAAAAAGCGCGTCGTTCCGCCACTTCCCGCATCAACACCGAATAGAGTTCTTCGCCCACTAGGCCATCCTCGCGCATGACCGCGTATTCACGCTCTTCCAGTCGCAGCGCAGTCCGTCGGATGAAACGCCTCTCCAGCTTTTCGGCATAGCCTGGATATTGGAGCCGCAAACCATCAAGCGCCGTCTCAACCGCCTCGGATCGACGTGCCAGCAGGTCATCAAGCAATTCCGCAACCCGGCGACCGTGGATTCGGCGTATGCGGCCCCGGACGAAGCCATCGAGATCCCGCAGGATCAAGCGTTGCATGAGCAATCTTTCAAACCGATCCGTTGTGATACGAGTGAGTGGAAAAGAGATTCGAAGTCGGTTGTGTAGGAATACGGCGATCCGAAAAGACCTGCCATAAACAACAGACCTATTTGACGCGCGCTGATAGCCGATCCGGCCTCCGGTTCGAGCGCCTTCAATGAGCCGATCAGCGTCGGACAGAATCTTCTCACTCAGAACCGATGACATGGTGCGCTCTCGCATTCGGGCCAATACGGAGTCCCGCTCTGCACCGGCCAGCGCAATAAGGCCGAGCGTGATCCGGTCCCGATCAAGGATCTGTGCGCTGTCTTCCGCCGCCTTTACAGCCTCGTCGAGGCGTTCGCTAAATCGCTTGGCTTCGTTTCTGACAATATCGTGGGTCAAGTTGTAGTTTTCTGCCGTGCGGGATACGTCCTCGCGAACAGACTGCAAGGCGACTGCGACCACTTGGCGTGAAAGTGCCGTATCAAGCGGAGAGAGCTTGTCGAGCCCCAGTTTTGTGATGACCGAGCGCAAGGTTGCTCCCTGAAAAATGAGCGTAAACAGAGTAAAGCCAGTGGCCAGGATGCCGACCAGGCGCTTGGTCTCCAGCGGGATATGCGAGCTTTCGGTGACTGCCAGTGCCAGCGCCAGAGTCACGGCACCGCGCAGCCCACCCCACAGCATCGCAGTGCGATAGGGGCGTTCCACAGTTGGCGACAGACCGATTGTCGTGAGCAATGGCAAGAGCCCAAACAGAACCGCCGCCCGCGCGAGTGTTGCAGCAAGAACCACCACAACCAGCAAGACGAAATCAGAAGCCCGAACTCCCTCCAGCAATCTCGGGATCAACAATGCTGCAAGAATAAAGATCAGCGCTCCGGCCCAATGTGCCAGAAGGTCCCATACTTCTTGCAGATTTGTCCAAGCGACCGGCGACAAACGACCGGGTCCCGTTAGGTTGAGCGTAAGACCTGCGGCCACCACCGCGATGACACCCGAAGCCCCGACGCTTTGTTCCGCAACGATATAGGCGAGATATGGCAGCGCAACGGAAATGGAAATCTGCGCCATTTCCCAGCGGTCTACGAAAGCCATCAGCCAAACCGCCATGCGCGCCATGAACCAACCGGTGAGTGCTCCGCCTGCGATCAACAGTGGAAATTGCCCCACGGCTTCACTTAGCAATGGATCGGGTCTCCCAAGCATGACAAAGCTCATGAAAAGCCCAAAAAGAGCAATCGCAGCAGCATCGTTGAGGAGGCTTTCGCCCTCGATAATACGCGACAACCTGCGCGGTGCGGAAATCGATCGAAAAATGCTGACCACCGCCGAAGGATCCGTTGTCGACACAATAGCACCGATCAACAGGCAGGCTGCCAGCGGTAGCGTACTGACCCAACTGAGCGCATATCCAATGGAAAGTGTCGCCACTATCACTGCCACGACGGCCATCATCAGAATGGGCATCCAGTCGTCCAGCATCCTGCGCAGGTTCATGCCGAGTGTCGCCTGAAAGAGCAACGTTGGCAGGAAAACATAGAGGAATACGTTGGACCGGATCGGGAGGTCAATTATCGCTTGTGCCCCCGGGTTTAGCGCATCCGTCAGGTCGGTGTTGAGGAAGAAGGTCGCGCCAAGCCCAATCACTATCCCCAGGACGGCGAGGATAACGCTGTAAGGCAAGCGTAGTCGTGCGGCCACTGGTTCCGCCAGGCCGATTACTACAAAAAGAGAAGTTATGATGGTCGTAACGACGACAATATCCATCGTTACGTCTTAGCTGAGAACTCTATCTAATGGAATCCACTCTCCAAGCCAGCTCGACCACGAGGGATCAATGTGTGGCCTTACATTCGTCCAGACCGTTCAATTGCAGCGAGTGCCGTGTGTGGATGGTTCCTGCATAGCAAGATATTTTTTTAAGCTGATATGAGCATCTGTCAGATGCAGTCGTGTGTCCGGCCTGTTGGCGCAGCGCACGCGGCTGCTGGCCCTGATGGTTACCGCTGACCAAGTCCCAAACGGCAATACGGACAGTATGGTGTCCCAGACATTCGAAGGGGTGTCTTGGTTGGTGGGCTGACGTTGCTCTATCGTCTCAATGGTCTTGCGTCTCTGGTTTTCCTTTACTTCGATTATGCGGTGCGGGGTCGGTAGCGTTCATTTCTCGTCAGGACCGCCCAGACAATCCACGCCGTTTTGTTTGCCATCGCCACCCTCGCCAGCCTTGGTGGCTTGCTTTACAGTAGGGCAATAGCCCATGGGTCCGCGCGGTCCGGATTATCCTTCATTTGTCTAAGGCGTGCCGTCATGCCTGCTACCAATAAGCGTCTGACGAATCTGTCTCCCATTTTGAGATGCGCCCCAGACGCTCTTTGCCGCCACTTGATCGGTTGATAAGAGACAATCCCAACCAGGCAACAAACTCTCGTCCGTTTCGGAACTGATGCCCGTCGCCCGCTGTAGCGACGATGGCTGAGGCGGTCAAAGGGCCAACCCCGGGAATGGTTCGCAGCAGCATGACCTGGCGGTTTCTTCGACCCTCAAGCAGGATACGTTTGTCGTACCAGAGAATGCGCAGATGCAGAGCAACCATCTGGTTACACAGGTTCGTCAAAACATCGATGGCGACATCGGGAAACGGCAGCAAAGGGCCGGACTTGTACTTGATAAACCAATACCATTCCAATCAGTGAATGGTTCGGCATTCTGATCAAGCGCTCCGCAATCGGACTGTGATTTCGGACAGTCGTGACCAGGACTGCAAGGTCACCGGTAAGGTAAGCGCGGCTTCGGCAAACTCCCATGAATAGCTGACAATCGAAAAGATCATCCCCGGCGTTGCTTCCAAGTTTTGCGTCGCGAACCAGAGGTTGAACAAGATCAGACCTATCAGCAGAACAAAGATCACGCCGTACAGAATGGCTTCGGTGTCCGACAGTTTTACTTCGAACCGACGCAGCTTTTTCAGGTGGACCAGCACCGGCCGTTCTCGGCGCTTTTCCAAAACGCTAACCTGATGCTCCATTTGCTCATTCAGGGCACGGTTCCACTGCCAAAACGTCGAATGAAACAGGGCGTAGACGGATATCATCCCGACAAGAACCCCGCAGGCTGACAGGGCCAGAGCCGGCGAGAAGTAAAACAGCAAAACTGCTGATACGACGAATTGCACGACCCCTGCGATTGCCGACGGTAGAATCTCCTCCAGAAAGTCGGCCAGTTCACGCCCCATTCCGATCCGGGCGTTCAGAGACGAAATCGGTAGGTTCGAAAACCGCGCGGCAAGCGCCTTGCCCAGTTCGACGCGGATCGTTCCGTAAACACGCGTATCATAAACCCGCCGGATCACGCCGATCAGTGTGAGGGCGACCATGAGCGCGCCTAAATGCACAAAGGGCTGAAACTCTCCGCTCAGCAATCCATCTATGGCGAAGCCGATGAACAGCGGGATCAAAACCGTCAGCGCGGTTTCCGCCAGAATCAGGAACCACGTAAGCCCTACGCGCCAGCGGAACACACTCAGAAGCGTGCCGATTGTCAGTTTTCGATCTGTCAGCATGGCGCACTACTGATCGTAGTGAATGCGAACACGGACATCGCCTGGCCAGACCGAGGCAGCCTTGAAATCCGGCTCGTCCTGAGGGTCAGTGGCACCTGTTGAGCCCAGCCCCTCCAACAGTTTCGTCTCAGTCATGTTCAGGTCTTCGTCCTTGTTTTCATCATGAAACAGCAGCACAGCGTATGGGCCCTCGTTCAGGTCAGAAAACTCATGGCTGACGCTGCCTTTGCGTGACGGAATCTGGGCGTAATCAACGGCGCTCCAAACATCTAAACTGTCAAAGGCGTGTGCGTCATCAAATACAAGGATCACGATGTTGCCCTTGGCGTTGCGGATGCCGTCCACGGTCACATTCAGACCGTCAGCAGTAGCAGGCGTCGCGAGCGCCAAAAGGGCGAATGCAGGGGCCAAAAGGTTCCGAGTCATAGCTTTGTCCTTTTTCGAGAAGGCTGCGGAAGGGGTGGCTTGAAAACGGCAATGACATCCTCGGTGATGGCGATCAGCACCGGTACCAGCAGCAGCATCAGCGCGGTGCCGAAGAGCTCCCCAAAGGCCAGGGAGATTGCCGCAGGGATCAGGTACTGCGCTTGCTCAGAGGTTTCGGTCAGCAAAGGCAGTAGGCCGATCACCGTCGTTGCGGTGGTCAGAAAAATCGCCTTGAAACGTCCGATGCCTGCGCTCTTCAGCGCCAGATTCACGGGCTGACCTTCCTCGCGCGCCTGATTGTATCGGGTGATCATGACCAGACTGTCGTTCACGATCACACCGGTCAGAGCCAACATGCCGAAAAACGAAAACAGCGACAGTGAGACATCCATGATCAGGTGCCCGACGGCCGCTGCGATAAAACCAAAGGGGACAATGGCCAGAATGACGAAGGGCTGCCAATAGCTTTTCAGCGGCACGGCCATCAGCACATAGATCAGCACCGCCGCCAGCAGCAGCGCACGTTTCAGGCCATCGCTGATATCGGCCATCTCTTCCAGTTCACCGGCAGGCAGGACTGTCACACTGGGATATTTGGTGCGGAGTTTCGGGACCAACTGTTCGAACACCGCCTGACCCACCTCTTCGGGGGCGACACGGTCGCGGTCGATGGACGCGGCCACGATATTCATACGCTTACCGTCACGACGATCGACCGTGCCCGAGGTATAGGCGCCTTCGATCTCAGCAACCGTCTCAAGCGGTACCCAGGCACCGGATGCGCTGCGCAATTGGGTCTGCATCAGATCAGCCAGTGTATCGCGGTTTTCCCGCGCGTTCTGCACGACCACGCGGACTTCGGCCCCGTCGCGCCTGACCTTGGTCACCTCAGCCCCGCCAAACCCATAGCCAATCTGTTTGGCCAGAGCCTCGGCATTGAACCCAAGGTGCCGCGCGTCCGGACGCAGCCGGAGTTTCAGTTCGGGTTGGCCACCCGCCAGCCCATGCCGAACATTCGCCACGCCCTCGATATTCGACAGGAAGTCTTTCATCTCGGCGCTGGCTTGTCGCAGCAGGTCTTCGTCTTTTGAAGCCAACCGGATGCGGAACCCTCCGGCGAGCGTTTCCGAACCGGTGAACTCCAATTCGGTTGCACCTTCGACCGCACCAACCCGGTCGCGCCATTCGCGGACCACAGTCAGGATCGGAACACTCGGTCGCTGAGCCACCGGGATCATTTCGGCGTATATTTGCGCGCTGCCGGCGCTGTTGATGATGCTGAACACGGTCTGAACGGGCGGCGTGGCCATACCTGCGGCTTCGGCAAGTTCGGCGTTCAGACCGTTCAATTCGCCTTCGATCTGATCCACGTTCGCGCGGGTCAGCGTAAAGGGCGCGCGGGCGTCCATTTCCAGATTCATCGTGATGATCTGACCGGGCACCTCGGGAAAGAACACCGTCCTGACCTTGCCCTTGTACATCAGGCCAAGCCCCAGCGTCGCGGCGGCAATGAACAGGATCAGAACGGCGTAGCGCTGGCGCACCGCCGCGACGAGCACAGGCTGGTAGATATGGTCGCGAACCCGGTCCAACCCGCCCTGCGCATTATCCTGTACCCGACCCCACAGGCGGGTCAGCAGGTATCGACGCTCTTGCCGCATCGAAACCTGCGCCAGATGAGCGGGCAGGATAAACTTGCTTTCGATAAGCGAGAAGATCAGCGTAAGGATCACGATACCCGCGAACCCGGCAAGTACCTTGCCCAGCGGATTGTCGATCAACAGCATCGGGAAAAAAGCCGCGATTGTAGTCAGGACACCAAAGACGGTGGCAACGGCCACGCGATGCACGCCGCGTTCCGTGTCTTTGATCGGGTCTTTACCCTTGCGGCGTTCCTCAAAAACGCTTTCACCGACCACAACGGCGTCATCGACCAGAATACCCAATGCAATAATCAGGCCAAAAGTCGTGACATCGTTCAGCGAGTAATCCACCCATTTCGAGCCCGAGACCGCAATTGCCCCCATGACCGACACGGGAATGCCCATAGCGACCCAGAAGGCCAAGCGCACGTTCAGGAATACCGACAGCATAAGGGTCACAAGGATCAGTCCCTGCACCCCGTTCGACCGCAACAGCGCCAACCGGTCTGATATATAACCTGCGCTATCGCCCCAAACCTCGACCTGAACCTGCGACGGCAGCTGGTGGCTGAACTCATCCACCGTGCTGCGCACCACGTCGCTGATCTCTAGCAGGTTCTCTTTCTGGCCAACTAGAACCTCCATCCCTACAGTTGGTTTGCCGTTCAGGCGAAACAGGTATTCTCTGTCCTGAAATCCGTCCTCGATTTTGGCGATATCGCCCAAAGGCACAAAGGACCCGTCGTCACGTTCAATAATCGGCAGGGCCGCGTATTCGGGAGTGTATTTCGCCCGATCATCGGCCCGCAGATAAATCGTGCCGCCCTCGGTCCGCAGACGGCCTGCTTGAAAGGCCAGCGAATTGCCTTCGATGGCGCGAGTCACATCCGAGACGGTCAGCCCATAGTGGCGCAACAGCGCCGGGTCGATTTCGATGCGCAGTTCTCGCGGGATCAGGCCCCAGATTTGCAGCCGGGACAATTCCGGCTGCGCCAGCAGCTCTTCTTTCAAGCGCTGCGCAAGGCTCTGCAATGTGGCCGGGTCTGTTTCGCCGTAGAGGTTCAGATAAAGTGCAGGGAAATCGAAACCCGACGCCTCGATCACAGGGCGGCGCGCGGTATCGGGCAGATCGGTCAAGCCGTCGATCCGAATACGAACACGATCCAGAACAGCTTGCAGTTTCTGGCCACCTGCGCGGCGGACAGTCACAACACTTAGATCATTTTGGGATTGCGAGGTTACGCTACGCACGCCCTCTAACCCTTCGAGCGCCTGCTCGACTTTCTGGGTCACCAGTTCATCGACCTGCTCGGCCGTGGTATCGGGAAACTCGATCGAGATTGTAACGCTTTCCGGAGGAATGCGAGGGAAGCCTTCGATGCGAATGTTCAGCAGCGTCTGCACGCCAAGGAAGAGGATCAGCGCCATCATCAGATTGGCAGCGACCGGATTGCGGATAAACCAGGAGGTCAACGCATGCATGGCTCAACCCTCATCTGATTGCGGCGTCACCCGCTGGCCCGGTAGAAACGAAGCCAGTGGTGTTCTGGCCACGCGCCAAGGGCCAGGTCCATCAGGGGCCGAAATTGTGACTGCACCCTCAGTGCGGAACAAAATGTCAGGGCTGAGCCTCTGCAGGTGGTCTACATCATCCACAAGCCAAATGTACCCTGCTCGGGTCAAGGTGCTTTCCGGTAGGGTCACAGTGTCTGTAATCCGGCGTCCGGGAATATGCACCTGCAAGAAATCTCCGGCAAGTATGCCTTCATCGGGATTTGTGACGTCCAAAAAGACGCGCACCTGCCGGGTGTTTTGATCCAGAAACCCGCCTCCGCGCCGGACTTGAGCTTTCCCCAAGGCTACGCCTGAGCGCTGTGTCAGGTCAGCGGTGGCGCCAGAGACCGGGTGATCCAAAAGCGCCCAATCCGCCTGACTGAACTCGGCAACCAATTCAAATTGCCGGTCATCCGAAAGGTGTATCAGGGCATCGCCCGGGTTGACCGTCTGGCCAAGGCTAGCAAAACGCTGGGTGACAAAGCCTGAAAACGGCGCAACAACTTCCGCGTCCTTCAGTTCATTTCGCGCCGCATTCAAGCGTGCCTGCGCAGCCGCAACGGATTTCTTGGCAATGCGCAATTGCGGCAGGTTCACAGCCAGTTCGTTTGGCGGTTCTGTCTCATCCCGATCAAACTGCCGTTGCGCAACGGTCACGTTATTCTGCGCGCGCAATAATGCCAGTTCCGCTTGCTCAAGCTCCACCTCAGCTGCGGCAACGGTACTTTGATAGGGTGCACTTTCAATAGAAAACAAAGGGTCACCCTGTTCCACCTTTGCCCCGGCCAAAGCGGCGGCGTGCACTGTGGTGATGCGCCCTGATACGGCTGATCGCAGCACGGCATCCCACCGAGGTCGAACTTCGGCAAACGCAGAAACCCGCGCCCGGACAGTTTCGGAAGCAACGGTGACGACAGAGACCGTCGGTGGCGGAGGTGAGGTCTTTGTTGCCTGAACATCAATTGTATCTTCTGTATCAAACAACAGGGTGATGATCGCGACAAACAGCGCTAGCGATAGTCCAATCCAGAGCCATCGTCGGGTTGGTCTTTGCTGCGTTTCCAAGGTTTTGACCGTCATTGTCCTGTTTTTCCTATTCCACCGAATCCATTGCGCCTTGTGGTATGCGGTAGAAGCTCATATATTATGAACGATCGTTCGTTCAACACCGAATGCGAAAAATGACCAAAGACTCCAAAAAACCGGGTTCAATCCGGGAAAAGACAACAGCCAAGCGGCGGAACCAGATTTTGCAGGCCGCGGTGATGTGTTTCCTTGAGTGCGGCTATCACCAGACTGGTGTCCGCGATATCGCGGCGCGGGCAGGCGTCAGCCTTGGAAATCTCTACAACCATTTTCGCGGCAAACATGATGTGCTTGTCGAGATTGCGATGCTTGAACGCCACGAGATGGAGCCGTTTCTGAAAATACTGTACTCCAAAGCCCCCGCGCCCAAAGTGTTGAAAAAGTTTATCCGAGCCTACGCCAAATATCTGGCTGCGCCGGAAAACGTTATTCTCACGCTGGAAATTTCGAGTGAAGCAGTTCGTCAACCGGACATCGCGCAACTGTTCGTCGAGAACCGGTCCAGCTTGACTAATGCTCTGGAAGCAGTTGTGCGGCGAGGAGTTGCTGACGGTGAATTGCGCTCTGTTCCGGACCCTCTTCAGGCGTCACAACTGGTGATAGAGGTTCTGGAAGGTAGCGCATATCGTAGTGTGCTGTCTGAAATACCAATGACCGGAGTCATTGCGTGCGCTGAAGACTTTATTCTGAGTTCCCTGCTGATGCGTCAGTGATACGGGTTTTGCGTGTTTTCTTAGAACTCATGAAAGTTTGCTAAGCGGAAGCCGCACTGCAGCATTCGTGCGGACAGCCAAGTTCCGCTTGGGGCCGCTCGATACCTGTGAAAGTGGATGCTTTCCTGTCATAAGCTGCGCCAGAACTGATAGTCCGCTCCCATCTTTTATCGGTAGAGCGGCTTGGTTTCTTTCAGATCGGAACACAAACACGCAAGGCATCGAGAATTGCGGCGTGCATATTTCGGCTTGTAACTGCGTCGCCTATGCGGGCCAAATAAAATTGGCCGCTCCGATTGGTGTCAACGAATGGAAATGTTCCGTCAATGAGCGCCTTGTGTTCAACCTGCCCAAGGTTGTGCGAGATTGGTTTGAGATCGTGATAGAGTTCCGCCATCGGGACCAGACCTTGTTCAACGACCACATAATCAACAAGACGTTCAGTGACGCCCCCCGTCAATACATGACGCAGGCTGGCGCGAACCCGACTGCCTTCGCGGGCGAGAGAGGCGAGCTCCTGCAGGCAGGTGAAGGTGACTCCGTTGGAGGCCAGATCGCGCAATGCGACGGCAGAGGTCGTTGGGCCAAGATCATGCAGAAGGGACCGGTCTTGGGTAACAAGATTGACGCGACAGCCGGCGCCTGCAAGCGCGTCAGCCGTGACGGCCGCAGGGTGGTCGCCGACCTCGTCAAACAACAGCACTTCGCCTGAGACACGCACCTCACCAGACAACACCTCCCAACTGGAGATCGCCAAGTCACCGCCGGGGATGGCTAGCATTTCGGGCCAGCCACCTGTCGCAATGATCACGACATCAGGATCTTCGGACAGCACGTCATTGGCTTCGGCATAGGTGTTCAAGCGGATATCGACCCCAAGCCCCGTCACTTCGGAAATCAACCAATCAGCAACGCCCCAGACTTGTCTGCGCGTCATCCCCTTGGCGGCCAGAACTAACTGCCCGCCCAGCCGATCCGACGCCTCGAACAGAACGACGTCGTGGCCGCGCAGGGTGCAGACCCGCGCAGCCTCCAGTCCACCAGGGCCGCCGCCGACAACGACCACTTTCTTTCGAGTGTCGCTATGGGTGATGATGTGAGGCAGGGTCTGCTCACGCCCAGTGGCGGCATTGTGCCCACACACGGCAGGTTTGCCCTGATTGACCCGGTCCACGCAGTAGCCCAAGCCGACACAGGGGCGGATACGCTCTTCTTCTCCGCGTGCGAGTTTTTGCACCAAATAGGGGTCGGCCATCTGTGCGCGAGTCATGCCCACGAGATCGACATGGCCGCCAGAGATCGCGTGGCGGGCCGTAGCAATATCCGCAATCCCTCCGGCGTGCAGGATCGGCAGATCGACGGCATCACGGATGCGCCCGGCCACAGTGATATGCGGGGCTGCGGGCAGGCCCATGGGGCGCACCCATTCGGCCAGGCCAAGATCATCGTAGGGTGCGCCGGCAAGAATATTGAGCAGGTCGACATGTCCGGAATTTTCCAGCATCCGGGCAGCGGCAATGCAATCTTCGGCGCTCAGTCCTCCCTCGGTCAGTTCATCGCCGGTAATGCGCACCGACAGTATGAACTCGGCGCCAACTTCAGCGCGCACCGCTTCAAGCACCTGCAGGGTCAGGCGCATGCGGTTCTCCAGCGTTCCGCCATAGTCATCGTCACGCTCGTTGGTCAGTGGGGACAGGAATTGCCCCAGAAGATGTGAGTGAGACAGAAGCTCGATCCCGTCAAACCCGCCCTGCTGACAGCGACGCGCAGCAGCTGCGAAATCGCCAATCACGCGGCCGATGTCCTCTTGCTCCATAGCTTTGGGAAAGGCGCGGTGAGCGCGTTCGCGGATACCGGACGGAGCCAATACCGGCAGCCAATGCCCATCATCCCATGCTGTGCGACGTCCCATATGTGTTATCTGGCACATAATGGCGGCACCATGTTCGTGAACGCCATCTGTCATTTTCCGAAACCATGGGATGATACTGTCATCACCGGCATAAAGCTGACCAAACACCGATGGGCTATCAGGGGCGATATTGGTCGACCCACCGACCATGGTCAGGCCGACCCCGCCTTTGGCCTTTTCCTCGTGATACAACCTGTAACGGTCCCTTGGGTGGCCGTCTTCAACAAAATTCGGTGCATGGGATGTGCTAACGATACGGTTGAGCAAAGTCAGGTGTTTCAATTGAAACGGATCAAGTAGGTTTGCCACTTTCGCATCTCTTTGGTCAAATCTGCTGTTTGAAAATCTTCCTGGGGTCGGGCCCACTGGTCAGATTCCATGCCTGATGAGGTTCGTTGTCGAAGGTATTTTACTTGGGAAGCAACGTGTGCGAATTCGCAACTTCCGACATAGCTGTATAAAAAGACGACCCGACCACGAAACCCATATGTAGAACATTCGTTGAGCAGAGACGGAAACCTGACAGGTGCCGCTCAGTCCACCAAGGTCCGCTGAGGGCCGTGAGCCGTGTAGTCTTAGATTGGAGGTGCTGCGCGCTCTGTAACCAACTGTCTGGCCACGACCCTTTCTCGATGTATCATGTACAGTCCTGCACTGACGATGATGGCGATACCAAGCAGGCTAAGCGTGTTAGGGAAGTCGCTGAAGACGAGATAGCCAAACAGGGCTGCTACCGGCAGCTCAAAATATTGCAGAGGGGCCAATGTAGCGGAAGGGGCAAACGAAAGTGCATAGGTCATCATCATGTGGCTCACCGTCGCAAAGAAACCAGCTCCCAGAAGCCACAACAACGCGATATCAGTCGGCCAAACGGGATCGAAAAGGTCGGATCCGGAACCTTGCGCAACTATTAAGGTTGGAATGCAAAACAGACTTGCAATCAGGCCAGTGTGGAATTGCAGAGCAACAGGGTGCATCCGACGCGACAAACCCCGCGTCACCAGAATGTAGAAAGCAAATGCAACTGCCGTACCAAGCGGAATAACTGCAACCGCGCCGAAGGCCGCGAAACTGGGTTGGATGACGAACAATACCCCAACAAACCCCACAAGAGCTGCCCCGACGCGACGAGGGCCGACATCTTCGCCAAGGTAAAACTTGCCGACCAACAAGACAATGAACGGTGCCACAAACACGATCGCCAGCGCATCGGCAAGCGGCATCACACGGATTGCCGTAATGAAGCAAAAAGTCGCGAACAGCAAAAGTAATGAGCGGAAAACGAGTACCATCAATTGACCTCTCGGCACTCGCAACGACAGCCCCATAATCCAGATGAACGGTGCCATCAAAGCGCACTGCACTGCAAAGCGGGCAGCCGTTATCTGCCCAACTGGCACACTGGCCGATGCGAGTTTCGCAGCTACATCCAGCAAAGGAGCAGTAAGGCAAAATCCAAGCATCAGCGCAACGCCTGCAAGGATGCGATCCGTAGAATGAGGTGTGGATTTAGCGGAGGTCATCCCACCATGTAGAGATGTCGCCTAATGCGTGTCTGTTCTCAATGCGACGCCAGACAAAAGACCCGAAATTTGCGAGTTCGGGTTGGATGGAATGTGTTACCCCGCAGTTGTTCGTTTGCCAAACCCTTTGCCAACCAACGCTTCAATGCCTCCTTTCGTTGATGCATTGCAGAAACTCATGAGCTGGGCGAAGGCCGGAATGGGCCGCAATGGCGGGCTGCGAACCTGATCTCTCCAATCAAGCCAAAGGCCCAAGATGTAGTAGCCCTATGATCTGGTAAGTCATATCACTCCACTGCTAAGTGGTGCGGTCGGGTTTCTCGAAACGATCTACCCTAAACTCAAGCTCGAGTTAGCGCCCAGAACCGCAGAGGCAGGGCGACGGCTGCTACCACCAGACCCAGAGTATAGCCGATCCAGACGCCGACCGCTCCGAGATCGAAAAGGAACCCCAGTACATAGCTGGCCGGCAAGGCAAGTGGCCAATAGGCCGTCAGGGTAATGATCGTCGGTAGGTTCATGTCGGACATTCCCCTCAGCGCACCCAGCGCAGTACCCTGAACGCCATCCGCTACCTGCAGAAGTGCCACGATGAAAAACAACGTCACCGCGAGGTCAATGACGGCAGGGTCATCCGACATGGTTTCCGCAAGAATCCGGCCAGCAGTAATGAAGATGATGGCGGCAATCGCCTGCCAGAGCGTGACCATCGCAAAAGACGCCTTCAGGATCGGTCTGAGCCTTTCTCGACTTCCTGCACCGACTGCAAGGCCCACACGGATCGAGGCGGCACCCGCCATGCCAAGCGGGATCATATAGGCCAGCCCCGCAAGCGCGTTGACGATTTGATGGGCGGCCAGCGCCTCGGCCCCCAACCAACCCATCATCAGGCCAACCACGGCGTAGGCTCCGCCCTCACCCGCATAGCCAAGACAGAGCGGCAGGGCGTCTTTGGCCTGTGACCAGACATCCGCCCATGCAACAGTCACCCGCTGGCGAAAGGCGGCCAGCCCCGGTGCGCGTATCAATACATAGATCCCGGCAACCAGCGACGTACATTGTGAGAGTATGCTGGCCAGACCAGCGCCCAGAATTCCAAGATCAAGGATGTGAATAAAGGCATAATTTGCGGGTACGTTGAACAGGACGCCAAGATAAGACAGCGCCACGGCCGTCCAGGGCCGTCCAACGGCGTCGAACAGAGCCTTCAGGCCAAAAAACAGAGTGAAAGGCACGATCCAGATCGCCATCGACATCCAGTACGGCAGCAGGATCGCCAGAACCTCCTTCGGTTGACCCAAAGGCCCAAGCAGCGGATAAAGTGCCATCATCCCCAATGCCGCGCTGCCGCCGCCCAGAAAGCAAAGCAACAGCCCGCTGCGTAAAGCCAGCGCAACCCGCGCGGCGTCGCGTGCGCCCTCGGCTTGGCTGATCTGTACGGAAATAGCAGTGATCACGCCCCAAAGAGCGGAAATCAGGATGATCAGAACGGCTGTGGTCACACCAGCTGCCGCCAGCGGGACCGTCCCGAGCGGAGAAATCATCGCCGTATCTACGACACCGATCAAAAGCGCAGCCGCCAGCCCGACCATCAGCGGAACGGCAAGTCGGATCAACAGCGTGAATTCGGCGCGGGTTGGTGCCTGCGAAATCAGGATTTGGTCTGTCATGGGTCACCTGCCGGACAATGTCCGGCGAAAGAGTCGCGGTAAGGAGCTTTAAGCTCGGAATGAAGAGGGGCTGCTCAGCCCTGCGACGGGAACACCATGAAATTGGTCCTTTGGGGACATGTTAACAAGTAAGGTTCTAGGTCAAAAATTTTTCGGCGTCCAGATTGCTTTGGCAGGGCTGTTTGGCGAACCCTGCCAAGGTCAGCAATGAGCGGGGTTCACCGGGACGTGGTGGGCTCTGGCCAGACCATCGTCTAATTGGCAGCCACGTGGGCAAGGTCACACAGAAATTTGGCGCTTTGATCGTCGGCCGGAAAAAACAGCTCAATCTT
>NZ_JBQFOY010000018.1:0-99491 GCF_056533985.1 Ruegeria sp. E8
TTCGGATTCGCCACCGCCTTCGGTCTCGCCACCGCCTTCGGTTTCGCCACCGCCTTCGGTTTCGCCACCGCCTTCGGTTTCGCCACCGCCTTCGGTTTCGCCACCGCCTTCGGTTTCGCCACCACCTTCGGTCTCGCCGCCACCTTCGGTTTCGCCACCGCCTTCGGTTTCACCTCCACTTTCCTGAGCGTGCGCTGCATCCGCTGCCATAAAAGAAACAACAGTGACGGCAGGTACACCGGACAACGCAATCACGCTGGCAGTGGTCATCATTAATCTAGACAGAACACTCATATTAATTCTCCCGTATCAAAATGACTTAGACAGTGGCATCAGCGTAAAGCTGGCTTTGCAACGCTGTTATGAGAGGCTGCCAGCCTGCCCAAGTCAGCAGGAAGTGGCCGGAAATATGTCTAAAATGTGTCAAAAATGTGCCTGAATCAACTTGAGGAGTTGTGCTATAACGCCCCTCAATTTTACGGCGAAATCCAGAAACGGGTTCTCACTGAGTCGTTTCTTTTCTCGCCATGGTTCAGGAACGCCGTGCTTCAACGCAGCCGTCTGTTTGGCTGAAGAACCAAAGTCAGAGGCGGGATCTACAGAACCGGTTGACCGACCAAAACACGACGCGTAAGGCAAGGCCCATGGAAAAGCAAAAGAAACCCTCGCGTCAGCAAGTTTATACCCTTCTGGTCCAGATCGGCCGCAAGGATGGCGACGGGTTGCCCGAAGGCGCAACCGGTGCGGCGCTGATGTGTTACGCCAGCGGCGTGGATGAGGCCGAGGCAGTGCGCGAGACGGTGGCTATTCTAAAACAAGCTGATACCGCGCCCCTGGATGTCACCGGATACGGGACTCTTGCCGAACGTGAGGCGCAGGGGCATGATATCGAACCGGACGAACGCGCCCTGATGCAGCGGGCGTTGGATGAAAATGCCGTGATTGTCGCTCAGATGACGCCGTTTTTCGGGGACGAAGCTCAGGCCTAGTTCCGTACACCGAACCACTTGCGGTAAATCTCGTCATAGGTCCCGTTTTCGCGCAGGGAAAGCAGAGCCTGGTTGACATCCTCGACCAGAGGCGACCCGGTCGGGAACGCGATGCCGTAGTTCTCGCGCAGAAAAACACCGCCTGTCATCGATGCGATCCGCCGTCCTTCATGGGCAGCGTAGTAGGACAGGATGGGTGCATCGAACACCACTGCGTCAAGTTCCTTGGCCTGAAAGGCGTCCAGCACCTGTTCTAGCCCTGGATAGCCGGTGAACTCGATCTCACGTCGGTTCAGAAAGCTGGCAGCCGTCGAGTCCGAGATGGTGCCGACATTCTTGCCGTAGAGATCGTTTACCGAATTCACGCTGCCGGTTATCGCGTCCACGGTCATGACTGACGTGATACGGGCCGTGAAAACCGACACGATGAAAAGCGATGAAACAACCAGAACCACGCCCAGTAGCCGGCCAAAGGGGGTACGGGGCATTCTTTCTTCGAACCCGCCATTCACAACAAGGTTCAGCGCCCACCAGAAGGACGGAAACCAGGCCTCGTTCAGTTTGCGGTCGAAATAGGGTTGGGCGCGGCGCTCAAAGCCCCACATCAGCATGCCGCCGCCCAGCAGGATGGCAAAGGCCAGACCAATGGCGATGAACAATTCCGTCGACAACAGCGCATGCAAGAGGGATGGCTGTCGGGCGGCTTCGGACGGGACCATGATCTGCAAACCCGCCTCAAAGATCGGCTGGGTGAAATCCATCTGCGTTTCCCGCATGGCGGTGATCGAGATATTGGCAACAGCAAGATCCGCGGACCCATCTTGCACCGCGACAAGCATGTCCGAAAACGAGTCAACGCGATTGACTGTGTAGTCCCAGTTCAGTGACTCGGCCAGTGCGGCCAGCAGATCCATCGAAAAGCCGGTTTCAGCGCCGTCCTCAACATAGGAAAACGGCGGGCGGGTCACCGTTGTGACCGTGAGGGTTTGTGCCATGCTCTGCTGTGCTAGGACGGCGAAAGTCAGGCAGATCAGTGCGAAGAATGCACGCTTCATATTCAATTCACCTGTTTCGCGGCCCTGTAACGCGATTGTGCATCGGGCGGCAAGATGGTCGCAGGGTAAACTGCCATGATTTATTGGGGTATCGCTTTGACATCTTGTCATTCAGATGGATGATATTTTTGCGGATTGGGGTTGGAAAACCGGCCAATTCGTTGAATCTGTGCGCGAACCCGCAAAAGACACTGTTCCAGAGGCCATTGCATGACCGACCCCGTTCAATTGACAGCCGATCTGATCCGTTGCCCATCGGTCACACCCGAGGAGGGCGGCGCGCTTGTTTTGCTCGAGTCGGTTCTGTCGGATGCGGGGTTCGAATGTACGCGTGTCGACCGTGGAGGCATCAGCAACCTGTTTGCAAGATGGGGCCAGAAAGGTCATGCGCGCAGTTTCGGATTCAACGGTCACACCGATGTTGTCCCAGTCGGGGATGAGGCCGCATGGACGATGCCGCCCTTCGGGGCCGAGGTGCGGGACGGCGTGATGTATGGGCGCGGTACCACCGACATGAAATCGGGAGTGGCGGCGTTTGCGGCTGCGGCGATGGAGTTTGTGCGCGACACGCCGCCGGACGGGGCCATTGTTCTGACGATCACCGGCGATGAGGAAGGCGATGCGCTGGATGGCACCACGGCGATTCTCGACTATATGGACAGCGCGGAGGAGCGGATGTCGGTTTGTCTGGTGGGAGAGCCCACATGCCCGAACAAGATGGGCGAGATGATCAAGATCGGCCGTCGGGGCTCGATGACCGCGTGGTTTACGATCACAGGCGTTCAGGGGCATTCGGCCTATCCGCATCGTGCCAAGAATCCGTTGCCGGCGATTGCTCGTCTAATGGATCGGTTGGCCAGTCACGAACTGGATCAGGGCTCCGATCATTTCGATGCCTCGACGTTGGCGGTGGTCACCATCGACACAGGGAACGCTGCCACCAACGTGATCCCAGCCCAATGCAGCGGAGCGGTCAATATTCGCTTCAACGACCTGCATTCCGGAGCCAGCCTGAGCGACTGGTTGCGGTCAGAGGCGGATCAGGTCGCTGCCCACTACGGCGTTGACGTCGATGTCAGAATCAAGATCTCGGGGGAAAGCTTTTTGACCCCTCCGGGGCCATTGTCGGATCTGGTGGTCAAAGCGGTAGAAGCCGAAACCGGTGTCACGCCCGAGCTGTCCACAACCGGCGGTACATCGGATGCGCGTTTCGTCAAGAGCCATTGTCCGGTGGTCGAATTCGGGCTGGTCGGGCGCACGATGCACCAGGTGGATGAATGCGTTGAGGTGGCGCAGATCGAGCAGCTCAAGGCGATCTACACGCGCATCCTGACGGACTATTTTGCCTGATCCATGCAGCGCACATTGGTGATCATGGTGAAGGAACCGCATCCGGGTCGTGTGAAAACCCGTTTGGGCCGCGATATCGGAATGGTGGGTGCAGCGTGGTGGTTCCGGCATCAAACCCGCAGGTTGATCCGGCGGCTGCGTGATCCGCGTTGGCAGATCGTACTTGCTGTGTCTCCAGATGCCGAGGGTCTGACCAGCCGTATCTGGCCCGCTGATTTGCAACGTGCAGCGCAAGGACGCGGCGATCTGGGGGACCGGATGGGGCGGATGCTGCGCGGGATGCCCAAAGGTCCGGTGTGCCTGATCGGGGCTGATATTCCGGGGATATCGCGGGCTCATATCGCCTGCGCTTTTGATGAACTGGGACGGTCGCAGATGGTATTCGGCCCCGCGCCGGATGGCGGCTATTGGCTGGTCGGCGCACAACGATACGCGGCATTACCTGCGGGTCTGTTTCGCAATGTGCGTTGGTCGACGGAACACGCTTTGGCGGATACGTTAACCTCGATCCCGGACTGCCGTGTGTCGCTGCTGGATCACCTGCACGATGTGGATACAGTCTCTGATCTGAATACCTGAGGTTTTTTGGTCATGACGCGGTCGCAATCGCGTGCTAGGCCGAATGTATGACTCGCATCCCCACCAAGCAGGAGGTCCTCGACTGGATCTCGGCGAACCCCACCCTGACCTCGAAACGTGATATCGCCAAAGCCTTTGGCATCAAGGGCGCGGATCGGATTGATCTGAAGCGTATCCTCAAGGAACTTGAGGCCGAGGGGCATCTGGAAAAGCGCAAGCGCAGTTATCGCGACCCGGATCGTCTGCCACCGGTCAGCGTGTTGCAGGTGAAGGCCCCCAACGCCGACGGAGACCTGTTCGCCCGGCCATTGGAGTGGCATGGCGAGGGGGTCGAGCCCATCGTTCTGATCATTACCCGCGCCAGCGACCCGGCGCTGGGCGAGGGCGACCGCATTCTGGCCCGTCTGACCGTGGTGCACGAGGAAGACCACAATTACGAGGCCCGTCTGATCCGCCGCATCGGAACCAACCCGCGCAAGATTGTCGGCATCTTCCGCAAAGGGGCCGAGGGTGGACGGATCGTGCCCATCGACAAGACCGGCCAGACTGAATGGCTGGTGGCCGATGGCGCGGTTTTGGGCGCAAAGGACGGTGAGTTGGTCGAGGCCGAACAGGCCGGACCAAAGAACCGCATGGGCCTGCCGCGTGCGCGTATTGTGGAGCGGCTGGGCGACCCGTCGGCCCCCAAGGCTGTGTCGCTGATTGCGATCCACCAGCACGGCATCCCCGATGATTTCCCCGACAAGGTGATCGCCGAGGCCGACGCGGCCAAGCCCGTCGGCCTGAAAGGGCGCGAAGACCTGCGGGACATGCCCTTGCTGACCATCGATCCCTCGGACGCGCGCGACCATGACGATGCCTGCTATGCCCATGCCGATGACGACCCCAAGAACCCCGGCGGGCATGTGATCTGGGTCGCCATTGCCGATGTGGCCGCCTATGTGCAGCCCGGCACGGCACTGGATCGTGAGGCGCGCAAGCGCGGCAATTCCAGCTATTTCCCTGACCGGGTTGTGCCGATGCTGCCGGATCGACTGTCCGGCGATCTGTGTTCGCTGCATGAAGGCGTGCCGCGCGCCTGTATCACGGTTCGGATGCAGGTCGACGCCGATGGCAACAAGATCGGTCACCGGTTCGTGCGCGGTCTGATGCGCTCTGCCGCCTCGTTGAACTATGCCGAGGTGCAGGAGGCCATCGACGGCACCCCGAACGACCGCACTGGGCCGTTGCTTGAGACGGTGCTGAAACCGCTCTACGCCGCGTATGCCTCGCTGAAAAAGGCCCGCGCGGTTCGGCAACCTTTGGAGCTGGACCTGCCCGAGCGCAAGATCGTTCTCAGTGACAAAGGTGAGGTCGAGAGTGTCGCGTTCCGTGACCGTCTGGACGCGCACAAGCTGATCGAAGAGTTCATGATCCTCGCCAACGTGGCCGCTGCCGAGACCCTGATTGCCAAGCGCCGCCCGCTGCTGTTCCGTGTACACGAGGAACCTGCACCCGAAAAGCTGGAAAGCCTGCGGGAAACGGCGCAGGCGGCGGGCCTCAATCTGGCCAAGGGGCAGGTGCTGCAAACCCGCCACCTGAACGCGCTGCTGAATGCCGCCGCCGGGACCGAGGATGCAGAACTGATCAACCTGACCACCCTGCGGTCGATGGCGCAGGCCTATTACAACCCCGAGAACTTCGGCCATTTCGGGCTGGCGCTGCGAAACTATGCGCATTTCACTTCGCCCATCCGGCGTTATGCCGACCTGATCGTGCACCGGGCACTGATCTCGGCCCACGGCTGGGGCAAGGATGGGCTGACCGAGGATGAAATCATGCGGCTGGACGAGACGGCCACCCATATCTCGGACACCGAGCGCCGCTCGATGATGGCTGAACGCGATACGACCGATCGCTATCTTGCCGCTTACCTCAGTGAACGCGTGGGCAATGAGTTTTCTGGCCGGATCAGCGGTATCGCCCGGTTCGGGGCCTTCGTGAAGATGGACGAAACCGGCGCGGACGGGTTGGTGCCGGTGCGGTCGCTTGGGCGCGAGTTCTTTCACTTCGACCGCGAGGCAGGGACGTTGATGGGTTCGGACACCGGCCTGATCATCGCCATCGGCCAGCGCGTAACCGTGCGCCTGACCGAGGCGACGCCAGTCACCGGCGGGCTGGAATTGGAGTTGTTGTCGATTGACGATCAGGCGCTGCCGCGCGGTCGCGGGCCTGCCAAACGGGCGACCCGCCGAAAGGCCGTCAGCACCAAACGCAAGAAAGACAAGATCAAGCGCAAGGTTGAACGCAAGCGCCGTCAGAGGTGATAAGTCAGCGCCCGTGCAATCAGCCAACCGTGGCGGGTTTCGTCGATCTGGCTTGGGTCGTCGAACAAGATGGCCCGGTTTCCGTCAATTCGGTCTTCGCCCGGAAAGGCGGACGTGAAATCCCCCATCAATCGGCTCTGACAATGCACAAAAAGAGCGAAACTTGCGGACTTATGCGCCCCGAGCCGGATCGTTGACCCTTTGGGCGCAAGGTAGGCGGGCTGGCCCCAGCGCAACTCCTCTCGCAGCGGGTTGGCCGCGGGCAGAAAGGCTGCCGTCTCAAAGATCAGATCACGCAGCGCCAAGGCCCCCGCGCGTGTCTGCGGGGGCAGGGCCTCAAAGGCTGAGGCGATCGAGGGGTCATCAAAGGGTTTCATGCAATCGGTATCGCCTGTTCCATCCGGTCCACGTAGCTGCTCAGCAGGTTATCCTGTTTGATGCGTCGGGTCAGCGGGGTATCTGCCGGGGTTGCGCGCATCGCGGCGAGCATTGGCCCAACACTCATATCCGCAGATGTCGGCCGATCCCCCAGCAGGAACGAGGACTGCCACAGATAGGCTGAGATCGCCTCGAGATCGCGTTCGATCCGGTCCAGCCGTTCGGACAGCGAAAACCGTCCGATCCCTTGCGACGTGATCCCTTTCAGAACAGATTTTCGGATCGAGTTGGACACTGGCTTGCGGATCAGGGCCGGAATGCCTGTGAAAAACGTCTCGCGCAGGATCGGCCAGACCTCGTTATTGCCCCAACGATCCAGAACGATGTGGAAATACAGGTGTTCTTCGGCCATGCGCACAAGGGCACGGGACTGCGCCTTTTCTACATCCGTCAGCCCCTGATCGAAATCAGCGCCCTGCTGTTCCAGCCAATCGCGGATCAGATCACTGTCCGGGACCAGACGTTCGGGTGTGCGCAAAACGGGCAGTTTCTGATGCGGCATCTTTCGGGGGTCCAGCATGTCCGAGCGCTGCCACGTATGCCCGGAGTGTTGAAGCATCAAGGCCGTCTTGACGCAGAACGGGCTGGCGCTGAATAGGCCGAAGGCAGAGGGAAAGGTCAGAAGGGTCAGCATCATGTGGCTCCGTGGTTTCGGGATGCCAGATGACTAACCTGAGCTAATGACAGTTTCTGTCATCAGGTTTAAGCTAGGATGCACCATGTCTCGCACCGCCCGATTGTTCCAACTGATGCAAGCCCTGCGTTCCGGCCCGTCGCCCAGGACGTCTGAGCAGTTGGCGCAGGACCTTGGCGTTTCCGCTCGGACGATTCACAGGGATGTTGATGCGTTGCGCGGGTTGGGGGCGGTCATCGACGGTGAGGCAGGGTTCGGATTTACCTTGATCGAGGACGCGACACTGCCCCCGTTGGGCTTCACTGATGACGAGCTTGAAGCGTTGGTTCTGGGGTTGCGCGAAGTTCAGGTAATAGGCGATCCGGCTTTGTCAGATGCCGCCAGTGCGGCGCTTCGGAAACTGCAGGGACGGTTGCCGCAGCGCCAGTCCCATCGGCTTAGCCACGCAGTACTGGCCGCGACACGGTTTAACCGTCCACCTGCGCCAACGATTGATGTAGCCACGTTGCGACAGGCGACATGGGATGAACGCGCGGTTGAGTTTTCGTACACGGACGCAAAAGGCGACGCCACGCAACGGCGCGTCAATCCGCTGAGTATCGTCTATCTCGACCGCTCGAATGTATTGCTAAGCTGGTGCCATCTGAGGCAGGATTTTCGCGTCTTCCGGTTGGATCGAATGCAGGACATGTCGGTGACGGATCAAAGCTTTAGGCCAAATCGCGTGCCCATGCTGCGTGAGGTTTTGGCGCAAATCCGCGCAGAGCGCGATGCACAAGAGCGCGAGGCGGACGTCTGAGCGCTTTGCGATTTTCCGATTTTGCGCTACCTTGGGATTGAGCAGTAATCAGGAAAATTCGGAATGCAAAAATGCGTAGGCGGCGTCATGACCGTCGCATTGTGGGCATCCATAGTGCAGGCGGACACAACAGAAAACACGAAATGGCCAGACAGCGGAGCATCGCACCAAACGATACAGCTGGCATCGGCGGATGTGACGGTATCGATCCGTCCGGTCCGACGTCCTGCTGTTGAGGCCTTGAGGGTGTCTGCCGCAGCGACGGCACGATTTCAGACCTGGCTCGGCGCGTTTCAGGAACGCGCGCGGCAGCAGGGCATATCGCAAAGAACGCTGAACAGGGCGTTCTCGGATCTGACCTTTGACGAGGACGTCATAAAGCGAGATCGAAATCAGGCCGAATTCTCGAAACCGATCTGGGAATATCTGGATTCCGCCGTCTCGGACACGCGCCTGTCGAACGGGCGTGGCGCCATGCAGCGGCATCGGCAGGTTCTGAACCGGATCGAGGCCGAATACGGCGTTGAAAAGGAAGTGATCACGGCAATCTGGGGTCTGGAAACCTCGTTCGGATCGTATCGAGGCAGCAATCGGACGCTCAGGTCGTTGGCGACACTGGCTTTCGATGCGCGGCGCGCGCAGTTCTTTGAAACGCAGTTGATCGCGGCCCTTCGGATCGTGCAGGCAGGCGATGTCAGCGCCGGAAACATGCTGGGAAGCTGGGCAGGCGCGATGGGGCATACGCAGTTCATGCCGACGTCATTTCTGGATCACGCGGTTGATTTCGATGGGGATGGTCGGCGTGACATCTGGTCGGATGATCCGACCGATGCTCTGGCCTCAGCGGCGTCTTATCTGGCGCGGCACGGTTGGAAAAAGGGGCAGCCCTGGGGTGTGGAGGTGCGCTTGCCTGCCGATTTCGATTACGCGGCAGCCCGCCGGGATTTTGCGTTGATGCCGTCCGCGTGGGCCGCGCGGGGTGTGGTGGCCCGGAACGGTCAGGCCGTACCGGATCACGGAGAGGCTTCGATCCTGCTTCCGGCAGGGGGGCAGGGCGTGGCGCTGATGATTTTTGACAATTTCAGAGTGATCGAAGCCTATAACGGGGCGGACGCTTATGTGATCGGCATCGGACACCTGTCCGACCGGCTTGCGGGTGGTGACTCGTTTCTGTCCGGCTGGCCGCGTGGGGAACGGGCGCTGAGCTTCACCGAGAAAAAAGAGCTGCAAACCCGTCTGACCGAAGCGGGGTTCGATACAAAGGGTATCGATGGGCGCACAGGGCCGAACACGATCAACGCGGTGCGCGCCTATCAACTGTCGCAGGGCCTGGTGCCGGACGGATACCCGACTGCGACACTGTTAGAGCGGCTGCGGTAAAAAAGGCGACCTAAACGGGTCGCCTCGGGTTTGCGTAAATTGCTGATTTTAGGAAGCGGCTTTCATCAGCCCCTGTGCGATGATCTCGGCCTGGGCTTCGTCCAGTGACTTATGAATCCGCACGAACATCTCGTCGATATCCGCGGGGGTCAGGATCAACGGGGGTGAGATGATCATCCGGTCCCCCACATGGCGCATGATCAGATTGTTGGCAAAGCACCGGTCGCGGCAGATATAGCCGACCGTGCCGGGCTCGGATGCGAACTTGGCGCGGCTGGCTTTGTCCGGAGTCAGAGCGATGGAAGCCATCATGCCAACGATCTTTGCTTCACCCACCAGCGGGTGATCTGTCAGAGCCTCCCACTTCTCTTTCAGGTACGGGGCGGCCACGTCGCGCACATGCTCGACGATCTTCTCTTCTTCGAGGATGCGCAGGTTCTCCAGCGCCACAGCGGCTGCGACCGGGTGGCCGGAATAGGTGTAACCGTGGTTAAATTCGGTGCCCCCGATCACTTCGGCGATCTCGTCATTCACGATTGACCCGCCGATGGGCGCATATCCCGAGCTGAGCCCCTTGGCGATGGTCATGATATGCGGCTTGATGCCAACGGTTTCGGACCCGAACCAATTACCGGTACGGCCAAAGCCACAGATAACCTCGTCGGCAATCAACAGGATATCGTATTTGTCGCAGATACGCTGGATTTCCGGCCAGTAGGTGTCCGGCGCCACGATCACGCCGCCCGCGCCCTGCACGGGTTCGGCGATAAAGGCCGCGACGCGGTCTTCGCCCAGTTCCTGAATCGCTTCTTCCAACTCGCGCGCACGCGCCAGCCCGAAGTCTTCGGGAGACATGTCGCCCCCTTCGGCCCACCAGTTGGGTTGGTTGATGTGGTGAATGTTCGGAATCGGGATGCCGCCTTGTGCGTGCATCCCGGCCATGCCGCCCAGCGACGCCGAGCCCACGGACGAGCCGTGATACGCATTATGCCGGCTGATGATGATGTTCTTGTCGGGCTGGCCTTTCTCGGCCCAGTAGGTGCGCACGAGACGGATGTTGGTGTCATTCGCCTCTGACCCGCCAGCGGCAAAAAAGACATGGTTCAGATCGCCCGGGGCCAGTTCGGCAATTTTGGCGGCCAGTGCGATGGCTGGAACATGGGTCGTTTTGAAGAAGGTGTTGTAGTAGGGCAGCTCGCGCATCTGGCGCGCGGCGACATCGGCCAGTTCGTCACGACCGTAGCCGATATTGACGCACCACAGACCCGCCATAGCGTCCAGAATTTCCTTACCTTCGCTGTCGGTCAGGTAAACCCCGTTGGCACGTGTAATAACGCGCGCGCCTTCCTGCCCCAGCGCTCCATTGGCCGAGAAAGGGTGAATGTGATGCGCTGCATCCAGCGCCTGCAATTCGGCGGTTGGCATATGGTTGGTGATGGTGGACATCGGAGAATCTCCCACAAGAGCAGTTGGTGATTACAATATGATCAAATTTAACGCTGTCAATCGAATCGGGCTGAATCAGGCAGATGTAAGGGCACCCGCCATCAACTCCATGCCCTGTTCAATGTCCTGAGCCGTTGCTTTGGCGACCTTTTCAGCATCACCTTTGCGCAATGCGGCGATGATATCCTTGTGTCGGTCCGGAAGGCTTTGTGTTCCGAAACGGCCGCAGACAACACGCAGGGATGGGCCGAACCTGAGCCACAGCCTCTCGGTCAGATCACTTAGAATCGGGGCGTTTGCATAGGAATAAAGCGTTTCATGAAACGCTTGGTTCAAACGCAGATATCCACCTACATCCCCATCGGTGATCATGCGGTCAAGATGCATGTCGATACGTTCCAGATGATCAATGTCCTTGGACTGAAGGTTGGCCGTTGCACGTCGTGAAAGCTCTGATTCTATTGAAATTCTGGCGAAAATCATCTCTTCGACATCTTCAGGGGACAGCAAAGGCACACTGACGCGGCGGTTGCCCTGAAACACTAGCGCCCCGTCCGAGATCAACCGGCGGATCGCCTCACGCACCGGAGTCATTCCTACGCTCAGCGAATCAGTCAGACCCTGGATCGTGACAGGCTGCCCTGGGATCAGTTCTCCAAAAAGGATCTGCGATCTGAGCGTTTGGTACACCTGCTCATGCGCGGGTTGTTTTCCACCATCGCTTCGGGGCGCGGATGCCTTATTTTTGATCAAATCCAATTGGTTCTTCCTGTTTCGACTAACCCTGACTTGTCAGGTGACTGACCTCGTGAAACCATACTCTGGATCTCGCTAGAAGGCAAAACTTGATCAAATCTAGAAAAACGGAAAAATACCCGTGCATTTGCAGGGAGAAGAAGGAAAAATACCTGTGCATTTGCAGGGAGAAGAAAATGACAATCAAAACGCTGACCATGACAGCAGTCATCGCATTGGGGACTTCGGCGGCCTTCGCCGAGGAGGTTCGTGTCTACAACTGGTCCGACTACATCGACGAAGAGCTTTTGGAAAAGTTCGAGAACGAAACCGGTCTGACCCTGATCTATGATGTATTCGACAGCAATGAGGTTCTGGAAACCAAAATGCTGGCCGGTGGATCGGGATATGACGTAGTGGTGCCATCGGGCACATTCCTTCAGCGTCAGATTCAGGCGGGTGCGTTTCAGGAACTGGATGCATCCAAACTGTCCAATTCGGGCAACCTTTGGGACGTTATCCAAGAGCGGACCGCAGGGTATGACCCGAACAACGCCTATTCGATTAACTACATGTGGGGCACAACGGGCATCGGTGTGAACGTCGACAAGGTCAAAGAAGCTTTGGGTGATGACGTGGCCCTGAACAGCATGGACCTGGTTCTGAAACCAGAGAACATGGAAAAGCTGGCGTCATGCGGTGTTCATTTTCTTGATGCGCCAGCCGAAATGATACCGATGGCTTTGCAGTATATTGGTGAAGACCCCGACAGCCACGATCCGGATGTGATCAAGAAGACCGAAGAAATCCTGACAGGCGTTCGTCCTCATATCCTGAAGTTCCACAGTTCAGAATACATCAATGCCCTGGCGAACGGCGATATTTGTGTGGCAGTGGGTTGGTCGGGTGACATCCTTCAGGCGCGAGACCGCGCAGCCGAAGCTGAAAACGGTGTAAACATCGAATACCATCCGTTCGCGGAAGGCTCGCTTATGTGGTTCGACCAGATGGCGATCCCCGCGGATGCTCCGAACCCGGAGGGTGCGCATAAGTTCCTGAATTTCATTCTGGATGCCAACAACATGGCCGCTGCATCGAACTACGTATACTATGCCAACGGCAATAAAGCGTCTCAGGAGTTTTTGGTAGAAGACGTAATCGGCGACCCGGCAATCTATCCGGATGATGCCACGATGCAAAACCTGTACATCACGACGCCTTATCCCGCGAAAACGCAACGGGTCGTGACCCGTCTTTGGACCAAGATCAAGTCAGGCACCTGATCCGATGTCACAGCGCGAGGCGGTCGAACGACTGCCCCGCGTGAAACATTGTCCTTGCTGACCACGCGGGGGCCGTTTTGACTTCTGACGTTTTTGCGCCGTGGGATGACCCACAGGCGAAACCCTTGATCCAGTTCCAGAACGTGACTAAGCGCTTTGGTGAGTTCACGGCGATCGACAACCTGTCGCTGGATGTATTCGAACGAGAGTTCTTTGCTCTGCTTGGTCCATCAGGGTGCGGTAAGACAACGATGATGCGGATGCTTGCCGGGTTCGAGACACCGACCGAAGGCCATATCCTGCTGGGTGGGCAGGACATCGATCCGATTCCGCCGAACAAGCGGGCCGTGAACATGATGTTCCAGTCCTATGCTCTGTTCCCGCATCTCAGCGTCTGGGAGAACATCGCTTTCGGTCTGTGCCGGGACAACATGCCCAAGCATGATCTGGAGGATCGGGTGGAAGAGATGCTGCGCCTGACCCGACTGGAACAGTTCGCCCGCCGCAAACCGCACCAGATTTCCGGTGGTCAGCGGCAGCGGGTAGCACTGGCACGTTCGCTGGCCAAGGCACCCAGGCTGCTGTTGCTGGATGAACCGCTGGGCGCGCTGGACAAAAAACTGCGTCAGGATACGCAGTTTGAACTGATGGATATTCAGGAGAAGACCGGCACCACCTTTGTCATCGTCACCCACGATCAGGAAGAAGCCATGACCGTCGCCAGCCGTGTGGCGGTGATGGACCAAGGGCGGTTGATGCAGGTTGCCACCCCGGACCGAATTTATGAAAACCCTGCCTCTGTTTATGTTGCCGATTTCATTGGAGATGTGAACATCATCGAAGGTCGTGCCGCGTCAGCCGGAGAAGACACCTATCAGATCGATTGGGCCGAGGGTCAGGCCCCGCTGACGGCATCATCGTCCGCCGGTTTCTCAAACGGGCAGCCCTGCCATCTGGCGATCCGCCCCGAGAAAGTGACAATCTCTGCCGAGCGGCCAGCCGACGCGGTCAATGCGGTTCAGGGCAAGGTTCATGACATTGCCTATCTGGGCAATCTGTCCACCTATCATGTCGAATTGGCAAACGGCACAATCATCGAGGCACAGACGGCGAACACCCGCCGCATCTCGCGCCGTTCGTTTTCCTGGGAAGACCCGGTCTGGCTGTCCTGGACGGCTACGGCTGCGGTTCTGCTGGCCAACTGATGCGCCGCGCTGTTCTGATCGCCATCCCTTAGGTCTGGCTGCTGGCGCTGTTTCTGGTGCCGTTTTTAATCGTTCTGAAAATCTCGCTGTCGGATACCGCGCTTGCAATCCCGCCCTATACACCGACTTTGGATCTTTCTTCCGGATGGGCGGGAATCAAAGAGTTCTTCAGCCAGCTTGATCTTGAGAACTATGTCTGGCTGACCGAGGACGACCTGTATTGGAAAGCCTACCTGTCCAGCGTCAAGATCGCGTTGATTTCGACCTTTCTGACACTGCTTGTGGGCTATCCCATTGCTTATGGCATGGCCCGGGCGCCCCAGGAATGGCGACCAAAATTGATGATGTTGGTGATCCTGCTCTTCTGGACCTCATTCCTGATCCGGGTTTACGCGTGGATGGGCATTCTGTCGAACGAAGGGTATCTCAACCAGATTTTGTTGTGGACCGGTAACATCTCGACCCGCTGACGATCCTGAACACCTCGACCGTTGTCTATATCGGCATCGTTTACACTTATCTGCCTTTCATGATTCTGCCGATCTATTCAGCATTGGAAAGATTGGATGGATCGCTGATCGAGGCTGCTGAGGATTTGGGATGCTCCCGTGTGCAGGCGTTCTGGCTGGTGACCATTCCATTGTCCAAACCCGGCATCATAGCGGGGTGCTTCCTTGTGATGATCCCCGTGATCGGTGAGTTCGTGATCCCGTCGCTGCTGGGTGGCTCCGGCACGCTGATGATCGGCAAGGTTCTTTGGGAAGAATTCTTCTCGAACCGTGACTGGCCGGTGGCAAGTGCTGTGGCCATCGTGCTGCTGCTGTTCCTCGTGGTCCCCATCGTGCTGTTCCAGCGTACCCAGCAGAAACAGGCGGAGGCTGAGGGATGAACAGATTTAGCTGGTTTAACACGGTTTCGCTGACGCTGGGCTTTGCGTTCCTGTATATCCCGATGGTCATCCTGATCATCTTCAGTTTCAACGAAAGCAAACTGGTCACCGTCTGGGCCGGGTTCTCAACCAAATGGTACGGAGAGCTGCTGCAAAACGAGGCGTTTCTGGATGCCGCATGGGTTACGATCCGGATCGCGGTCTTTTTTTCTACGCTGGCGACTATTTTGGGAACGGCTGCCGCCTATGTGTTGGTCCGCGGTGGGAGGTTTTTGGCCGCACACTGCTTTCCGGCATGATCTACGCGCCTTTGGTGATGCCCGAAGTGATTACCGGCCTGTCGTTGCAGCTGCTTTTCATCGGCATCGGGCTGGATCGCGGTATTCTGACCATCGTTCTGGCCCATACGACCTTTTCGATGTGTTTCGTTTCGGTTGTCGTATCCTCGCGTCTCGTCACCTTTGATCGCTCGCTGGACGAAGCGGCGCTGGACCTTGGATGCACACCGGCGCAGGCGTTCCGCCTTGTCACCCTGTCGATCATCGCACCGGCGGTGATCTCTGGCTGGTTGCTGGCCTTTACCTTGTCGCTGGATGATCTGGTGATTGCATCATTTACCTCGGGGCCGTCGGCCACGACGCTGCCGATCAAGATCTTCTCGGCCGTGCGCCTTGGCGTCAGCCCGGAAATCAATGCGTTGTCCACACTCATGATTGCCGTTGTGACGGTCGGGTAATCACGGCCTCGCCTGTGACCAAGCGCGCGATGGTGCGTCAGCGGCAGGGCGAATTGGCCGCTGCGCGCGCTGAATGAGGAGGATTTTCCCGGACTACGCCTATAGCGATGCACCTCGCGATGGCTGTTGGTGGGACGAAACAATTGCCAGCCCGGATTGATCAGAGCTTCAGGGTGGCCTGAAGGTCGATGTCGCCATCGTCGGTGGCGGCTTTACCGGGATTTCTGCTGCCTTTCATCTGGCTGAAACCGCTTCGGTTGTGGTCTTCGAAGCTGGCCCTCCGGGGTGGGGTGCGTCGGGTCGCAATGGCGGGTTTTGTTGTCTTGGCGGTTACACTGCTGCCGATTGGATTTGGGTTGAACCCCCGCAAATACCTGCTCGGGCTCACCAGAGCCGCTGAGGCCAAGGGTGCGCAATTGTTCCAGAAAAGCCCGGTTCTGAACATTGAGAAAAAGGCATCAGGCTTTGTCTTGCAAACGCAGACCGGGCCGGTCAACGCGCGAGCCGTCTTAGTGTGCACCAACGGCTATTCCAGCGAGGATACTCCAGCCTGGATTTCTGGACGATATATGCCGACGCAATCGACGGTTATGGTAACGCGCCCCATTGATCAGTCCGAGCAATCGGCGCAGGGCTGGACCTCAGATCAGAAGTGTTACGACACGCGCAATCTTTGGCACTATTTCCGCTTGATGCCGGACGGGCGGTTTCTGTTCGGTATGAGGGGTGGTTTGCGATCATCCACCGGTCGGAGGTTGCCATTCGGCAAAAGGCGCAAAAGGATTTCAAACGGATGTTCCCGGAATGGGAGATGATCGAGGCCACTCATATCTGGTCTGGAATGGTTTGCCTGTCACGTGCATTGATGCTCTTCGTAGGCCCTGTACCAGACCAGACAGGGATGTATGCCGGGTTTGCGTATCACGGCAATGGGGTTGCTATGGGCACGTTTAGTGGTCGAGCTTTGGCGCGGTTGGTTCTGGGACAGGACGCTGGCCTGCCGACCCCGATGACGCAAACGCCGGGTCGATTTCCCTTTGGCCGCTGGCGTCGTGCGCTTATGCTGCCGGCCTACGCCATGATGGCGCTAGCCGATCTGCGGTAACGGATCTCGTCACAGAATGGCTGTTTCCAGTTTCAACCCTTTTGCGTAGTCGGGTGCACCGTTTTCGACGCGCCAAAGGCAATAGGTTGCCATCCGCCACGCATACCATGGTTTGAGTTGTTGGTAGCGCGCAACAACTTCAGGTCTTCCGTAAGTCGAAAGAAACAGTTCTTCCTCAGATTCCGTCAGCGGTGAGCCGCGGTAAAGCACTTGCATCGCCGGAGACAGGAAAAGCGCAAGGTCTTCGCATGGATCGCCAAGGGCCGGGCACTGCCAGTCGATCAAAGTCAGGCCGTCCGTCGCAACCAGGATATTCCCAGCCACCGGGTCGCCGTGGATCAGACAAACCTGTTCGGTTGGCGCGACGGATATTGAAGGTTGCAGATCTACTAGTCGGTCGCGGGCATCTGACGTGCAGCCTTGCAGGATTCTGTGCCCATGAGCCATCAGGTCCGCGCTGCCATTGCATCCGGCAGGTGCCTGAATGATCACGGAAAGGGAATGAAGCCTGCGCAGCAAGTTCCCAACCCGATCAGGTCCCTGCTGCCATGGCGCGCCCGGTGCGTGGTCATAAAAGACCCAATGGGCGTCGCAAAACTGTCCTGCGGCGCGTAGCCTTGGTACAAAGCCCGTTGGTCCAAGCGTCTTGAGGCATTGAGCTTCCAACTCGGCATCATTTCGAAACAAGGGGTTACGCAATTCAGTGCTGTAGAGTTTCAGCACTTTGTCACCATCGCCGCCCAGAACTTTCCACACCTTGTTGGTGCGTCCGCCATACAAGGTCTCGAACTGTGGGTGTGCGCTGACCAGCCCTTGCAGATGGAGTTGGTCAACAAGATCTTGAGGAGGGGCAGGCAGGTCGGACAGAGGTTTATCACTTTTTCTGGCGAGTCGGTTCGCCAAGCTTTGGCCCGTCGCGCCCGACAGATCAAGAACCAGTTCGGACCGCAGTAACCTGAGTTGCTGGAATCTCTTGCCCCCCCTGCAAAGTCAATAACACGGTGTCATCGCCAACCTGCGCCTCGACGACGCGATTATAGGTGGCGACGGGTTTCTCAGAAAGCAGCTTACCGTCTTTGTAGCTTTCCAGTTTTGCGGTGTAGTTCCCCGATGCCCGTGGATTGCCCGAGGAATCCACACCCGCCCAGACGAACTCTTTGCTTGTGGTGGGAACTGTGACCTTGTCGATGACCGTACCTTTACTATCGCGGATCACCAGTTTCGCGGCATCCGCCTTTGGATCGGCCTGAGCGAACAACTTCACCGGCTGACCTTTGAAGTGAAAGGCCGAGGTTGAACGAACGTCCATTCCAACCCAGCTTGCAAGTTCGTTCAGATTGACGCCGCCCAGTGTTTTGGTCAGGGCTGTCAACAGGTCATTGGACTTAACCTGTTGTTCGACCATCGAAAACTGGGCCAACTGAGAGGCATAATCGGTCGCATCCATCGGCTCCAATGGGTCCTGGTTTTGTGCTTGCGCAGTTAGCATCTTCAGGAATGTCTCGAAATCCGATGTGATCGCAGAACTCTTCGATGCTGCGGCGGGTTGCTGAGGTGTCGCGGTTTGCTTGGCGTTGACGGGAGTGATCATTGGTCAAATCCTCATGTCGATGCCCGCGCCTGCGGCCAGCATCTGTGAGTTGGGGGTGGGTTGAGCGATCTGTTCGCTCTGAACTGGATCTGAATGCAGGGCTGCATGGGGTTCGGTGCCGTCTGCACCTTGTTCCTGCGCGCCTGAATTCCAAGAGGTTCCCAGATCAAGACTCAGATCCCCATAGCCCAGTTTCTGAAACTCTTCCGCAAGAACCGACAAATGACGACGCATAAGGTCCAGAGTTTCCGGGCGCTCGGTCGCGATGCTCATGTGCAGGCCGTCATCGCGACCGTTCAGCACGATGGAGACACGCCCAAGCTCCTCAGGGTTCAGTGCGATTTCCATTGCCCCTGATCCGGGCCGTGTCTGAATCGTTGCCGCCAGTTGACCCGCGATCGCGCGCGCAATTTCAGCTCGGGCGGCACTTGACGGGCCGCTCAGCTGAGAAACAGGCTCTCGTGTAGTTTGCGGCAAGGGTTCTTCCTTGGACGCATGAACGACTTCAACCTCTTGATTGAGTGCCGCAGGTTCGGTTTCGGTGGCGTTTGCCATCAGTTGAAGTTGCGCAACCGAAGGCGCAAGACCCGGCGTTGGCGTTTCTGGCGTTGAGGCGACCACTTGTTGCGGCGGTACCTTTTCAGTGTTTAGGGCCAGAATGGCATCAGGCCCGGTAGCCACACTTTTCGGTTCGACAAGTTGATCAAGAACGCGGCCATTCTCGGATACCTGAGCCAGTTGCACGGGTTGTGGGGCGACGCCCGGCACATGCTTGTCCAACGGGTGCGGTGAACCGGGAAGGGTTGAGTCGCTTCGTTGCACCAGCCCTGTCTGCGCTGGACTTTCCAGCTGTTCCATTGTCGCGAAAGCCGCCAGCTTTTCTGTTGTAGGCTGAGATTGCGCCGGAATTTCCTGATCGATGTTTGGCAGTTCGGCGATTTCAGCGGAGTTTTGTGAATGACCCAACTGTCGGGCAGCTGCGGCGGGTTCTGTTGTTGCCGGTGCCCCGGAAGTTGTGATCGGCATAACCTCAACCTCAACCTCAATCTCAACCTCAATCTCAACTTCAGAAGTCGCGTTGATGCTTTCTGTAATAATGTCGGTCACCTCAACGTCGGGTGCGTTTGGGCTAGCACCCTCTTGCCCAAGGATATCCTCAAAGCTCTCGGAACCCGTTTTCTGAACCGGGCCCCTTGCAGGTGCGGCGGGTTTTTCGGTCGTGTTCGGCGCTGAGATCGCCATTGTTAATGGGTTGGGCATTTTGCTCCGGCTCCGTGTGGTTGATCAGAACACTGCCCGCAGGAAGTTACGTTTATTTTAACCGCTTTCGCCTTTGATCGAGAAAGTTCGAAGCAAATTTCGGAGAATGCTATGAAAGTTTCGGCACTTGCTCAGGCGTCTCAATCGCCATCAACCCAGACCCGACTGAAAGAGGCCGCCGTTGAATTGGAAGCAGCGTTTTTAGGCGAAATGTTGAAGTCCGCAGGGCTGGGCAAAACGCGTCAATCTTTTGGCGGTGGGGCAGGTGAAGACCAGTTTTCTTCGCTTCTTGTGCAGCACCAAGCGCAGCAACTGGCGCGGTCAGGCGGTGTTGGCTTGTCCGAAATCCTGCTTAAGTCACTGATGGAGAGAACCGATGACGTCTGAGGCCGATACAACGCTGATCAAATCTCTGGAAGAAGTTCTGGATTTGGAACGTGCTGCGCTTGTGCAGGGGGATCTGGATCGTTTGTCGAACATGGTGCTCGAAAAAGAAAAGCTGATCGGCGCGATCAACGATCTTCAGGTCCTGGAGAGCGACGCGTTGATTCGCGTTCAGCAGAAAGCCGAGCGCAATCAGGCCCTGCTGAACAGCGCAGCCGAAGGTATCCGCGCCGTGGCCAGCCGAATGGCCGAGCTGCGGCGTGTTCGGCAGGAATTCAGCACTTATGGAGCAGACGGGCAGCGCAGTGAGTTTACGGTGCGCAGCACAGCGAAGCTGGAAAAACGGGCTTAGGTATAGGTTTGATTCAAATCCGAAATTTCTGGTTCGGGCGTTTTAGCACTCCGTTAGGGGATCAGGTTCAAAAGTGGTGCTGCACCTGAAAACAACAGGTGGCGCGAACGGCCATGCGGCGCGTCGCAAAGGTCAGAAAGACACCAAAGCCTGCAGATTCTGCGGGGTGAACTTGGGCAAAAATGGCCCGAATGGAAAAGGATGAAAGCTATGTCCAGCATTCTGACAAACAATGGCGCGATGGTTGCGCTGCAAACTCTCAAGTCGGTCAACAAAAACCTGGCGATGACCCAGAACGCAATCTCGACCGGCAAGGATGTCGCAACGGCCAAGGACAACTCGGCGGTTTGGGCGATTTCCAAAGTGATGGAGTCGGATGTCAAAGGCTTCAACGCAATCAAAGACAGTCTGGCGCTTGGTGAATCGACCGTTGCCGTCGCCCGCAACGCCGCGGAAACCGTCACCAATCTGCTGACGCAGATGAAAAGCAAGATTGTTGCGGCGCAGGAAGACAATGTTGATCGCGGCAAAATCAACGACGACGTAACTGCGCTGAAAAATCAGATTGGATCTGTTGTCAGCGCAGCTCAGTTCAACGGTCTGAACCTGGTTAACGGTTCTTCTGGTTCTGCCTCGATCCTGGCGTCGCTGGATCGTGACAACACCGGGGCCGTGACCGCATCGTCCATCACCGTTTCCGGGCAAAACCTGTCGACCGGCGGCTACGTTACCAAGCAGGTCTTTGACGGATCGACCGGCGCGTCGACCGGCAATGATCGCGTGGGTGCAACTATTGCCAATAGTGCGACTGCTGCAACAGCTTTGGTCACCGATGAATCAAGCGGCACCTTTGCCGCAGGAGATAAGGTAGTCGTAGCTATCAATGATAAGGTAGTGTCGTACACCGTTTCTGCTGCGGATGCCGCCGCGACAACAACCGGTGATCTGGTCGCCGTGGGTTTGAAATCGAAGATTGAAGAGCTTGGCATCACAGGTTTGACCGTAAACTATGATTCAGGTACCGCCGGGACCTTGGCGGTCACCAATAGTACAGGCGCTGACATTTCGTTCTCGGCCCAGTTCGTGAATGCGGGTTCCGGTGGACTGGGTGCTCTGGCCGGTATTGATGTGTCGACCGGAGCGGGTGCGACCGCTGCTCTGGCTGCAGTCGAGTCGCTGATCGATACATCGATTGATGCGTCGGCTGCTTTCGGGTCCGCCCAGGGGCGTATCGAAACCCAGAAAGAGTTCATCTCGAACCTGTCGGACTCGTTCAAATCGGGTATCGGCTCGCTGGTCGATGCGGACATGGAAGAGACCTCGGCACGATTGCAGGCCCTGCAAGTACAGCAACAATTGGCAACACAGTCGCTGTCGATCGCCAATCAGGCGCCGCAATCGATCCTGTCGCTGTTCCGCTAAACCAAAAAACTGGTGGGGGCACGGATTTCGTGCCCCTTCTCTGACTGCCTGAAGTTGGCCTTTTGGAAGGATTTCAAGTGACACCGCAAACCCTAGCCCATCAAACCTATGCCCAAACCGCTGCGCCGACACGAACGCCCCGTGACACCGAATACGAGGCGATTTCAAGGATCACACGGCGTCTCAAAGCGGCAACAGCCCGAAAGGCAACCGATTTCTCAGCGTTTGTTCAGGCCGTGCACGAAAACCGGCGGCTATGGGGTGTGCTGGCAACCGGTGTCGCAGATTCCGATAACGCTTTGCCGAGCGATTTAAGGGCCAGAATCTTCTACCTTGCGGAATTCACGGAACAACACTCCAGCCGCGTTTTGGGCGATGGAGCAACGGTTGAACCTTTGGTGGAAATCAACACGGCCGTTCTGCGTGGATTGCGTCAGATGGGGACAACTTGATGAGCGGTCTGGTCTTGAAGCTCGCCCCGAAAGAGAGGGTTCTGATCAACGGTGTCGTGATAGAAAACGGAGATCGGCGCGGCCGTTTTTCGATCATGACACCCCAGGCAAATGTCCTGCGGCTGAGAGATGCGATTCACCCCGACGAAGTGAACACACCAGTACGGCGCGTGTGTTACGCCGCGCAGCTTGTTTTGTCGGGGGATATGGAGCCCGGGCAAGCGCGTCAGCAATTGTTGCGCCGTGTCGAAGAACTGAGTCAGGTATTTACCGATGCTGACAGCCGCCGGGTGTTGTCTGAGGCCACGGATGCGCTGGTGGCTGAGCATTACTACAAATGCCTCAAATCGCTCCGCTCGCTACTGCCGCGGGAAGAGCGGCTGATGGCCTATCAGCGATGACCTTCCAGCCTGTTGTTCCAGCCGGCGGGATTGTAGGTTGGCGCTTTTTGCAGCGCACCTATGACGCGCAGATCCAGAGTTTTTCCTCCTCGACGGTGAATGAGAGGGAAACGAAGTACTTTCTGGAAAACATCGGAAAAGTGGAAACTGCCGAACAACTGGTATCGGATCGCAGATTGTTACAGGTCGCGTTGGGTGCGTTTGGTCTGGAAGGAGATTTGGACAACCGGTTTTTCATTCGGAAAATCCTTGAGGATGGCACACAGGCCAGGGATGCGTTGTCCAATCGTTTGGCGGACAAACGGTATCGAGAGCTCTCGGATGCTTTCGGATTCGGTCCCGGAGCTGTTCGCAAAACGACTGAACGCGCCAATATGGAAGAGATCGCTCAGGCCAATGTATCTGCACGGTTTGAAATTGCGGTTGGAAAGTCGGACGAGACGATGCGTATTTCGCTCTTTGCCCGGCGAGAACTGGCGGATCTGGCGCAAAAAAAGTCATCGGCAGATACGAAATGGTTCGATCTCATGGGATTGCCACCATTGCGCAGCATGATGGAAACCGCGCTTGGCCTGCCGTCGTCTTTTGCGCAACTGGATATCGACAAGCAACTGGTCGAGTTCAAAGACAGATTGTTCCAACTGACCGGATCGAATGATTTGGCCCAGTTTGCGGATCAGGACTCTATCAAAAAGCTGACCGATACTTATTTGGCCAGAAGCCAGATTTCTCAGCTTCAGAATACGATCACGCCTGCGCAAACTGCATTGATATTGCTTGGGGCGGTATGAGTATTGAATTCTCGGATCGAAGTTACCCGTTCACAGTCGCAGGAATTTGGCCGCGCCAAATTCATTTCCGACACCGCGAAGGGTAGGCGTCAACTGTTCAGAATCTCATCTGCTGCGGTTCGCAAAGCGTATGATTTGACCGGTTGGGACACGTTGTGCAGCTTGACTTCACCTAGCGACACTGCGTTGAAACAGGCCGGTTCAATGTCTTCAGAAACGACAATCCGATGACCTTTGGTTTTCCCGAATTCACCCAGACGTGCCGCGACGTTGGCAGCTTGACCTATAACTGTAAAATCAAGGCGCTCGCGTGAGCCCACATTGCCGTAGGTGACACGCCCGTAGGAAACGCCAATCGAACAGTCGCAATGCGCGTCGGTGCCTGCTTTGCGGAGATCTCCCAAAGTCTCAACAATTTTGATCGCCGAGCGCTGGGCATTGATGCGGGCGGTGCTGGCGTTGTCGTCAGCTGCCGGGAAAACGGCCAGAACCGCGTCACCAATAAATTTCAGAACTTCTCCGTCATTGTCATGGACGATGCCCGAAACTGTTTCAAAGAACTCGTTCAGGAGATTGATATAGGCGTTCCGACCCAGCTTCTCTTCCAGGCTCGTCGAATTGCGGAGATCGCAGAACATGATCGCCGCGTCGATTTCATCCCCATCCCCGCGCCTGATCTCACCGCCCAAAACGCGCGCGCCGGTGCGTTTGCCTACATAAGTCTCCAGCAAGACCTGCGCGTTTTCACGCTGCATGAACACTTCGTAGAAACGGGCAATGACAGACGAGCATTCAAAGACCAGCCCCAGATTTTCCGTGGTGAACCCATCCGGGTGATCGCAGGTCAGGGTCAGAACGTTGGTCCGTCCATCGGAAAACGGCAACGGCATCGCAACATAGTCAGTCGCACCCTTGGCCCGTAAATCCTCCATGATCGGAAAGCTGTTATGCGGGTTCTCATCGTTCAGCCTTTGACGCACGCCGCCCAAGCCGTTCGATACATGCCGCAACGGGCTGTTGATGAACGCCGGGTGATCATAGATTTCATAGGTCGGCGCCCGGGTCAGAATCTCGTCTTCATCTTTTTCCCAGATATAGTGCTTACCCGCGATCAGTGGGTGCAGAGACCAGGCCAAAATGCTCAGGCGCTGGATCGCGATACCATGTTCCAACATCTTTTCAGCCAGAGCTTTGGTAAAGCTTTCGGGCGTTGTCGCGGTCGAGGCACCACGCATCAGCCAATCGATCAGCGGCCCGCTGATATTGCCGTCATCAGGTTCGCGAAGGCGGTTGTCGCCCAGATCGATTTTTGTATAGGCACTGGGCACAAACCCGATGCAGCCTTGGATGGCCGCGCTTTCAGGCAGGGCTTCTTCATAGGCCCAGACGGAATTGGCCAGGTTTTCGGAACCCAGATTGATGTCGTGGTAGGTGGCGGTGCCTTTGAAAGGGCAGAATGTTTGCAGGTCTGTTTCTACGCTCAGATCAACACAGACATCTGCGCGCGGAACATAGATCGTGGGGGGCAGGCGCGTTTCATACATGACCTTGGCGTTGGTGCTTTCTGCCAAGAGTATATCGTTCCGATAAATGGCAATCCTACCATCCAGCGGTTCAACCGAGATTCCATATCCATTGATCTTTGGTGCGGCGTGGACGTTCATATGCGACCTCCCTTGCCCGGGGTTTGTCTAGAATGGGGTTTTGCGCCTGACATTCCAAGGGGCTGCGACGGGAAAAATCCCGTCGCGGGAGGTCACCGCAGAGGTCAGACCATCTGAATCACATCTTTTTCGATGGACAGCATATAGCCTTTCTTGGCGATATTCTTGACCAGTAGTTCGCTGACCATCTGGTTCCCAAGCGCATCGCGCAACCGCTTGATACGGGTGGCTCCAGCGGCTTCGTCGCAATCCGCAGCATCGCGGCCGGAAATCATACCTTCGATCTGGGCACCGGATAAAACCTCGTCATCCAGTCGGGATTCCGCCAGAACAGACAGGGTTTCCATAGCGGCGGGCGTCAGTTTGAAATCCATGTTGTTGAGGTACACGGTGTTTTCCTCGCGGCTGATCAACAGCGAGGTCACCTGAATGCCCGTACGCTCGATCTGTGCCATGCGCCGATTCATCAGAACCAGCATCACCAGAAACACCAGTGCTGAAATCATCATCGCGCTGGCAAAAACCAGCAACACATAGATGACCATCCGGTAACTGGACAGGGTGTCGGCAAAGGCAGTGCCGGACTGGGCCAGAATCTCAAGCAACCGGATTTCGGTTTGCGAGGTCAAATCGGCCTCGACAAACAGCCGTTCGACCCGCGCGTTGAACGCGTTGGCGTCGGGCAGGGTCCAGAACAGAAAAACGGCGGCGGTGATCAGAATGACGACAATGGCAGCGATACCCAGCGCCACCAGACGGACACCAGACCGGCGCGCATCAGAAACGGAGATAGAATTGTCCGGCATTGCCTTTCCTCTGATCTAACCCTTCTGGTCCGAAAACGGATTGAACTTCAAGCAGGGTCCAGCCCGACGCGCTCAGGCGCTGGGCGATTTCTGCCTGGGCCTGGCCCTTATCGCAGTTCGAGACCTGAATAACCCCGTAGTGTAGACGCAGTGGGTTGTCTTTCTTGGCCTTGTAATCCGCATAGCAATCCGCCGCAGACGCAGCAGAGCCAAGCGATATCAGGGCCGCAAAGGTCAGAGAAGAGAGGATCTGTTTCATAGGCCGCATCCTGCGCATGAGTTGCCGCGATATTCAATAACCTAAGGGGTTTGCGGCGTCTGATATCCGATAGCAATGGGCCGTTATTGCTTGTCTGGACAGGTCGACCCCAGTGTCAGTGCAATCACGACGCGGTCTGTCACACGGTCGCCCAATCAATCAGAAGGACACGCATCATGCATAAGAAATTCATCGCTTTGATCATTGCGACCGCTGTTGCCATTACCGGTGTCTCGGCCTCTCAGGCACGGGCTGCGGATGCAAAGGACATTCTTGGCGGGTTGGCCGCCATCGCGATCATCGGGGCCGGAGTTCACTATTACAACAAGGAAAAGAAAAAGGATCGGGCGGCACGCCATCAGACCTATACCCCGGCACCTTACACTCCACAGCCAGTGCGCCCTCTGCCGCCGCGTGTGGCGCGGTACGACCTGCCGCAGCGCTGCCTGCGCACATACAACGGCTATTCACAGGATCATCCGCTGCTTGGACCGAAATGCCTTAAGAAACACTACAAACATGCCAATAGCCTGCCGCAAGAGTGCAAGGTCGGATTCTGGAATGGTCAAAAGGTCAAACGGGCATACGAACCCGCATGCCTGCGCCAGAAAGGATACCGTGTCGTTTACCAGTAACATCGGTTGAGCAGGAGCGGCGCCAAAGAAGCGCCGTGTGAGAGAGGGTGGTTTGGGCCACCCTCTCTTTTTCCTTGCGGTGCCGTACGAAACACGGTTTTCCAAAGGCATGACAAAGCCAGATTTTGAACTAGAGCAGGCGCTGCTGGACCGGGGCCATATCCGTATCGCAGGTGTGGATGAGGTCGGGCGCGGACCGTTGGCCGGGCCGGTTGTGGCCGCCGCCGTGATCCTGAATCCGCAGAACATCCCCGAAGGGTTGAATGATTCAAAGAAGCTGACGGCTAAACGTCGGGCGGCACTGGACGCAGAGATTCGGAGCAGTGCCGCATTTGCGGTGGCCGAAGCCTCGGTTACCGAGATTGACGAGATCAACATCCTGAGGGCATCGCATCTGGCGATGGAGCGCGCGGTTGAGGCGCTGTCGCCAGCACCGGATTTCCTGTTGATCGACGGCAACTTGATTCCGCACGGGCTGACACTCCCATCGCAGGCCGTAGTGAAGGGGGATGCCCGGTCGGTGTCGATTGCGGCCGCTTCGATCCTTGCGAAAAACTGGCGTGATCAGGTGATGGTGGATTTGGCGCAACAGCATCCGGGTTATGGATGGGAGACAAACGCCGGTTATCCGTCAAAACAACACAGGGAAGCGCTGCAAAATCTCGGGGTGACCCCACACCATAGACGTTCGTTCAAGCCGGTCCACAATATCTTGTATCAAGAGTAAATTGTAAGTCGCTGATTCAAAAAAGAAATTGACGGCGAATCGTCTTTGACTCATCCTTGTCTCAACCAAATGAGCGCAAAAGCGCCGTGGACACTTGAGGCAGTGATATGACAACGACCACCAAAAAGGGCGCAAAAGCGCTCCCAATAAACACGATTCTATCCGGGGACTGCATCGATGTGATGAACAGTCTGCCCGAGGCGTCGGTTGACCTGATTTTCGCTGATCCGCCCTATAATCTGCAGTTGAAAGGTCAGTTGCACCGCCCGGATAACTCTCAGGTGGATGCGGTTGATGATCACTGGGATCAGTTCTCCAGCTTTGGGGCCTATGATCAGTTTACCCGCGAATGGCTGAAGGCGGCGCATCGTCTGCTCAAGCCCAATGGCGCGATCTGGGTGATTGGCTCGTACCACAATATATTCCGCGTTGGATCGGCGTTGCAGGATGCGGGATATTGGATTCTGAACGACGTGGTGTGGCGCAAGTCGAATCCGATGCCGAATTTCCGGGGCAAGCGCTTTACCAACGCGCATGAGACGATGATCTGGGCGTCCAAGCGTGAGGGCGCGAAATACACGTTCAACTATGAGGCGCTGAAAGCCCTGAACGAAGGCGTCCAGATGCGCAGCGATTGGGTGCTGCCGATCTGTACGGGGCATGAGCGTCTGAAGGATGAAAACGGCGACAAGGCGCATCCGACGCAAAAGCCGGAATCGCTGCTGCACCGCGTGTTGATCGGTTCGACCAATCCGGGCGATGTGATTTTAGACCCGTTCTTTGGGACCGGGACCACTGGGGCCGTTGCCAAGATGCTGGGCCGTGAATTCATCGGGATCGAGCGCGAGGAAAGTTATCGCAAGGTAGCCGAGAAGCGCATTGCCAAGGTACGCAAGTTCGACCGCGAGGCGTTGGAGGTCAGCGCCAGCAAACGCGCCGAGCCGCGCGTACCCTTCGGCCAACTCGTCGAACGCGGGATGCTGCGTCCGGGAGAAGAACTCTATTCCATGAACCAGCGCCACAAGGCCAAGGTGCGCGCCGATGGCACGCTGGTGGGCGACAACGTCAAGGGTTCGATCCATCAGGTGGGCGCGCATCTGGAAAACGCCCCGTCCTGCAACGGCTGGACATACTGGTGCTTCAAGCGTGACGGCAAGACGGTTCCGATCGACGTGCTGCGCCAGCAGATCCGGGCCGAGTTGCACAATTGATTTCACCAACACCGCCGGTGCCTGTGGCCTGACACAAGGCACTACGCCTTGCCCCGCCGATCCAACGGCGGGGTCTTTTGTTTTGGCATCAACAGTGATTGCATGAGGCTGACCCTGACACTGCAAGAAAGATCACGGCCATGACCGAGACGACCGCGCAGCCCCGCCGCAGCCTGTTTTTCACGCAACCGGATACGTTCGATCTGGACAATAAATACACCGAGGCTGCGTTAGAGCGGCACAAGCGTGAAGGGTTGGAACTGGCCGTGCGCGCGCGCTGGGTGGCGATGGCTTTGACCGCGTTTCTGCTCATATTCCTGAATCCGCACTGGGAGGTGCTTTGGTATCACTTCATCCTGCTGCTGATCTGCGCCAATGGATGGCTGATCCGCCGCGCGGGTCGCGTTGGACAATCACGGGTCGAGCTTCTGTTGATCTTTGTCGATCTGTTGATCATGACGCTTGGGATGATCGTGCCCAACCCGTTCAGCGATGATGTCCGGCCGCTGGCCATGCAATACCGGTTCGACAACTTCCAGTATTTCTTCGTCATTCTGGCGGCCGGGACATTGGCCTATTCCTGGCGGACGGTGATTGCCATCGGGTCCTGGACGGCGATGATGTGGACGGTGGGGTGGATCGTCGCCTGGTGGGTGGCAACGCCCATTCCGGGGATCAGCGAAAAGGTTGCTCAGGCCTTGCAGGGCTATCCGGATGTCGCCGAGCTGCTGGATCCCAACAGTTTCATGGCCCCTCAACGCATCCAGCAGGTGATCGTTTTCATTATGGTGGCGGTGACTCTGGGCATCTCGATGCGGCGTCTCAATCAGCTTTTGATGAGCAACGCGGGGTTGGAGCGGGAAAGGGCCAATCTGTCGCGCTATTTCTCACCCAACGTGGTGGATGAGCTAAGCCAGAATGACGAGCCGCTGAAACAGATTCGTAAAGAAGATGTGGCGGTTCTGTTCATCGACATTGTGGGCTTCACCAAATACGCCGCCGGGCGCGACCCCTATGAGGTGATCGAGGTGTTGCGCGGATTCCATGCGCGTATGGAAACCGAGGTGTTCCGTCACCATGGCACATTGGACAAGTATCTGGGCGACGGCTTGATGGCGACCTTTGGCACCCCGGTGCCTACGCCCTTGGATGCAAGCAATGCATTGGGCTGCGCACGTGCGATGGTGGGCGTGATCGATCGCTGGAATCTGGATCGCCGCGGGGCCGGAGAGCCCGAAATTCATGTGGGAATCGGCGTGCATTACGGCTCGGTCGTTTTGGGGGATATTGGTGCAAACCGGCTGGAATTTGCTGTCATCGGTGATGCGGTCAATGTGGCGGCCAAGCTTGAGGCGCTGACACGCGATTTCAACGCGCGTATCGTTGTCAGTGATGCCGTACGGGCGCGGGTTGCCGAGGAAAACCCCTCGGCGACGGATGCCCTGGCCGATTTCGTCGCACATCGAGACCAATCGGTGCGGGGGGTTGAGGACCCGATGGATATCTGGGTGATGAAAGACTGAGGCCCTCCCGCCCATCAGAACAGCATCAAAGATGCGGTGCTGATGGTTGGGCCAGGCAGCGCGCTGATGCGCGCTGCGGTCACGCCTTGGGGCTTGGGTTCAGGGATTTGTTGTAGGGGTGCCAGTCGGTGATCTCGGGGTAATAGTGGCGCCGCCATTCCCGGACGCGCGGGTTCATAACCCGCCGCCACACCGGTGGGATCATCGCGGCCACTGTCATGACGGGATAGCCATAGGGCAATTGCGGAGCTGCTTCCGGTGCGTGGTGTTGCAGTAACGGGAACCGACGGTTCGGTTTGTAGTGGTGGTCAGAGTGGCGCTGAAGGTTGATCAGCAACCAGTTTGAAGCCTTCTGCGAGGCATTCCATGAATGGCGGGGCAGAACATGTTCATAGCGCCCATCCCCCAGATGTTTTCGGGTCAGGCCGTAATGTTCTACGTAATTGACCAGCTCAAGCTGCCAAATCGCGACGCCCGCCTGCAACAGGAACAAGGCAAGACCAGACCAACCGCCGATCAGGGCCGCGAGAGTAAGCATTGCGCCTTGCAATGCCCAATATCGCCAGAATGGATTGGAGCGATCTGTCCATGGACGATCTTTGCGGGCCAGTTTGTCGCGCTCGGCTTTGAAGGCCGAAACCAGGCATTGCCACAGAACGCGGGGATAGAAGCGGTGAAACCCTTCGTTATAGCGCGCCGTGACCGGATCGCGCGGAGTTCCCACATGACGGTGATGAACCAGCAGATGCTCGGACCGGAAATGGGAATAGAGCACCATGGCAAGCAGTATATCCCCCAACCAGCGCTCGCCTCGGCTTTTCTGATGCATCAGCTCGTGGCTGTAGGTGATGCCGATCGTGCCTGAAATGACGCCCATGCCGAAGAAAAGGCCGATTTTTTCAAGCGTCGACAGGTGAGTGCTGTGGGTTGCGTACCAGATCAGGCCGAACAGGGTGAGGAACTGAATGGGCGCCCAGAGTTTGGTCAGAAGAATGTACCACCGCAGCGCATCGTCCGAGGCATTCGGATCGGCGTTTTGTGTGTCAAGCCCGGTGATCCGGTCCAGCACGGCAAAGGCCCACCACGTCGCAAGTGGTACGAGCAGAACTGACCATCCTCCGTTAAAGGCCGAGAACCAGATTATCGGTATCAACAACAGAGACATCCAGAAGGGGGATGCCGAGTGCCAGCGGGACAATGTGCCTGTTGCGATCATCTTCTTGCTCCGACTTTTTGGGCATAGCCTAGCTGTGACGCGAAGACTTGCACAGCGGTCTTATTGTCCTCTCCACAGATCATAAGCTTTGCGCATCACCGTTGGCAGGTTGCTGGGTTTGAAACTGTGCTTGTCCACCGCCGTCAGATTGTCAGGAATACTATGATCTTCGATCTCGGCAGTCCAAATCCCAAGAATCAGGTGGAAATGTGTAAACGTATGGCGCACTTCACCCGGCAACATTGTCCACTCTGCGGGGAACGGCGCTTGTTCGGTCGGGTCGTCGTTCCACTCGGAACCGGGCCAGCCCAGCATTCCACCCAACAGCCCCTTGTCAGGTCGACGTTCCAGCACCATGGCCCCGTCTGTTCTGCGAGCGATGTAAACGTGGCCATAGCGGGTCGGCTTGGGCTTTTTCGGTGTTTTTCGGGGAAGATCGGCTTGGGTGCCTGCCATTCGGCTTTGGCATGGGTCGCGCAGGGGACAGATACCACAGACCGGAGATTTTGGCGTGCAGATGGTCGCCCCCAAGTCCATGACGGCCTGCGCGTAGTCGCCGGGGCGTGTGGAGGGTGTCAGAGCCGACGCTTTTTCCTTCAGCAGAGGTTTGGAGCCGGGCAGCGGGTCATGAATGTCATAAAACCGGGCCATGACCCTTTCGACGTTTCCGTCCAGCACTGTTTCGGGCTGATCGAAGGCGATGGCAGAAATCGCAGCGGCGGTATAGGGGCCAATGCCGGGGAGTTTCAACAGGGCCTCAAAAGTGTCGGGAAACTCGCCGTCATAGTCCTGCGCCACAACACGCGCGCATTTCAACAGGTTTCGGGCGCGGGCGTAATAGCCAAGCCCGGCCCATTCGCCCATGACCTGCTCATCCTGTGCGGCGGCCAGCGCCTGAACCGAGGGCCAGCGGGTGGTGAAGCGCAGGAAATAGTCACGTACCGCCGCCACGGTGGTCTGCTGCAACATCACTTCGGATAACCAGACCCGATAGGGATCGGGTTGAACCCCGTTGGACCGATCTGCCGGGCCGATGCGCCATGGCATTTCGCGGGCGTGGCGGTCGTACCAGTCCAACAAAGCGGCACTGACGGAAAATTCAGTGGTGTCACGCAAGTTTTATCAATCTCCCTGTCAGGTTTCGCTGGCACCCGGTGTTCTGCCCATTACAATAGCGGCGTAGGAGTTGGAAACCAGATGCAACGCAGACGTTCTTCGACCCGCGGGTTCAAACGCACCGCATCTTTGCTGAACGACCAGATCAGGCGCGCCGGCGAAAGCCGGGGCTTTGCCGTTTCGCGCCTTTTGACCCACTGGGCCGAGATCGTGGGCCAGGATACAGCTGCGATCGCGCGCCCGGTCAATGTGGGCTATGGCAAGGGCGGTTTCGGTGCGACTCTGACCGTGCTGACCACCGGCCCGCAGGCACCGATGCTGGAAATGCAGAAGGAACAGCTGCGCGGCAAGGTCAACGCGGTCTATGGCTATAACGCCATCAGCCGTATCCGGATCACCCAGACCGCACCGACCGGATTTGCCGAGGGGCAGGCCAGTTTCGACCACAAGCCGAAGCAAGCCAAACCAGAGATTGCACCTGACGTTGTCGCCGAAGCAGACAAAGTGTCGCGTGATGTAAATGATGAAGATTTGCGCGCGGCCCTTGAACGTCTCGGGCGTAACGTTTTATCCAAACAGAAACGTTGAGAAAGGGCTGAAAATGAGCCGTATTGCAACCGTAATCTGTACGGCTGTCGCCGTAGCTGCTGGCGGCTATTGGCTGACACAGTCGAACACAACCGCAACCATTCCACTCGTCGGTGCCGCCGAAGCGCAAGAGGCAGAGGTTGACACCTCGACTATCATCGAAATGGTGCAGGGCGCCGAAGATGCGCCGGTCGAAATCATCGAATATGCGTCCTATACCTGCCCGCATTGTGCAAACTTTCATCAGGGCGCGTACAAGCAGCTCAAGAAAGACTTCATTGACACCGGCAAGGTCAAGTTTATCTACCGCGAAGTCTATTTCGACCGCTATGGCCTGTGGGCGTCGATGGTGGCGCGCTGTGCCGGTCCCGAGAAGTTCTTTGGTATCACCGACCTGATCTACGAAGGTCAGTCGGAATGGACACGCGCCGGCGGCCCGGCCGAGATCGTGGACGAGCTGCGCAAGATCGGTCGTTTGGCCGGTATCGACGGCGATCAGCTTGAAGCTTGTCTGCAGGACGGTACCAAGGCGCGGACATTGGCCGCATGGTATCAGGAAAATGCCGAACGTGATGGCATTCAGGCGACCCCGTCCTTTATCGTGAACGGCAAGAAAGTCGACAACCAGTCTTATGCAGACTTCAAAAAGCTGATCGAAGACGAACTCGGTAGCTAACCCTTTTCCGGTCGGCCCTTTTGATGGGGCCGACCGGGTCTATTACGGGGCGGGTGCTGCCTTCAGCAACATGTCCCTGACCTTGTCAGATTCGCCGACTTGCAGACGGACGGGCAGAGTGATCACTTTGCTTCGAAATGCTGATGGCAGGCGAACGGCATCTTTTTCGGTTGTGATCATCTGAGCCCCCAGTTGACGGGCCTCGTTTTCCAGACGGGCCATCAGGGCAGATGTCAGGGGCTGATGATCGTCCAAAGCTTCGGCGCGGACCAGATCCACGCCTTGCTGTCTAAGCGTCTTAAAGAACTTCTCGGGGTGGCCGATACCGGCGAACGCCAGGGCGCGTGTTCCGGTCCAGTCCATGCCTGTTTTCAGGGGCTCGATTGCGCCCGTGACGTGGGGAACGGTCAACTTACCGCTCCACTGATCGGCGAAGGCCTTTTGCGCATCCTCATCGCCGATGGACAGCACCAGATCGGCCCGTTTCAGCCCCACATTGACGGGCTCCCGCAGTGGACCGGCTGGCAGGCACAATCCGTTTCCGAATCCGCGTTGAGCATCCACAACGATGATCGAGAAGTCCTTGGCAACCGAGGGGTTCTGAAAACCGTCATCCAGAACAATCACCGAGGCCCCCGCCGCCACAGCAGCACGGGCCCCCGCCGCCCGGTCTTTGGCCACCCAAACTTCGGCGAACATTGCCAGAAGCAGCGGCTCATCCCCAACTTCGGCAGCAGTATGCTTGGAAGGATCGACCTGAACCGGCCCCTCCAAAGCCCCCCCGTGACCGCGTGTGACAACATGTGGTTTGTGCCACGCATCTCTCAGCTTTTCGACGGTCCAGATCGCCGTTGGCGTCTTCCCGGTTCCTCCCGCGTTAAGATTGCCGATGCAAATCACCGGCACCCCGGGCCGTTCACCGGTTGTCGAGGCGACTCTGCGCGCGGTTGCCGCCGCATAAAGACGTCCCAGCGGTGCCAGCAGACGCGCCCTCAAATCCGGTTTGTCCGGGGTCGTGTTCCAGAAATCAGGTGCCCGCATGATCTGCACTCCGCTGATCCAGAATATCCTGCACCATATCGACGAGGGCGTCAGCCTGTGGTGCGCCTTCGGTTAACATCCGCCATCCCGCCAAAGCCATGCCAGCGGCACGATCCGGGGCCAGTAGCTGCACAACAGCGTCGCCCAGTTCGGTGGCCGTTTTGACCTCTTTTGCGGCTCCAACGTAGCGCAGGCTGGAATAGAGTTCCTGATGGCGCTGCACAAAGGGGCCGAACGTAATGGCCGATCCCAGCGCGACCGCTTCCGAAGGGTCCTGACCGCCTGCGCCGCGTTCCAGCGAACTGCCCATGAAGGTCACTGCCGACACGCGATGCCATAGACCCAGGTTTTCAGGGTCCGAGGTCAGAACAACCTGCGTGGTGTCTTCGATCAAGTCACCCTCATCCCAATTGACGCAGCGCAAATCCATTGATTCCAGTCGCCGTTTTAAAGGGGCCGCTTCCTGCTCGTTTGCAACATGCAGCACCAGAACCAGCCGGTGCAGCATGCGCAACGCCTGACGATGGGCTGTCAGAACCGAGATAAATTCCTTGTCCTGAACCCATGCCGCCAGCCAAACCGGGCGTCCGGCAAGCGTGTGGTTGGTCTCGATCAACTCATCTTCGGGCCAGGGCCGGGGGTTGGGGCTGATCCGCAAAGGGGGTGATTCCGCGACCTTTGCGGACGGTACGCCAAGACGCCGGATTTGCCGTGCGGTTTCCGAAGAAGGTGTCAGGATCTTGCGAAAACAGTCAAAGGTCACGCGTGTGATGTCTGGTAACCAGCGCGCGCTTCGGGACAGCGATACCGTGAACTGAGCGTCGAACAGAACCAGTGGAATCGCATGTTCATCGGCGCGGGTGATAATGTTGGGCATCAAATCGCCGCCAACCCACAGCCCCATACTCGGATACCAGTATTCAAGAAAGGTGCGTGCCGCCCCGTTCTGTTCTTGTGGCAGGTTGATCAAAGGGAAACTGCAATCCGGCCAGGTGATCAAATCCGCATCCGGTGGTGCGGTCAGCAGGAAGTTCAGTTCAGCCCGAACCTGCAGCAGCCGACGGCAGAAATCATTCACGGCCCGCAGACGATCCGGTGTTGCCACATGTATCCAAACCAACTCGCCCTTGGGGCGCGGCAAGTCGGATTGCGGCTTGGATCCGTTGCGCATTCCCCATGACAGCACCCTGTAGGCGGCAAGGCTAAGTGAGCGCGGCTTGCTCATGTTCCGATCCCGGGTCCGACCGGATCCAGTTGTGCTGAAAGCTGCTGGTGCAGTGAAGCGTTGGCTGCGATGACGCCATTCAACCGAGGATGGGCGTTGTTGAACACGAGTTTCTGCCCCATGCGATCCGAACAGATGCCGCCAGCTTCGCGAATGATCAGGTCACCTGCGGCAATGTCCCATTCCCAACTGGGGCGAAGGGTCAGCATCGCGTCGAACCGCCCCTGCGCAACCAATGCCATGCGATAGGCCAGCGACGGGCGGTACGTGCGTTCGAAATCCGGGGCCAGCCCGTTACGCCAATGTTTCGCGTCAAGGTTCGGCTTGGCAGCCAGAACTTCCGATTGCGCAAGCTTTGTGGTGTCGGAGGCCGAGATCGCCTCGCCATTCAGCGTCGCACCCTGACCGCGCGCTGCCGCATACAACAAATCGCGCATTGGCAGATAGATGACGGCTGCGGTCACCTCGCCATTGTCGGCGACAGCTATGGAATGCGCCCAGGTGCGCGCGCCTTCTGCGAAGCTGCGGGTCCCGTCAATCGGATCGATGACAAACGTGTTGCTGCGGCTCAGCCGGTCGGCCGAGTCTTCGGATTCCTCGCTGAGCCAGCCATACCCCGGTCTCGCCGAACACAACCGCTGTTCCAGCATCTCGTTCACGGCCAGATCCGCCTCGGTCACAGGTCCGGCACCGTCGGGTTTGTCCCAGCGCTGCGCCTGCGTCCCGGAATAGCGCGTGGCGATCTTGCCGGCCTCCAGTGCCGCTTCGATCAGCAGGGGCAGGTCAGTTGCCGGCAAGTGTCATTCCTTCGATCAGTAGCGATGGCACCACGCGCGACAGATAGGGACGTGCATCGTTCGCCGGAATGATCCGGCGCAGCATGTCACGCAGATTGCCCGCGATGGTGCATTCATTGACCGGATGCGTGATCTCGCCATTCTCGACCCAAAATCCCGATGCGCCCCTTGAATAGTCACCGGTGTTGGGGTTGATCGTCGACCCGATCATCGACGTCACCAGCAATCCGGTGCCCATATCGCGCAGCAGATCCGCGCGGCTTTGGTCGCCTTGTGTCAGGCTCAGGTTCCAGTTGCTGGGCGACGGCGGGCCCGAGACGCCACGCGCGGCATTGCCCGTGGACGCCATATCCAATTTGCGCGCGCTGGACAGGTCCAGCGTCCACCCCGTCAGAACCCCGTTTTCCACAATTGCCCGGCGTTGTGTCGGCAGCCCTTCGGCATCAAAGGGGCGCGAGCCCGAGATGCGCGGGCGGTGCGGGTCTTCGATCAGTGACAGATGGGCTGGCAGAACCTCCTGTCCCAGACAATCTTTGAGCCAAGAGGCGCCCCGCGCAATCGCCGCGCCATTGCTGGCCGCCAGAAGGTGGCCGATCAGCGAAGACGAGATGCGTTCGTCAAACAAAACCGGGTAACTTCCTGTCTCGGGTTTGCGCGCGCCAACCTGTTGCACAGCGCGTTCGCCTGCGGTGCGCCCGATTTCGTCCGCGCTGCGCAGGTCGGACCGGAATGTCCGGCTGTCGCCGTCATAATCCCGCTCCATCCCCGTGCCTTCGCCCGAGATTGCAACGCAGGATATCGACCGGCTGCTGCGTTCATACCCGCCAGAGAATCCGTTTGTGGCGGCCAGATGGACCCGGTGGGTTCCATAGCTTGCAGCCGCATCCGACACTTGGGTGACGCCAGTGACTGCCAGTGCCGCGGCCTCGGCCGCCAAAGCATCCTGCATCAGAGCCTCAGCCGAAGGGGCCGGGGCAGGGTCCAGCAGCTCTAGCGCTTGCCCGTCCCAGTCCGTGACCAATTGATTCCCGTCGGCCAGCCCGGAAAACGGATCTTCCGGAGCTTCTTTGGCCATTGCCACCGCGCGCTCAGCCATCGCCCGAAGGGTTTCCGGACGGCTGTCGGAACTGGACACGATGGCGGACTGTTTGCCCAGAAACACCCGCAATCCCAGATCGGTGCCTTCAGAACGCTCCGCATGTTCCAGCGCGCCGCCCCGTACTTCGACCGCGACCGAGGAGCCGTCGAGAACGATGGCATCCGCCGCCTCTGCGCCTGCCTGGCGGGCCACATCAAGCAACTGCTGGCTGATTTCTTCTGGTGTGCGGGTCATGAGGCCTCCGGGTTGATTGCCAAGGACCTAGCCTTGGACCGCCCGCCCCGCAAGACCTGTGACCAGATTGTGCGGTGAGGATTGCGGTGAACCCGCGCCGATTCAGAGGTTTGGGCAGGGATCATCCGGCAAGAGAAAGGGCCGCAAGGTGCGCGGCCCGATCCGATGATACTCACTTGATACGCTGACCATTCGCCAGGATCTGACCGTCTTCGGTGAACTCGATTTTCGAATTCAAAGTGTCGGGCTCTTCGCCCGGAACAGCCATCAGGCCCATCATCATCCGGGCACCGAGCGCGTCATTGTCCGAGATGATCCCCATGCCGATCAGAGTGTCGATCAACTGGTTGGCACCAACAAGCTGCAGGTTCGCCACACCGCTCGGGCTGGGCAGGCCATCAAACGCCTCGGTATTCGTGTTGTCGAACGCGAAATCACCGTCACCTGTCAGTTTGGCCCCGACCAGTGAGATCAGCAGCTCGTTGATCTTCAGAGAATGCAGTTCCCCCGGGGCCTCTTCGGACTCGATATCGATCTCAGGGTCGAAGATGTTCATCAGAACCTTTGCCGTCCCTGTTGCGTCCAGAGCAATCGTTGCCGGATCACGCGGCAGCGCGCCCGCCGGGTCGAAAATGCCCCACAGCACGTCCGACATGGTGAAATCAGTCAGGTTGAGCCCGAATCCAAACGGCTGAACCTCGTCCGATTGCTGAATCGGAAACTCGAAATTCAGGCCCGCTTTGGCCATCGACAGCTCAATCGGGAAGGGCAGCCCTGCCGTTGTGACGGCAAGTTTCGTGCTGTTCTGGTCGATATCATAGGCAACCTTCTCGGCGTCGATGCTGGCGGCAAAGCGCCCGCCCTCGGAGGTGCTGTTCATCGAGAACGCCTGACCTTCGCTGGTCCCGCTCAGATCCGTGCTGCCCGAGGCGTAGGTGAAGGTGCCGTCAAACGCGAAGCCCGCTTCGTAAAACGCTTTTGGATCCGAAAGGTCAAAATCCAGCGGGACCACGTTGTCGCCCTCAAATGCCAATTGGTCCAGTTGACCGTTTATCAGACCGTTTTCGCCACTTTCAGGATCTTGAAAGTTCAGATTATAGGTCAGTGCGGCCGCATTGAAGGTTTGACTGATGTCACGTTTTTCGCCGACCTGCATCCGAGAGCTGCCGGAGAGATCACTTGCTTCAGCAGCAATGCCAAAGACTTCATTCGGCAGAGCCTCACCATCGACCTCAATCGAATCCAGTGTCACGCCCAACTTGTCAGCCGTATAGTCATAGGTCATGTCTTCGGGGCTGCCCGAGACGACCATGTTCAGCTGGCTATGGGAATATGTGACGGTGGCTGCGAATTCTTCATCCTCAGACGTACCCTTGACATCCATGGGAAAGCTCTCGGGCAATCCAACGGTAACTGTTCCGTCACCATTTTCGGTCAGCGTCATTTCCGGCATGACCATCTGAAACTGCCCCTCTTCCTCGGGGAAGGCCAAGGAAAGCGTCATGTTTGAGATTGTGGTGACGTCGCCTGCGGTACTTTCGTCCCCTGTGACGGTGTAACCCATCGAGGTGAAATAGCTCTGCCAGTCGGACCAGACATCATCTGCCGTCAGGTCGGCAAACGCCCCTTGGGTGGCAACGGCATAAGCCAGGGCAGCGCCGCAGGTGCGGCGAAGGAAAACGGACATAAGGTAACCCTTCTTGATCAATTTGTGGCGCATGGTCGGGTTTGCAGCCGGTATCGTCAAGGGGGCAAGGGCTGGACCCTTTCCCCGTTTCCGCGTTACGGCTGTAGCCGACAGCAATTGCAGCGCGTGAGGAGGGGCAAATGCAGGGAAAAACGGTTCTCATAACCGGGGCCAGCCGTGGAATTGGAGCTGAGGCAGGGCGCGTATTTGCCGCAGCCGGGGCGAATGTCGCATTGGTGGCCCGCAGCCGCGATCAGATTGACGCTCTGGCGGCCGCGTTGGGCGATCAGGCCATCGCCCTGGCCTGTGACGTCAGCGATTTCGCGCAGGTGGAACAAGCCGTGGCCACATGTGTTGACCGGTTCGGTGGGTTGGACGTTCTGATCGGTAATGCGGGCGTGATTGATCCGATCTTTCATCTCTCGAACGCCGATACAGAGGCGTGGAGCAAGGCCATCGATATCAACCTCAAAGGTATCTTCTACGGCATGCGCGCGGCCCTGCCGGTGATGCGGGCCGCTGGCGGAGGGAGCATTTTCACTATCTCATCCGGTGCGGCTTCGAACCCGGTCGAAGCCTGGAGCCATTACTGCGCCTCAAAGGCCGGGGCCAAAATGCTGACGGAATGCCTGCATCTGGAAGAGGCTCATAACGGCATTCGCGCCATGGGCCTGTCACCGGGGACGGTGGCCACCGATATGCAGCGGTCAATCAAGGCCAGCGGCATCAACCCGGTCAGTCAGTTGGATTGGGATGTCCACATTCCCGCAGACTGGCCCGCACGCGCTTTGTTGTGGATGTGTTCCGATGATGCCGATGAATTCCTGGGAACCGAAATCTCGCTGCGGTTGGAAGACATCCGCAAACGGGTTGGGCTGATATGATCGACCTGACGCAAGAGGATGGTCTGTGGACTGTCACCATCAACAATCCTGACAAGGCAAACGCTCTGACAGGTGCAATGCTGACAGAGCTGGCAGAGATTGCCGAAGCCGCGACAAATGCGAAGGCCTTGATCCTGACAGGAACCGGCAAGGTGTTCAGTGCTGGCGCCGATCTGGACGAAGCGCGTGCCGGTCTGGCCACGTCGGACGTTTGGGAACGGCTGTCCGGTGCCATCGCGGCACTGCCGTGCCTGACCGTTGCGGCGTTGAACGGGACGCTGGCGGGCGGTGCCAACGGTATGGCACTGGCCTGCGATCTGCGTATTGCGGTACCGTCGGCCAAGTTCTTCTATCCGGTGATGAAACTCGGCTTTCTGCCGCAACCGTCCGACCCCAAACGGCTTGCGGCCTTGGTCGGACCGGCGCGCACAAAACTGATTCTGATGGCAGGTCAGAAAATCACTGCGCAAGAGGCGTATGCGTTTGGCCTCGTGGATCGGATTGTCGAGCCAGATTACTTGCTGCAAACCGCTCGTGATCTGGTGGCAGACAGCGTGAACGCTGATCCCAAGATTGCTGCAGGCATAGCAAGGTTGTGTTCATGAGGATGTCGGCCCTGCGGCTGCGCGTCGCCGACCCCGGCCGGTTGGCCGCGTTTTATCGCGATGTTCTGGGCATGTCAGTACGCATTGAAGGCCCTAACCGCCGCGTGGGCTATGAAGGCGAAGACGCTGACCTTCTGCTAATGCCGGGCGGCGGCGGATATACCCATGACCGAGGGCAGCGATATTGGAAGATCGGGATCACCGTTCCGGATGTCGATCTTGCGGTCGCCCATCTGCGCGGTTGCGGTGTTCCGGTGAGCACGCCGAACCAGTTCCTGGATATCGGGTACATGTGCCATCTGGCTGACCCCGAAGGGTTTGTCATCGAGCTGCTGCAACATGATTTCAAAGGCAATCGCCCGCCGCAGGCGGCTGATCCGGATGCACCCTTCGCGCAGGCAAGAATCGGTCAGATTACCCTTCGAACCGGCGATATCGCCTCTGAAGATGCGTTCTGGCGCGCGCAGGGCATGTCATTGTTGTCAATGCAGGAAGTCGCGCCTTACGGTTTTGACCTGCATTTTTTTGCCTTCGCCGAAGAATCCCCGCCGAATCCCGATCTGTGGGCCGTTGAAAACCGCGAATGGCTGTGGAAACGGCCCTACACGACGTTGGAATTCCAGCATATCGCAGGCGCGCAATTCACGCGCGTCCCGGATTATCAGGGCCTTGAAATCGAGGGGGTATCGGAACCCATCACGGACATTTTTGGCGATTCGATCCTGCCGCGCTGACTATCGCCCCCGCCGCTTACCCGGTACCTTCGAACGAAATCCGGGTGGGCGTTTGCGCACCCAGTTCAGGAATTTCTCAAGCCTCGGATGCGTACGCAGGGTCTCGACCGTGTTGTAACTGCGTGCCAATTCGGCCTCGGTCAAGGTGGCGTGAACTTCTTTGTGGCAGATCTGATGCAGAAGAACGGTGGGTCCGCCCTTGCCTCCTTTGAGTTTTGGGATCAGATGATGCAGGCTGCCACCCCCGTCAGGGATCGGGCGGTCGCAAAGCGGGCAGATCGGATCGCTGTTCGTCATAGTGATTTAAAACTTGCGCCGATGAAGGGCGAAGGCAAGAGGGTGTAAATGGCGCAGGCAATGGTGATCGGAGCAGGCCCCGCCGGGTTGATGGCCGCCGAGCAACTGGCCGCAGCCGGGCATTCCGTGCTGGTGGCCGAGGCCAAACCTTCGGTCGCGCGCAAGTTTCTGATGGCAGGAAAGTCCGGGCTGAACCTGACAAAGGATGAGCCATTTGAAACCCTGATCCGCGCCTATGGCGAGGATGCCAACTGGCTGCGCCCAATGATTTCCGACTTTGATGCTGAGGCTGTACAGCACTGGGCACGCGGGCTGGGTCAGACGCTGTTCACCGGTTCGACCGGGCGTGTGTTTCCTGACGTCATGAAGGCCTCACCCTTATTGCGGGCCTGGTTGGCACGGCTGGGGGATGCCGGGGTTGAGGTCAAAACCCGCTGGCGATGGTCAGGCTGGGACGGTGCAACGCTGATGTTTGACACTCCGGACGGACCGCATAGCATTTCGACTGATGTCACCGTGCTGGCGCTGGGCGGGGCAAGCTGGGCGCGCCTTGGCTCGGATGGGCAATGGGCACACGCTCTCGTCGGCAAAGGCGTGGATCTCGCTCCTTTTGAGCCTGCAAATTCGGCCCTATCCGTTGATTGGAGCCCTCACATGCAGCCCCATTTTGGGGCAGCGTTGAAATCGGTTCGCTGGATAGCAGGTAATTTGGAAAGCCGTGGAGAAGCTGCGATTTCTGCAAGGGGGCTGGAGGGCGGCGGGCTCTATTCGCTCACCCCGGCCTTGCGTGCCGGGCAGTCGCTGTTTGTAGATTTGATACCTAACCTGGATCAGCAGGCCCTGCAGGCGCGGTTTTCGGCGAAGCGGTCGAAAACCACGCTGTCCCAATGGCTGAAAAAGTCGCTGAATCTGTCCCCTCAGAAAATCGCGTTGTTTCATGAAATGGCCAAGCGCAGTGGCACGTCTCAGTCCTCAGACGTGAACGTTTTAAAGAAACTGCCGATTCTGCACGCCGGTTTACGCCCAATGGACGAAGCCATATCCACCGCAGGCGGCGTGAAACGTTCAGCATTGGATGACGGGTTGATGATGACAGCTTTGCCCGGGGTGTTTTGTGCTGGTGAAATGCTGGATTGGGAGGCGCCAACCGGGGGTTACTTGCTCACAGCTTGTCTTGCCACCGGACGTTGGGCCGGGCAGGCTGCCGCAGGCTGGTTGGATCAGACCGCGTGAGTCAGCGCGATCGCGCCAGCATTGCCAATCGGATCATCGCGCGTTCGACCAAGGCCATGGCCGGGGCGGTTTGACCGGCAGAGCGCAGTGACAAATCCGTATCCGTCAGAACCGTCAGCGCAGTTTGCAGCTTGGGCGCACCCCAACCCTGTGCCTGTCGCAGGATACGATCACGCCGTTTGCCGTAAACCGGCGGACGCAGCTTGCCGATACCCTGAGCAGCACCCCCGGGATCCGAAGCGCAGGCATAGAGCGTCCGAAAATGCCGGGTCGCCCCGATACACAGCGTCACGCCATTGGTGCCTTGCGCCTGAAGCCTTCGGATCAGTGGCCCGATTTCACCCGCGCGGCCTTCGGCAACGACGTTGAGCACGTCGTCCAGTGCCGCCTCGGTCGAGCGTGGCGCGCAGGCTTCGATATCTTCGATGGTCAGCTCGGAACTGTCTCCGCGTTTGTAAAGCGACAGTTTTTCAACGGTTTGGGCAAAATCACCGGGGCTAAGGCTGACCGCCAGTTCGCTGATAGCAGACATGACATCGCGGGGTATGTTTTTCAGGCCGGATTCAGTCAGAACCCGTTCCACTTCGGCGCGGGATGGCGGATCGTCGTATATGCCAACGGCGTAGGCCGCCGGGTGCCCCTCAAACGCTTTGCGAATCTTCGAGCTGGGTTTTAGTTGCCCCGCTGTCACAATGACCTGGGCGTCTCCGGGCGCCCAATCCTCAAGCGCGGCCAGAATCGCAGGGGCGGCGGTTTCGGTGGCGTCTTCCACGAACACGGCGCGTGGGCCGGGGAAAAAGCCAACCGCCTTGACCGCATCCAACAGCAGAGCAGGGTCGCCGCGCAGATCGCCACCCGGCAGACGGGTCAGGCGCATTTCCTCTTCAGCGCCGGGACCAAGCAAAGCAGCCAGAATCTGTTGTCGCTTCAAAGCGACCCGCATGGCATCCGCGCCGTAGATCAGCAGCCCGGTCTTGTTCGCGTCCGGCTTGGCGAAATACCCATCAGCCTCGCGCGGGCTCAGCTTCATGCGGTCAGGCCCCGTGTTGTGTAAAGACGGTTCACGATCTGACTGGACAGAATCACCATCAGCCGCTCCTTGGCGTCACGCTCATCTGCCAGCGTGGAAACGGTCGAGCCCGAGGCAGAGTACGACACAAAATCTGTCACATTGCCCGAGGCCACGATCTGACCGGTTTCGTTGGACCGCAAGGCATACTGAGCCTGTCCGTCAATCGTGTACCGTTGCGTTTCGTTTGTCGTGGTGATGGCGGCGCCACGGGTCACGGTCGAGACCTGAACTTCCAGTTTGTAGTCGTTGACCGACGCTGCGCTTCGGCCCAGCTGTTGTTCCAGATTCTGAACCAGCAGGAAGCTGTCCACGGTGTTGGGGTCGGACACTTCAACCCGGCCGTACAAGGCCGAACCCGAACCGCCGGGGGCGTAGACAGGTTCAAAGCCGCAGGCGGCCAGCGCCAGCGGCATAAGCAAAAAGGTTCTGCGATCAAACAACGACATTCACGATCCGACCCGGAACTACGATCACTTTCTTCGGCGTGTTGCCATCCAGCGCCTTTTGCACAGCTTCGGTGCTGAGTGCGATTTTTTCAACCTCGTCCTTGGCCAAATCCTTGGCCACGCTGATTTCCGCGCGGCGCTTGCCGTTGATCTGGATCGGCAGGATGACCGTATCGTCAACCATCATCGCCGGATCGGCAACCGGCCATGGCGCGGTGGCCACCAGCCCTTCGCCACCCAACAACTGCCACAGTTCTTCGGAAAGATGCGGGGTCATGGGCGACATCAGCTGTGCCAACGTTTTGGCCGCCTCGCGTTTTGCTGCGGTGCCCGCTTTGGATTTCGCCAGAGTGTTGGTGAACGCGTAGAGCTTGGCGATCGAGGCGTTGAAACCAAAGGATTCGACACCTCCTGTTACGTCATGGATGGCCTTGTGCATCTCGCGCAGCAGGGTTTCATCCTCGGCGTTGGCCGGATTGTCCGATTCGGCGATTTCCGAGGCGATCCGATGCACGCGGCTCAGGTGCTTGAATGCCGCCTCGGCCCCAGCGGCTGTCCATTCCACATCGCGCTCGGGTGGCGAATCGGAAAGGACGAACCAGCGTGCGGTATCCGCACCAAAGGCCGAGATAATGCTGACCGGGTCGACCACGTTCTTTTTGGACTTGGACATTTTGGCCGAGGGGATGATCTCGACCTCGGTGCCGTCAGCCAGTTTTCCGTCGGTCACGTCCTCGGGCAGGTGATAGACCGGACGGCCATTGGCGTCGCGGGTCTGGTAGATCTCATGTGTCACCATGCCTTGGGTGAACAACGCATCAAAGGGTTCGATGGCTTTTTTCGGCAGGTGGCCAGTAATGTTCATCGCCCGCGCGAAGAAACGGGAATAGAGCAGATGCAGAATCGCGTGCTCGATCCCGCCGATATACTGGTCGACATTCATCCAGTATTCGGCCTCGGCCAGATCGGTAGGCGTTTCGGCGCGCGGGGCAGTGAACCGGGCGAAATACCACGACGAATCGACGAACGTGTCCATCGTGTCGGTTTCACGCTTTGCATGTGCGCCGCAGGAGGGGCAGGGCGTGTCACGCCAATTCGGGTGACGGTCCAGCGGGTTGCCGGGGATTGAGAAGTCGATGGGTTTGCCGTTGCCATCATCATAAGGCAGCTCAATCGGCAGGTTCTCTTTCTTCTCGGGCACTGTTCCGCATTTTTCGCAGTGAACAACGGGAATCGGGCAGCCCCAATAGCGTTGGCGGCTCAGACCCCAATCGCGTAGGCGGTACTTGGTGACGCCTTCGCCCCAACCGGCCTTCTCCGCAAAATCGACAGTGGCGTTGATCGCTTCATCCCCTGTCGCCTCGGTCAAACCGGTGAAATGGTTCACCCAGCGGACCTTCTCGGTCTTCGGCGGTACAAAGGCGATCTTGTCCACTGGCGTTTCGTCATCCAACGCAAAAAAGGTGTCGACAACCGGAAGACCGTATTTGCGGCAGAAATCGAGGTCACGCTGGTCATGCGCCGGGCAGGCAAAGATCGCGCCGGTGCCATAATCCATCAGGATGAAGTTCGCGATCCAGACCGGCAGTTCCCAGTTCGGGTCCAGCGGGTGTTTGACGCGAATACCGGTGTCATAGCCCAGTTTCTCGGCGGTCTCGATAGCCTCTTCGGTCGTACCACCCTTACGGCATTCGGCAACAAATTCAGCGACTTCCGGGTTTTCGGCCTCAAGCTGTTTGGCGATCGGGTGATCGGGCGAGATTCCGACAAAGGACGCGCCCAGCAGCGTGTCAGGGCGAGTCGTGTAAACGGTGATCGGCTCGCCTGCGTCAGTACGCTCGAAGCCGAATTGCAACCCGCGCGACTTGCCGATCCAGTTCTCCTGCATCAGACGCACCTTGGCGGGCCAGCTATCCAACGTATCAAGTGCCTCCAGCAGTTCCTCGGAATAATCCGAGATTTTGAAGAACCACTGCGTTAGTTCACGGCGTTCCACCAGCGCACCCGAGCGCCAGCCGCGCCCGTTTTCCACCTGTTCGTTGGCCAAGACGGTCATGTCGACCGGATCCCAATTCACCACGGCGTTCTTGCGGTACACCAGCCCGGCCTCAAGCATATCCAGGAACAGCGCTTGCTGCTGGCCGTAATATTCCGGATCACAGGTGGCGAATTCACGCGACCAGTCGATCGAAAGGCCCAGAGGCTTCATCTGTCCGCGCATGTCGGCGATATTGCCGTAGGTCCAGTCCTTGGGGTGACCACCAATGGCCATCGCGGCGTTTTCCGCAGGCATTCCGAACGCGTCCCAGCCCATCGGATGCAATACGTTATGGCCGGTCGCCAGCTTGTGCCGCGCGATCACGTCGCCCATCGTATAGTTGCGCACATGACCCATATGGATTCGGCCCGACGGGTAGGGGAACATCTCAAGCACATAGTATTTCGGCTTGTCCGCCTTATGGTTGGCGGTGAAGATTCCGGCCTTATCCCAGGCCTCTTGCCATTTTGCTTCGATTTCGTTGGCCGAATAGCGCGACATTGTGCGGTCCTTCGTGAATGAAAACGCCGGGTAGGAACCCGGCGTGGTATTAGTGTGATTTTCGGCGAGTTGCTAGAACTTGTTGTCCGCGATGCGCAGCTGACGGGCACGTGACAGAATCGCATCCTCGACTGCGCGGGTTGTCGCCGCGCTCACCGGAGAACCACCGCTGGATTGCAGGGCGACGGACAAAGACCGTGCTGCCAGCGCCGGATCGCTGATATGCACGGTGGCTCTGTATGACCGTCCCCCGCCCGGGGGAGTGCCGTAACCCGTTACGATTACACCGGTAAAGGGATCAACCTCCTGCACGGGCAGGAAATTCAGCACATCCAAAGACGCAGCCCACAGGTATCGGTTTACATTCGTGGTCTGTTCAGCCGTACTGCGATCGAAGATATCCCAGATCGTTGTGCGTTCGGGATCGTTCAACTCTCGCTCTTCGGTGTTTCCGCTGGCAAGGTTAGGGCTGTAAGTGGTCGAAGTGCTTCGATTCTGCCCACATGCCGCAATAGTGGTGGTCAGTATGATCATTCCCAAAATCGTCGGCAGACGCATTGTCAGCAGGTCCCGTTTCACTAGTTGAACAGTATTCAGGGCATACTCCTAGCCAAGGACCCACGCTGCAACAAGCCTATTCTTCTGAATTCCAAGTGTATCACCCGGATCAGGGCGAAAACGAACTGTGGCATCCTTGCACCAATTTGACCCCAATGACAGGACCGGGTTTATGCCAAGCTTGCGTAATGGGGGCAAAAAGAGCGAAACGGTGTCCGTGCTGAGACATATGCCGAGGCATGTGTCGAGTAGATAACATTTTTGAAACCGAGGGAAACAAGATGAAAAAAGTTCTCTTTGCAACCACGGCGCTGATCGCGACCGCAGGCGTTGCAGCAGCTGAAGTAAACTTCAGCGGTTATGGCCGTTTTGGTATCGGCTACAAAGAAGACCGTGCCGAAGTTCTTACACAACGCGGTCCGGGTGCAGATGGCCTGAACGGCACTGCTGATGACGTTCGCGGCGTTGCAACCACCCAGCGTGATGACGCCATTCTGGTTTCGCGCTTCCGCCTGAACATCGACGGCATCGTCGAAACCGACGGCGGCGTTCGCTTTGAAGGTCGTGTTCGTCTGCAGGCTGACGAAGACAGCGGCAACGGTGAAGCCAACGCAGCTGGCCTGAACGGCGCACGCTTCTCGGTCATCTTCGGCGGTCTGCGTGTTGACGCGGGCAACGTCGCAGGTTCGTTCGACAACCTGGCAAACTACTACGGCAACGAAGTAGGTCTGGAACTGTTCGCAGGTCAGTACTCGGGCGTCAACTACAGCTTCCTGGCGTACTCGTCGACCGGTGCGGGCGCAAACGCTGTGTTCTTCCAGTATTCGGTTGGTGACTTCTCCTTCGGTGCGTCGTACGACCAAGCTGAAGTAACGTCGGTAACCAACCCAGGCGGTACCGCATTGCCAGCGCTTCCTTCCGTCGGTACTGTGACCACACGTGACGCTGACCGTTGGGATATCAGCGCGACCTACACCTTCAACAACATCACCGCAGCAATCGCATACGGTCAGACCGACGCAGGCACAGGCAGCGACCCGAGCCTGACCGTTCTGACCCTGGGTGGTGAATGGGGTGACTTCGGCGGTACACTGTTTGTCGCAGACGACGCAACTCAGGTTGCTTCGACCGACGGTACCGCATGGGGTCTGTCGGCATCCTACAACCTGGGCGCCGCGACCACCCTGCTGTTCACCTACGGTGACGGTAACGCTTCTGCTGACCTTCAGCAGGTTGCTGTTGGTGCGATCTACGACCTGGGTGGCGGTGCATCGCTGCGCGGCGGTATCGGTCGCAACGACTGCGACACCTGCGCAAGCGACACCATCGTTGCTGACTTCGGTGCTCAGTTCAACTTCTAAGTTGATCTGAACCGTAAGGTTTAAGGGCGGGTCTTCGGACTCGCCCTTTTCTTTTGGGGCGACATGGTGTTTTTCTGCGCCAAAGACAGATTGAGGGCCCCATGTCGTTGCAAGACATCACCGCACGTATCGCCAAGGCTGAAACTAAATCGGACCGCACCGCAGGTTCCGTCAAACTGATCGCCGTGTCCAAGGTGCAGCCGAACGAGCGTGTTCAGGCGGTACTTGAGCAGGGCCACAGATGTTTTGGCGAGAATCGGGTTCAGGAGGCCGCCGGGAAATGGCCAACCTTCAAAGAGCAGTTCGAGGGGATCGATCTGCACCTCATTGGCCCGTTGCAAACCAACAAGGCCCGGCAGGCGATGGAGTTGTGCAATGCGATCCATTCGGTGGATCGCCCCAAACTGGCCAAAACACTCGCTCGGTTGGCGCAAGAGATGGGAGCCTGCCCGGATCTGTTCATTCAGGTCAATACGGGAGAAGAAGAGCAAAAGGCGGGGATACGTCCCGCCGATGCAGACAGTTTCATTGCTGAGTGCAGGGCTCTGGACCTACCGGTGCGCGGATTGATGTGTATCCCGCCCTTCGATGAAGAACCCACGCTGCATTTCGCACTATTGGCCAAGATCGCGGCGCGAAACGGGCTGGAGGGATTGTCGATGGGGATGAGCAGCGATTTCGAGCAGGCCATTGCCTTAGGGGCGACCCATGTCCGTGTGGGCTCGGCCATTTTTGGCGAACGGGTCAAGCCTCAGGAATAATCAGGCGCGTTCCAAGGGCAATGCGCCCCGCGATCCGGTGCAAATGATCTCGGCGAAAGGCAACGCAGCCTTCGGTCGGATAGCCGGGCCTGCGCCATTGGTGCAGGAAGATCGCTGATCCCTTGCCGGGAACGGCATTCGGCCAGTTCCAGTCGGTCAACAGGACCAGATCGTAAAGCGGATCAGCCCGACGCAGTTTTTCGTGGCTGAACGCATAGGGGGCAGGAACCATGTGATTGTAGTGGCTGTCTGATACGTCATCCGACCACAAGTCCTGCGGCCCAATCGGAATGGCCCAGGAGGTGGGTGCAGCCAGCCGATCAGGCCGGAAGAGCATCCCAACGATTCGATGACATCCAATGGGTGTTGCCCCATCGCCTTCGCGCTTCGCGCTGCTCAAGCCGCCTTTGCCTATGGAGCAAGGGAAGGTCCTGCCCAGAAACCGAACGCCGCGCGGGGTCAGTACAAGGTCACTTGGGGTCACAGCAAGTGACCTGATTTTGCGGCTTTTGTGGCCAGATATCCGCGGTTATGTGCGGTTTCGCCGACTTTCAAGGGCACGCGTTCGGTCACGGCAATCCCTGTCCGTTCCATCATCGCGATCTTGGCTGGGTTGTTGGTCAGCAGACGGACAGAGTTAAAGCCCAAAGATTTCAGGATATCCGACCCAAGCCGGAAATCGCGTTCGTCATCCTCAAACCCCAGCCTGTGGTTCGCCTCGACCGTGTCAAAGCCCTGATCCTGCAAGAAATAGGCCCGCATCTTGTTGGCCAGGCCGATGCCACGCCCTTCTTGATTCAGATACAGAAGAACACCGGCCCCTTCGGTTCCCATCTGTGCCAGAGCGCCGCGCAATTGCGGGCCGCAATCGCATTTCAGACTGCCCATCAGATCACCTGTGAAACAGGCGGAATGCAAGCGGGCCAGAACCGGTTTGTCCCGATCCGGACGGCCAATTTCGACCGCGTAATGTTCTTCTCCGCCGTCTTCCGGGCGGAAAACATGCAGACGGCCGGCTTCGGACACTTCCATTGGCAGACGGGCGGCGACAACCTCATGCAACGCACTCCGGTCGGCCAGATGGGGGGCGGCGCGTGTGTGGTCGATGCATGTCAGGCCGTGCGAGGCGGCAAATTCAACTCCGTCTTCTATGGGCACGACGATTGCGGCAGGGAGGATGCGCGCGGATTTCGCCAAAGCAATTGCGATGCGGTGCAGGTTGGCATTGCCGTGCCGTTCGGTCATCAGCGGGCCTTTCATCGGCGCATTCAGATCGTCAGACGGATCGGCAACCGCCTGAACCCAGTTGATATCTGCATCCGCTGGAATCGAAACCCGTGCCAGATCTCCGTCATAGGCCCGCGCCTTGAGGGTTTCGGCCCGCCGCCCTGTGATGGCCACCACCGGAGCGCCGAGTTTCTTCAGATCAGCCAGGCGCTGCGCGCTGAGCGTCTCCGCTGAAACGGCGAGAACGCTAAAGCCGCTGTCGTCGGTCAGCGCAACGGGCACGCCCATACGCAGATCAGCCCGGGCCCGGGCCAGCAATTCGGTAATATCGGGGGTGAGACTCATCCAGGTGACCCTACAACGTTCAGACTTTCTCCTAGCTCTTTCGAAAGGAAATGTGAAACAATTCTAGCAACTCTGACACGATGGCGTGAAACCATTGCAGCATATCTTGTTGAATGCATGATCCGCGCGCAAGTGATGGAAAAGCCTTTGGAGGACCGGGAAATGGCTCAACTCAAGAAAATCCTGTTGGTGGACGATGACGAGGATCTGCGCGAGGCGCTCAGCGAGCAGCTTGTCATGACCGAAGACTTTGACGTGTTCGAAGCATCAGACGGTCAGTCCGCCATGGAGCGCGCGAGAGAAGCGATCTATGACCTGGTTATTCTTGATGTGGGCCTGCCGGATACCGATGGGCGCGAGCTGTGTCGCCTGATGCGCAAACAGGGCGTCAAAAGCCCGATCCTGATGCTGACCGGTCATGACAGCGATGCCGACACGATCCTGGGCCTGGATGCCGGCGCGAATGATTATGTCTCGAAACCCTTCAAATTCCCGGTTCTTCTGGCTCGTATCCGGGCGCAGCTGCGTCAGCATGAACAGTCCGAAGATGCCGTATTTGTGCTTGGGCCTTACACCTTCAAACCGGCGATGAAGATGTTGATCACCGAAGAGGATCGCAAAATCCGCCTGACCGAGAAGGAAACCAACATCCTCAAATTCCTGTACCGCTCGACCGATGGCGTCGTGGCTCGGGATGTGCTGTTGCATGAAGTTTGGGGATATAACGCCGGTGTCACGACACACACACTGGAAACCCATATCTACCGTTTGCGTCAAAAAATTGAGCCCGATCCGTCAAATGCGCGCCTTTTGGTCACAGAATCTGGTGGATATAGGCTTGTGTCTTAACTGGGTGTGGATTGACTTGGATCAAAGTGATACTCTGTAGTCATAATTAGGTTACTCCCAACCCGTGCATGTCCGGGTCATGACATGTACCTCCCTGTTGGACTGCCGGGCCGAATGGCCCGGCTTTTTTTGAAAAGTGGCTTACGAATTGCCTTGCTGACTGGCAACTGTTGCGCGGATAAGGTCGCTACGGTTTGTTGGCGCGTTCAAGTCAAGTAGCAACGCCGCTTCGAAGCTGCGAAGAATGCGACGTGCTGGCGGCCCGTATTCCTCGGTCGAGCGTCCAGTTTCAGCAAGGGCTTTGGTAATTTCGGCTTGTGCTTCAGGTTCAAGTGCCTCAATCGCGCAGCTGCCCGGCATCAAGCTTTCGCTCGGAATGTCTTCGGCAAATATAATTTCATGACGATCAAGCAGGAAATGATGGTAGGTTACTGACCCGCCGCTTCTCCGGTAGATTTGCACGTCGTCGACAAGGTCTACCGCTCTGACCAGAGCCGTATCAGTGTCGAAGTAAAGCTGCAGGCGCCAGTCTTCCAAAAGAACTCGATGCTGCTGAGATACGATCAGGTCCCGTGTATTTCCCAATGTATGGGCCTTAATGACAATCGGCGCCAGATTGCCGAGCGCCATTTTTTCTGAGGCGCCTGCCCACAAGATGGGTTTGGGTCCATGATCGGCGGTCTCTACCAGATCGCCAGGCCGCAGGTCTTCAATCGGGCGGTTGCCGCCGGGTGTGCGTATTAGTGTGCCGGAAGTAAAACACACAACCTGGGCACCCAGATCGGCGTGGAGTGTGCCATTGTCGTTCTTTACGATATTGCCGACGGTATAATTGACACCCGACGGAGGAACGCCGTCCGGGAAGACGAGATAAAATCCATCTTCATCCTGACCGCCTACCGAATCGTTCAAATCGTCGTCGTTGTTGAGATCGACATCGATAACAGCCACCCGATAAATGGTCCCATCTGGCGCAGTTATTTCAAACGTGTAATCCCAGATAACTTGTCGGAACGTACCCCCTACGTCCGTAACCTGTTCCCAAGTTCCTCCAATCTGTTCTTGTGCAGAAACTTGTTCGTTGGTTGGGTCGCCGTTGAAATTGACTGCTCCGTCATTCTCTCGAACCGCGAAATTTGTGGTCGAGCCAGTCCAACTCCAGGTGCTGCCATTTGCCGGAGCGAAGGCGTAATCATGCGAGGCCCCCCCAACAGTGCTTTGGGTGCCTAAAATCGTGTTTTGATAGCCGTACCAGACTGCCATATCCTGACCTCATTAAATGTAGCGTGATTAAACAATTGTCTAATGCTAGCCTCTGTATTGCAGCGAAGTAATGGGGAAACGGGGAAATTTGTAGACTGTAAAATGCCGGAACCATGTCGGTTGTCGGTCGTTCTCTTTCTGATGGCGCTGAAACGGACGGCGGGCTAGGGTGCGAACAACACTACTCTGGAAGGCCACACCCATGCCCTTTACCCTTGCCACCTGGAACATCAACTCGGTCCGCCTGCGCGAGCCCATCGTGCTGAAATTGCTGCAGGAAGAAGCGCCGGATGTTCTGTGCCTGCAGGAATGCAAGTCGCCGGTCGAAAAGATTCCGACCGAAGGGTTTGCCGAACTGGGCTATACCCACATGATTGCGCGCGGTCAGAAAGGGTACAACGGCGTCGCCATCCTGTCGCGCCTGCCGATAGAAGAGGTGGGCGACAAGGATTTCGCCGGTCTCGGCCATGCCCGCCACATCGCCGGGCGGTTGGAGAATGGTGTCACCATCCACAACTTCTATGTTCCGGCGGGTGGTGACGTGCCGGATCGTGAAAAGAACGAGAAATTCGGGCAGAAGCTCGATTACCTGACAGATATGCGCGATTGGTTCCACGCGGAAAAACCCGAGAAATCCATCCTTGTCGGCGACCTGAACATCGCCCCGCGCGAGGATGATGTGTGGTCGCACAAGCAACTGCTCAAGGTTGTTTCCCACACCCCGATCGAAGTCGAGCATCTGGCCGAAACACAGGATGCAGGCGGTTGGGTCGATATCACCCGGCAAGACATTCCAGAGGGTCAGTTGTACAGCTGGTGGTCGTATCGCGCCCGCGATTGGGATGCGGCGGACAAGGGGCGGCGTCTGGACCATGTCTGGGCCACACCTGATATCTCGAACGCAGGCCATTCCAGCCGTATCCTGCGGGATGCGCGGGGATGGGAAAAACCCAGCGATCACGCTCCGGTCTTTGCCACCTTCGACGTCTGAGACAAAACTCTTCCCTTGGTTTCTGCGCAAAGCGATTGCATATAGGGCGCAAGTTCGAACGAGAGAGTAAATGCCATGGACCTTCTGAACGGCGCAGACGCCCCAGCCACCGATCTGATCAAAGACGGGACCGAGGCTAGTTTCATGGCCGATGTGGTCGAAGCCTCGCAGGAAACACCTGTAATTGTTGATTTCTGGGCGCCCTGGTGCGGTCCGTGCAAAACGTTGGGCCCGCTGCTGGAAGAGGCTGTAACAGCCGCAAAGGGCGCGGTGAAGATGGTCAAGATCAACGTGGATGAGGCGCAGATGATCGCGTCGCAAATGCGCATCCAGTCGATCCCGACCGTCTATGCCTTCTTCAAGGGCCAGCCTGTGGACGGCTTTCAGGGTGCTTTGCCGGGATCCGAGATCAAGGCCTTTGTCGATCGCGTGATCGAAGCGGCAGGCGGTGAAAGCCCGGGTGGCCAGTTAGATGACGCGGTGCAAGCTGCCGAAGAAATGCTGACCGAAGGCGCGGCTGCGGACGCCGCGCAGACCTTTGCGGCCATTCTGGGCGAAGACCCGAACCATGCGGCAGCTTACGGTGGGTTGGTGCGGGCGCATATCGCCACCGGCGATCTGGAGCAGGCAGAGGCAATCCTGAACGGTGCTCCGGCCGAAATATCGACCTCGGCCGAACTGGAAGCTGCGCATGCGCAACTGGAATTGGCTAGGCAGGCGGCTGATGCAGGCCCTGTTGCCGAATTGACCGCGGCAGTCGAGGCTGATCCTGACAACCATCAGGCCCGGTTTGATCTGGCACAGGCGTTGCACGCAAACGGCGATGTAGAAGAGGCCGTGGCGCAACTGCTGGAGCTGTTCCGCCGTGATCGTGAGTGGAATGAGGGCGCGGCCAAGACCCAGCTTTTCACCATCTTCGATGCGCTCAAACCCAATGATCCGATTGTTCTGAACGGACGTCGCAAGCTCAGCTCGATGATATTTGCCTAATCTCTGATCAGAGCTAGAATTGGGTACATGATGCATCCCGCCGACCTGCCGGATACGGTATCCGTTTTTCCATTGCCCGGGGCGCTGCTGTTGCCCCGCTCGCGCTTGCCTCTTCACATCTTCGAGCCGCGCTATTTGCAGATGCTGGATGATGCGCTGAAGACCAAGGAACGGCTGATCGCGATGGTCCAGCCGAACCCCTCGGTCAGCGATGACGACAAGTTGCATCGGATCGGGTGTGCAGGGCGGGTCACACAGTTTTCTGAAACGGAAGATGGCCGGTACCTGATCACACTGACCGGCGTGTCCCGGTTCAGGGTGCTTTCGGAACAAGACGCGTTCACACCCTACCGGCGATGCGCTGTGTCGTGGGACGGGTTTGACCGTGACCTTGGCAAAGCCGAAAAAGACAACGGGTTCAACCGCACGAAATTCCTGACCTTGCTGGAACGCTTCTTTTCGTCCCGTCAATTGTCCACCGACTGGGATTCACTCAAAGACGCCGAGGATGAGCTTTTGGTGAATTCACTGTCGATGCTTCTGGATTTCGACCCCGAAGACAAACAGGCCCTGCTAGAGGCCCCCTGCCTGCGTACCCGGCGCGAGACGTTGGTTACGCTGATTGAATTCGCCATGCGCGGCGGATCGAGTGAGGAAAAACTGCAATGACCGACCCTGTACACGCTTTTGATCGCCGCATGCTCGAAGCGTTGATCTGCCCGCAGACACAAACAACCCTGCATTACGATGCCGAAAAGCAGGAGCTTGTGTCAAAGGCCGCCGGTCTGGCATTTCCAATCCGCAACGGCATCCCGGTCATGCTGGTCGACGAGGCGCGGCAGCTGGATTAAATCGCTCGTCCTTGCAACAGCTTGGGCAGATCTCCGGTCAGCCCTGCGGCTTCGCGCACGAAACCGCGACGTAGACCGGGCAGAGAACCGACAATTCCCATGCCAATGTCCCGCCCAAGACGCAGCAGCGGATTGTCATTTGAAAATAGCTTGTTGAATACGTCCGTCGCCATCGCAAGCGAGGCGGTGTCGAACCGTCGCCATTCCTGATAGCGCTCCAGCACCAGAAGCGACCCGATATCTTCACCGCGCCGTCCTGCCAAAGTCAGAACCTCGGCCAGAGCGCCGACATCGCGCAAGCCGGCATTCAGGCCCTGACCGGCGATGGGGTGCATTCCGTGGGCGGCGTCCCCGACCAAAGCCATGCGGTCGCCGATGAAAGAATTGGCGATGGTCAGGTTCAGCGGGTAAGTGAACCGGTCGCCAGCGAGACTGATTTCACCAAGGAAATCACCAAACCGCGGGCGCAGCACTTGCAGATAGTCATCCTCGGGCAGGGCGTTGATGTGTTGCGCGGCCTCGGTGCGTTCGCTCCAAACAATAGAGCTGCGATTGCCGGTTAACGGCAGTATCGCCAGCGGGCCGGGCGGCATGAAGAACTGATGCGCGATGCCGTTATGTGGCAGCTCATGTTCGATGGCGCAAACCAGCGCGGTTTGTCCGTAATCCCAGCCGGTGCGTTTGATACCTGCCCGTGACGCGGTGCCACTGCGGCGACCGTCGCACCCGACCAGCAAACCGCCTTGCACGGTTGTGCCGTCGTCCAGCGTCAGGGTCACTCCGGTAGCGTCGGCCATTTGCGACACGACGGTTTTGCCGCTCATCTGTGTGATGCGGTGCTCGTCGGCCATCGCGTCCAGAAATGCGCGGCGCAGATGGCGGTCTTCGACCATATAGCCCATGGGGCCTTCTTCGATCTCGGCATGGTCAAAATGCATGAAAAACGGCGATGGTCCTGCACCCGCGTGGCCATCAGTGACCTTGATTTCCAACATCGGTTCGGCCTGTTCCGCGACGCGGTCCCAGATGCCGATGGCGTCCAACAACCGCTGTGAGGCCAGCGCGAGTGCATAGGCACGGCCATCGAACGCCGCGTTCTTGCGCACCTTTTCGGCCAATGCATCGATCACTGTGACCGAATGACCGGTTTGTGCCAGTGCCAGCGCCAAAGCAGGGCCGTTCAGCCCGCCGCCCACAATCAGAATGTCAGATGCCTGTGTCATGCCCTGCAATATGCGCGCCCTTTCGGGATTGTCCATGTGCAGTCCTGTCGCTACCGTCACCCAAAGCCGAAAAATCAGGAGGGGTGAGATGCAGGATTGGTTGACCATGACCGCGTGTGATTTGGGCCGTGGCATTGGGATGGGTCAGATTGATCCGGTCGAACTGACGGAAACCTATCTTGCGGCCATCGACGCTCATCCGCATCGGGATCGCATCTACGCTCGTGTCACCCATGACCGCGCCCGGTCCGAGGCCGAGGCGGCACAGCAGCGCGCCAAGCTGGGTCTGCGCCGGTCCTTGCTGGATGGGGTCCCGATCAGTTGGAAAGACCTGTTCGACACAGCAGGTACTGCGACCGAAGCGGGTACGGCTCTGTTGAAGGGCCGTGTGCCGGATGCGGATGCTCTGGTTCTGCGCAATGCGACTCAGATGGGAACGGTCTGTCTGGGCAAAACCCATATGAGCGAACTGGCCTTTTCCGGCCTTGGGCTGAACCCGATCACGGAAACGCCGCCCTGCATCCATGACGAAGCAGCGGTGCCCGGCGGGTCGTCTTCGGGGGCCGGGGCTTCGGTTGCCTGGGGCCTCGCCGCTTGCGGAATCGGATCAGACACGGGCGGATCGGTGCGTATCCCGGCGGCTTGGAACGACCTTGTGGGGCTTAAAACCACCGCTGGACGGCTGAGCCTGGAAGGGGTGGTGCCGCTCTGCCTGCGGTTCGATACGGTCGGGCCGCTGACTCGGTCGGTTGAAGATGCAGCGCATACGCTGGCTTTGCTTGAAGGGGGAACGCCCGCCGATCTACGCGGCGCTTCGCTGAAAGGCCGCCGCTTTGCCGATTTGCAGAACATTGCCAAGGACGACCTGCGCGACACGCCGCGAAGGGCCTATGAGGATGCTGTCGCAAAGCTTGCGGACGCAGGCGCCGAAATCGTGCCTCTGGACGTGCCCGAACTGAACGAGGCCATGACCCTGACAAGCGTCGTATACACGACCGAGGCCTATGGGTTGTGGCGCGATGTGATCGAGGCCAACCCCGGTGCAATGTACCCCGAGATTCTCGAACGGTTCCGCATTGGTCAAGGCTATTCCGGCCCCGACTATGTGGCGGCCTGGGCCAAGCTCAAAGCCTGCCGCAGCGCTTGGGACGCGGCGACCGCCGGGTTCGACGCGGTTCTGGCACCCACTGCCCCGATTCTGCCACCTAATCTGGAGCGTTTGATGAGCGATCACGACTATTACGTGACTGAGAATCTTCTCGCCCTGCGCAACACAAGGATCGGCAATCTGATGGGGCTCGCGGCGCTGAGCCTGCCCACCGGAACCCCCAGTTGCGGGTTGATGATGTTGGGCTATCCCGACTCGGAAGAGGCGCTTTTGCGGCTGGGTTCAGCAGCGGAATCGGTGCTGGCCTGAATGCCACAATCCCCTGATTCGGAACCTCTTTGTCTGGACGAGAAGGGCTGCGGACTGTAATCTGCCAAAAAAACGGGGCGCAAATGACCCCGATGTTGAGGCAGTATTATGGATTTCCCCGAGCGGTTTTCGAACCTACCGGCTTATGCATTCCCGCGTCTGCGCGCCCTGTTGGATCACCACCAGCCGGGCGGTGACGTCGTTCACATGACCATTGGCGCACCCACGCATGACTTTCCGGCCTGGGTGACGGATGTCATCTTGGAAAACGCCGCCGGGTTTCAGGGGTACCCTCCGAATGAAGGCTCGGACGCTTTGCGTGGGGCGATCACGGATTGGATCAAGCGTCGATATGGGGTTCAGATGGACCCGGATGCCAATGTGATGGCGCTGAACGGTACCCGCGAAGGTCTGTACAACGCTGCCATGGCGCTGTGCCCGGAACAGAAGAACGGTCAGCAGCCGGTTATCCTGTGCCCGAACCCGTTTTATCAGGTCTACATGGTAGCCTCGCTTTCGGTCGGAGCGCAGCCATATTTTGTGCCTGCCACCGCCGCAACGGGCCATCTGCCGGACTATGCGGGTTTGCCTGCGGATGTGCTGAACCGCACCGCTGTTGCCTATATTTGTTCGCCTGCCAACCCGCAGGGGGCTGTTGCCTCGCGCGATTATTGGGCCGAACTGATCCGTCTGGCCGAACAGTATGATTTCCGCATTTTCGCGGATGAGTGTTATTCCGAGATTTACCGTGATGAGGCTCCGACAGGTATTCTGACAGTCGCGCAGGAGTTGGGTGCAGACCCTGAACGGATTACGCTGTTCAACTCACTCTCCAAACGCTCAAACCTGGCCGGGTTGCGGTCGGGTCTGATTGCGGGCGGGCCGGAGACGATCAAACAGGTCAAAAAACTGCGGACCTATGCCGGATCTCCGCTGCCGCTGCCCTTGCAAGCTGCCGCAGCAAAGGTCTGGGCGGATGAGGATCATGTGCGGGAAAACCGCGCGTTGTATCAGGAAAAATACGCCATTGCGGATGAAGTGTTCGCGGGCGTTCAAGGATACATGTCGCCTGAGGCCGGTTTCTTTCTGTGGCTGCCGGTCGAGAATGGCGAAGACACCGCATTGAAGGTCTGGAAGGACACCGGGGTTCGGGTCCTGCCGGGCGCATATCTTTCACAAGGTGATCCGGGACAAAACCCGGGCGAAGGCTTTATCCGGGTTGCGTTGGTGGCCCCAAAAACAGAGTTGCAGCGTGGTCTGATCACACTCCGCGACTGCATCTATTCGTGAGGTACGAGGGCAAAATGGCATCATATAACGCGCGCAATCGCGATCCATTGCTGGACAGCACAACGCAGGCCGCTTTGGAACGACGCAGTAAGGAATTGATCGGCATTGCCCTGATCCTGCTGGGTTTGGCCGCCGCCGCGATGATTTGGTCCTATACGCCCGATGACCCCAACTGGATGGTTTCGACCGACGCACCGGTGCAGAACTGGATGGGGCGGATCGGGGCCTCGATCGCGGCACCCTTGTTCATGATTGTCGGCTGGGGCAGCTGGGGTATTGCGCTTGTACTGATCGGCTGGGGCCTGCGTTTCGCGGGTCACTTTGGTGAAGATCGGGCCATTGCACGTTTGATCTTTGCCCCGATCTGGATTGCTGTTGTCTCGGTCTACGCTGCGACCCTTGTTCCGGATGCGGAATGGCGTGCGACCCACAGCTATGGTTTGGGCGGCCTGTTTGGCGACACGGTCATGGGCGCGTTGCTGACATTGCTGCCGATCTCCTCACATTTTCTGGTCAAACTGATGTCTTTGGCCATGGCGGTCGGGATGATTGCGCTGGGCATTTTCGTTCTGGGTTTCACCAAAACGGACGTGAAACGCGGGTTCCGTGCCTTCCTGCTGGGCCTCGTGATGTCCTACGACATGCTGATGACCCTGATGGGGCGGGGCGCGGCTTCGGCCGCGCAAGCGGCGCGGGATCGCCGGGCGCAGTGGGAAGAGCGAAAGCTTGCGCGCACTGAAGCCGCCGAGGCGATGTTCGAAGATGATCTGGCTTACGCTGACCCCATCTTTGAGGAACCCGAGCTGGAGATCCCAGAACCTGTGGCCAAACCCGGTCTGTTGGCGCGTATGCCGTCACTGATCCGCCGCCCGGAACCAATGCCCGAGCCAGAGCTGGTCGATCCGGAACCCGTCGCAGGCTTTGACGAAATGCCGGGTGAGGATCGCATCCGTTCGAAAATCTCGGCAGCAGTACGCAATCGCAAAGTGGCCACAGGTGAGATGACGCCTGAACCGGATCCGAGCTTGCCGCTGACCAAAGGTCGTGGTCGCCGCCCGGGCCCGCTGATCCTGAACACGGGTCAGCCGGATGATCTGCCCATGGAGCCGCCGGTGACGGCTGCGGACCTGCCGCCCGAGCCACCAATAACGGCGGATGTCGCAGCGGATTGGCAAGAGCCAGCACAGATGGAATATGCGCCGGAACCGATGTCGGATCACTATGCGCCTACGCCGGATATGGATGACGACCCGGTCTTTGAAGATATCCGGGAACCTGCACCGCAACCGCGTCCGGCGATGAAAATCCCGGTGGCCGAGCCGCGCAAGCCCGTGGTCGCGCAACCAGTTCGCCGGACGCCGCAACCGTCCCGCCGCGCGCAGGCCGAAGCGCAGCCCGCTTTGTCCTTTGAGGAACGCCATTCAGATTTCGAATTGCCGCCTCTGGGTTTGCTGTCGAATCCAGCCAGCATTCAGCGCCATCACCTCAGCGATGAGGCTCTGGAAGAAAACGCGCGGATGCTGGAAAACGTGCTGGACGACTATGGTGTAAAAGGCGAGATCGTCAGCGTCCGCCCCGGCCCGGTTGTGACGATGTACGAATTGGAACCGGCTCCGGGCCTGAAAGCCAGCCGTGTGATCGGTTTGGCCGACGATATCGCACGCTCGATGTCCGCCTTGTCGGCGCGGGTTTCGACCTTGCCGGGGCGTTCGGTCATCGGGATCGAATTGCCCAACGAAAATCGCGAGATGGTGGTGCTGCGCGAAATCCTTGCCAGCCGTGATTTCGGTGATGGCAATCACGCGCTGCCGCTGGCGCTGGGCAAGGATATCGGGGGTGAGTCCGTTGTGGCGAACCTGGCCAAGATGCCTCACCTGCTGATCGCGGGTACGACCGGTTCCGGTAAATCGGTGGCGATCAATACGATGATCCTGTCGCTGCTGTACAAGCTAACGCCCGATGAATGCCGCCTGATCATGATCGATCCGAAGATGCTGGAATTGTCGGTGTATGACGGCATCCCGCATCTGCTCTCGCCCGTTGTGACCGACCCGAAAAAGGCCGTCGTGGCCCTGAAATGGGTCGTGGGCGAGATGGAGGACCGCTATCGCAAGATGTCCAAGATGGGCGTCCGAAATATCGCGGGCTACAATGGTCGCGTAAAGGACGCGCTGGACAAAGGTGAGCTGTTCAGCCGGACGGTGCAGACCGGGTTCGACGACGAAACCGGCGAGCCCACGTTTGAAACCGAAGAATTCGCGCCCGAAGCGATGCCCTATATCGTTGTCATCGTCGACGAGATGGCCGACCTGATGATGGTCGCGGGCAAAGAGATCGAAGCCTGTATTCAGCGTCTGGCGCAAATGGCCCGGGCCTCGGGCATTCACCTGATCATGGCCACGCAGCGGCCTTCGGTCGATGTGATTACCGGGACGATCAAGGCGAACTTCCCGACCCGGATTTCGTTCCAGGTGACGTCGAAAGTCGACAGTCGCACCATTCTGGGCGAGATGGGTGCCGAGCAGCTGCTGGGGCAGGGCGATATGCTGTATATGGCGGGCGGGGCCAAAATCACCCGTTGCCACGGGCCATTTGTTTCGGACGAAGAGGTTGAGGAAATCGTGAACCATCTGAAGCAGTTCGGCCCGCCGGATTACGTGGGCAGCGTGCTGGACGGCCCGGCCGAGGACAAGGCAGACAACATCGACGCCGTTCTGGGCCTGAACACCGGTGGCAACACCAATGGCGAGGATGCGCTCTATGATCAGGCGGTGGCGATTGTGATCAAGGATCGTAAATGCTCGACCTCCTATATTCAGCGAAAACTTGCCATTGGCTACAACAAGGCAGCCCGCTTGGTTGAGCAGATGGAGGACGAAGGCGTTGTTTCGGCTGCAAATCATGTCGGCAAACGCGAAATCCTCGTCCCCGAGCAGTAAGATATTTAATAACAAGGGCAGAAGGCTTATCTGGGTCTCATGAAACAGATTGCTTTTGCCCTTGCTTTGACACTGGTTGCACCTGCCGCATGGGCGGCTGAGAAGCTGCCGCTTTCGCAGATTTCCAATTACCTGAACGGGTTGAAAACGGTTCAGACGACATTCACGCAAGTGAACGACGATGGCTCACTAAGCACGGGCAAGCTGTGGATGCAGCGCCCGGGTAAGATGCGGTTTGAATATGACCCACCCAACAGTGCAGTGGTTCTGGCGCGCTCCGGCAGTGTACAGATTTTTGATCCGAAATCGAACCAGCCACCCGAGCAATACCCGCTGAAGCGTACGCCATTGTCCATTGTACTGGCGCGCAACGTGAACCTGAGCCAGGCGAATATGGTTGTGGGGCACAGCTTTGATGGCACTGCCACGGTGGTCACCGCGCAAGATCCCAAAAACCCCGAAGCAGGCCGGATCGAATTGATGTTCACCGACAATCCCGTCGAGCTGCGCAAATGGGTGATTCATGACAACGCCGGCAGCCAGACAACCGTTCTGCTGGGCGCGCTGAACGAAGGCGGACGCCTTGATCAGGGGCTGTTCTCGAACAGGAACAGAAGCGGGTCAGGCAATCGCTGACCCGCACAGATGTGTCAGTACCGGCAGTTTGCCAGCTGCGCCTGATATAGTTGCGCGCGCGCATCCACATCATTGGCGACGTTCAACAACCAGGATTTGCTGTTGTAGCTGCCGCGCGCATATCCGGTATGGCCTTCGTGATAGGCGAGATACTGATTGCGCGTATCTGCCGGATGAATGCCGTTACGTTCGTAGCTTTTGTTCATGTACCAGCCGATAAAGTCCGAGGCGTCGCGGATACGATCCCGCTTGGCCCGGCGCTTGCCTGTTTCCCGCTGGTATTGTTCCCAGGTGCCATCCAGTGCCTGGCTGAACCCATAAGCACTGCTCTGCCTGCCCATGGGAATGACCCCCAGAACGTACCGATGTGGCGTGCGCGCATCGTGGCGATAGCGGCTTTCCTGATAGATCGTGGCCATCTGGACGTGAACGGGAACACCCCATTTACGCTCGGTGCTTTTGAAGGCCTTGATATAGTCGGGTTTTTCACGCGCAATGCTGCACGCGTCGTTCAATCTGCTGGGCGGCTGTTTGGAGCCGCCCCCACAGGATGCCAGAAGCAGCACCCCTAGGAGTACGAAAAGAATTCTGCTCATGTGCCTCGTGCCTTTTTTGTTTATTCTAGCGCAGATTGAGCGCTGAGGAAATCACAATCGCTATAAAATGATGGCCAGAATAACCGGTAACGCCGCCACGGAAAGCACAGTGGACACCATGACCATGCCAGCGACCGCATCCGAATCGGCGCCGAACCGTTCTGCCAGCAGGTAAGAGGTCACGGCAACCGGCGTGCAGATTTGCAACACCAGAACGCCAAAAGCGATCGCGTCCAGATCAAACAGCACCCCGATCCCCCATCCCAATGCAAAGCACACGGCCAGCTTCAACGCCGACAGCCAAAGTGCTTGCCCAAGGCTGCGCGACGTCAGGCGAGCGATTGCCACGCCGACAGTAACCAGCATCAGCGGGACGGCCATTTGACCCAAAAGCTCCAATGTGTTGGTCAGAAAAACGGGCGTTCGCCACCCCTGCCATAGGAATACCGCACCCAGAATGGTGGCCCAAGCCATTGGTTGGCGCACGACCTGCCCCCATGCACCTTTTCCTGCGACCAGATAGATCCCATAGGTGAATGAAAACAGCGCGGTTACAGATAGAAAGATGACCGCATACCCCAGGCCAATCTGACCAAAGGCAAAAATACACAGCGGCAGACCGAGATTGCCGGTATTGCCGAATATCAAAGGTGACAGATACGTTCGCTGATCCAGACTCAACCCGCGCACGATCAGCCAGAACACAACCGCCAGCAGGAGATTCGCAACCAGTGTCGCGGCAGTAAATCGCGACAGGTCACCACCCGGAATTTCGGTTTGCATAAGGGCAACAAAGATCAGACTGGGCATTGCCAGCGTCGTTGCAAAGCGGGTGACGAATTGCAGGCGGTATTCGAATCCCAGCTTGACCCAGCTAAAGCCAATGGCTGCCAAAAGAAAAACCGGCGCCACAATTTCGAACACTGTCAGTAAAAGGTTCACAGACTGTTTCCCTGAATTTCACATCAATGATTGGCTTTTCTGCCCGGAAACAGGTAGAAAAAGCTTTGGGGGCTGAAACAATGCTAAAGACACGTGCAAAATACGGCTTGGGCCAGGTGGTTCGTCATAAGAAACACCCTTTTCGAGGGGTGATCTTTGACGTGGATCCTGAGTTTTCGAATACCGAAGAATGGTACCAGGCCATTCCGGAAGACAGCCGTCCCAGGAAAGAGCAACCGTTCTACCACCTGTTGGCCGAGAACGACCAATCCTTCTATGTTGCTTATGTTTCAGAACAAAATCTGGTTGCAGACTATTCCGGAGAGCCGGTCGAGCACCCCGATATCCCCGATATGTTCGGCCCGTTTGAAGACGGTTCATACCCCCTGCACTTTCACCTGAACTAGGTGAGCCGAACCGGCGGGCATTGGCCTGCCATTGATCAGTATCCAAGGGCGCAGCCATCCTTGCGCGGGTCGCTGGCACCTTCCAAAACACCGTCTTTTCGGATTCGGATCGCTTGTGCTCCGCCAAGGGGTGTTTCCGGTATCTCAATATTATGGCCAATCTCGGACAATTGTTTCGCAATCTCTTCGGGATACCCGCGTTCCAGTTTCAGAACCGATCCGTCGAAAAAAGCGCGGGGTGCATTAATGCTTTCCTGCAACTCAAGCCCGTAGTCTGTGAGATTTGAAACAAAACGTGCGTGGCCGGTAGGCTGATAAGCCCCGCCCATCACGCCAAATGGCATCGTGACACGATCGCTTTCGGTTAGCATTCCCGGGATGATTGTGTGCATCGGGCGTTTGCCTCCACCCAACTCGTTCGGATGGCCGGGTTGCAAAGTAAATCCAGCCCCGCGGTTTTGCAGCAGTATGCCGTATTTTTCCGATGCGATACCCGAACCAAAGCTGTGGAATATCGAATAGATCAGCGACACCGCCATCTGGTCGCGGTCGACAACAGTGATGTAAACGGTGTCCTTGTGGATGGCCTCGGTCAAAGGAGCCGCAGCTAGCATTGCTTTTTGGGGATCGATCAGCGCGGCAAGTTGTGCGGCGATATCCGGATCAAGGAAGCGTTCTGCACGCGTCATGTGATCCGGATCTGCGATGAACCGGTTACGTGCGTCATAGGCCAGTTTGGTAGCTTCGGCTTCGATATGGATACGTTCAGCTCCAAACGGGTCCATACTGGTCAGATCAAAGTGTTTCAGGATGTTCAGCAGCAAAATCGCAGTTGCGCCCTGACCATTCGGCGGATGTTCTACCAGATCGACGTCTTTATAACCTCCGCGCATCGGTTCAGTTTCCGTGCATTTGGTGTTATGAAAATCGTCAACAGTGTGAACACCACCCATTGCGGAAAGCGCCGCGATCATGTCCTCGGCGATGCCGCCGGAATAAAACGCGTCACGCCCATGGCTGGCGATCTGACGCAGAACCTCAGCTTGTCCAGGAGAGCGAAAGATTTGGCCGATTGATGGGATTTGACCATTGATCAGGTAATGGTCACGCGCCGCACCTTGCAGGGTTGCCGCTCCGGTTTTCCAGTCGAAAGCCACCCTGGGGGCCACCGGAACGCCTTGTTCAGCATAGTAAATCGCAGGTCGCAGGATCGCATCCAGCCCCAGGCGTCCTTCATGTTCTGCCAAGTGACAAAAGGCATCCACGGCACCGGGAACAGTTACGGCATCCGGCCCGTTCAAAGGTACGGACGACAGGCCGCGATCTCGCAACGGCTGTGAGTGTGTTGCAGCCGGCGCGCGGCCCGATCCGTTAAGCGCGCGTATCCGGTTTTCGCCCGCGCGATTGAACAGGACAAAACAATCGCCACCCAGCCCGGTCATCTGAGGTTCGCAAATCCCAAGCAGCACAGCTCCGGCAATTGCGGCATCCATCGCGTTGCCGCCCTGGCTCAGGATGTCGATTGCAACTTTTGCTGCCAGCGGATGCGACGTTGCGCACATTCCTTGTGATGCGAAGACTTCCGACCGACCGGGACGATGCAGATCACGCATGGCGAATTCTCTCTCTTTTGAACAAGGGAAAGCTATTCAGTGATCAGCGATTGTCCAGAGATTTCAGAGGATAAGTTCCTCGGCGCCATTCACTGGGTGGGGGCTGTGATATGTGGCGCCGAGGGAAGCTATCTGAGCTACGAGTCACTGTATGATGGTTGTTTGCGGCGCGACAATGGTTCGAAAAAGGCGTTATTGTGACCAAACACTGTGATTCAGCCCGTGGGGCCGAAGTTAAACCGCAGAGAAAGCCGATTGCATCCATTGCGACGCTCATACCAGATGTCGTTGGTGAGTTGATGAATCAGGAACCAGCCGAAGCCACCTTCGGGCAGGTCCTGTATACGGGTTCCCAACGGAGCGGGCGTGCCTTCTGGTGGTTGGTACCCGGGAAGCGGATGGCCCGTGTCCGAGATCAGGATGTCCAGCCGATCCTGATCCAGTCGGCAAGTGACCCGAACCTTGGCCGGGGCAACGCCATTATACGCGTGTTCCACCACATTGTTGATCGCCTCTGCCAATGCGATTTTCACGTCACCTGCCTTTTCAGGCGGTAACCCCCGCATTGCCAAATCGCCGCTGAGCCGGGCTATGCCTGCACTGGCTTCGGATTCCGTCGCGGGAAAGCTCAACTCCAGACAGGTCTTGTTACAAATGGGCTCCACGCAAGCTCACTCCTGCAATCGTCATGCGTCTGGCTCGGACAACGCGTCATCGAGCGTTGCGAACAGTCTGAAAACCGTATCCATCCGCGTCAGGCGAAAGACTTTCTCGACTACAGGCTGCAAGCCCGCCAGATCCAGCCGCCGCTCTTTTCCCAGCTGTTTCATCGAAGCCACGATTGCACCCAGCCCGCTGGAATCAATGAACTGAACGCCGGACAGATCCAAAACAACCCGATTAGCGTTTGCCTCGGTCTCAGCTCGCATATCTTCCTTGAACTGAATGGCCATTGCTGCGTCGATCCGGTCGGACCGCACGGTGATTATCTGCGTCGAGCCACTTGTACTACTGGTCAGCCCCATGGTTCGGCCGCCCTCCAAACTGAAAAATGAGTCGTAGAAATACGCTAGACGCCAATTCTTACCATTCGGTATTCAAGAGCCTGGAAGCAGGAGGAAAACCGGGATGAGAGATGTTGTGATCGCAGGGGCCGCCCGAACGCCAATGGGCGGGTTTCAGGGCATGTTTGACGGTGTTGCAGCGGCTGACCTCGGCGGGGAAGCAATTCGCGTGGCATTACAGCAAGCAGGTGCGAAAACTGTTGACGAAGTGTTAATGGGTTGCGTTTTGCCGGCCGGGCAAGGTCAGGCACCTGCACGGCAGGCCGGGTTTGCGGCAGGTTTGGGCGAAGAAGTCCCGGCAACAACGCTGAACAAAATGTGCGGGTCAGGAATGAAGGCGGCGATGATGGCCTTTGACCAGATCGCGCTGGGTCATGCGGAGACTATGGTTGCGGGGGGCATGGAAAGTATGACCAACTCGCCTTACTTGCTGCCCAAGATGCGCGGTGGTGCCCGCATCGGGCATGGCCAGGTGGTGGACCACATGTTCCTCGACGGGCTTGAAGACGCATATGACAAAGGCCGCCTGATGGGTACCTTTGCCGAAGACTGCGCCGAGGCCTACCAGTTCACCCGCGAAGCGCAGGACGAATACGCGCTGAAGTCACTGTCCAACGCGCTTTCTGCACAGGAAAGTGGTGCCTTCGATCAGGAAATCGCTCCGGTCACCGTCCGGACGCGGAAGGGCGAAACCCTGTTGGAAGCGGACGAGCAGCCAAAATCCGCCCGCCCCGAGAAAATCCCGACGTTAAAGCCTGCGTTCCGCAAGGACGGAACAGTAACGGCCGCCAACTCTTCTTCAATCTCAGACGGCGCGGCGGCCCTTGTTCTTGCGTCGGCAGAAACGGCAAAGGCGCAGGGCCTCGCCGTGCGGGCCCGTATTCTGGGCCACGCCAGCCATGCTCAGGCGCCTGGTCTCTTCACCACAGCTCCGGTTCCCGCGGCGCAAAAGCTCCTGTCACGCATCGGCTGGAGCAAGGATGATGTCGACCTGTGGGAAGTTAACGAAGCCTTCGCCGTTGTGCCGATGGCGTTCATGCATGAAATGGCCTTGCCGCGTGACAAGGTAAACGTGAACGGTGGTGCCTGTGCCCTGGGGCACCCCATCGGTGCCTCTGGCGCCCGCATCATGGTCACATTGCTGAATGCGTTGGAAAAACGAAACCTCAGAAAAGGCGTGGCCGCGATTTGCATCGGCGGGGGTGAAGGCACAGCCATCGCCATCGAACGCGTTTGACCCTTCATCTTTTTCCAAATACTCCGGGGGTTCGGGGGCAGCGCCCCCGTGCCTTCCGAAGGGATTGATATCAATGACTGCCGATTACGAGACGCTAGCCAAAACCATTGCCGCCTTGACCGAAGGCGAGACCGATCCGGTTGCGCTCATGGCAACTGTCACCTGCGAGGTTCATCACTCGGACGATCGGTTTGACTGGACCGGGTTTTACCGTGTCACCGAACCGGGCCTGCTGAAAATCGGCCCTTATCAAGGTGGGCATGGATGCCTTGTTATCCCGTTCGAGCGCGGCGTGTGCGGTGCTGCCGCGCGTACGGGCGAGGTACAGCTCGTACCGGATGTGGACGCGTTTCCGGGTCACATTGCCTGCGCGAGTTCAACGCGGTCCGAACTTGTCCTGCCGGTGCGGAATGCCGATGGAAATGTGATTTCCGTGTTCGATATCGATAGCAACCAACCGGAGGCTTTCACGGATGAAGATGCCGAGCAGCTCGGCCGGATTCTGGCGCAGGTCTTTTCCCGCCATTAGTTCAGAAAGCACCGAGGCCGGTCTGCAAAGCGCGTCAGTTGGACATGTGTGACGTCGACCGTTTTCGCGGTGTGATCAGGCCCCAACAAACTAATGCCCCCAAAATACGAGATAGCCAACAAGCAGCATTGTTGCGCCATTTGTAGCGGGCCAGTCAAAAACAAGATGCAGAACCGGCATTTTGTCAGAGAAGTAGAGCTTTGGTTCTGGTCAACATTAGCCGCACCTTGAGAAGATTGCCGCATTCGCGCTCATCATATCAGAGCAACTTTGCATATTCTTCCGTCACGATGACATAACACCCAACGGCCTGAACACACAGAATACAAAACAGCCAGATCGAAAACCAACGTTTGCGCATTTTGTGCCCGAAAACCCAGCGCCCGACCACCGCTCCGGGGCTTCCGCCCAAAGCGGCAAGCCACAGTATAGTGCGTTCGCGTATCCGCTTGCGTCTGCGCCGCGCGCGCAGCTTGTCCCAGCCAAAAACCAACAATGTCAGGGCATTGATTGCCCAAAGGTAAGCGACCGCGATCCACATGTGTACGGCATAGCCAGTCGCGTCACCGGAACCAAGTGAAAAAACGCTTGGAATTTTCATCGATTCGCGTCATCGTGAAAAACAAGACGAAAATTTCACGCGAAATCGGAGCATCCTTTGAACAGCCAGGCCCCACAAAGCGCGACGCTCGGTGCAGATCTCAGGGCCTTGCGCAAAGCTCGCGGGTTGACCCTGACCGAGATTGCGACGCGGCTGGACCGGTCTGTAGGGTGGTTGAGCCAGGTTGAGCGCGACATGTCCGAACCTTCGATTTCGGATCTGCGCCAGATTGCCGAATGCCTTGGCGTTCCCATGTCGATGCTGTTTGCGCATTCCGCTGCACCTGCAGACGAACAGGGCTATGTCGTGCGCGCCGGGTCGCGCCGTCCCATGGGTTCGGGCGAAGAGGGGCTGATCGAAGAGCTGCTATCACCCGATCTGACCGATGATTTCGAAATGGTGCATTCTACCTTCGAGCCCAACTCGCGGATGCAGACACCAGCCAACCGTCCGACTCAGGAAGTGGGTTACATGATCTCGGGGTATCTGAATCTGACGATCGGGTCGCGCGAGTTCACGGTTGGGCCAGGTGACAGTTTCCGCATCAAACACGAACCCTATCAATGGGCCAACCCCAATGATGAGCCCGCCGTGGCCATCTGGGTTATCGCGCCTCCGGTGTATTGATGTCGTTCGAGGGCTGGACCATATTCGCGCTGTTCTGGGTGGTCTTCGTCACTACTCCGGGGCCGAATGCGGTCAATTGCATCTCGAACGGGATGAGCCTGCCGTTTCCCAAGGCGATGCTGGGCGTATTGGCGATCCTGACGCAGGCCAGCGCGTTTCTGATCCTGTCGGCGCTGGGGGTCACAGCACTGATCGCGGCGTCGCCGACCGGGTTTTTCATTGCCAAACTGGTGGGGGCAGGTTTCCTGATCTGGCTGGGTATTCGCGGTTGGATGAACGCTGCAAAACCCGCACCCACCTCAGAGCGTCCTGCGCGTCACGTCTATCTGCACGCATTGGCGGTGGCGACGATCAATCCCAAAAGCGTCGCCGGATATCTCGCCGCGTTTTCCCAGTTTGTGCAACCGGACGTGCCAATCTGGCAGCAGATGGTCGTCATCATGCCGACAGCGCTGATCATTACCACGCTCAGCTATACCGGGTTCACCCTGTTGGGCGCGCTGATGGGAAAGGCCGCCTTGGGGGCTGTCTTCAATACATGGGTTCGCCGTGTCATGGCGACCTGTTTCATCATCTATGGCGTGTTGCTGGTGGCCAGCTCCACGCCCGCAGCAAGGGGGTAGTCACATGCACACAGGTTCATGCCTTTGCGGTAGGGTCGCGTTCACGATTGACGGAGAGCTTTCGCCGCCCTCGGCCTGCCATTGTGGACAATGCCGCAAACAATCGGGCCATGTCTGGGCCTCGACCTGGACGCATCAGGACAACCTTAGTTTCTCTGCCAGCGACACGCTGAGTTGGTTTCGTGCTTCCGAGACCGCCCGTCGCGGTTTCTGCAGCGCATGTGGTTCGTTCCTTTTCTGGCAGCACAACGATGAGGACACGATTTCGATTTCCATGGGGGCGTTCGCTGCGCCTACCGGACTGAAGCTCGCCCGGCACATCTTTGTGGCCGACAAGGGCGATTACTATGACATCCAAGACGACTTGCCCCAAAGGGCGCACTAATAGGGAACCAAACGCATGAGTGATTTTCCAACAAAGGCCCGCGTGGTCATTATCGGCGGCGGTGTGGTGGGGGCCTCCTCACTGTATCATTTGGCCAAGAAAGGCTGGACCGACTGTGTTCTGCTGGAAAAGAACGAACTGACCGCAGGCTCGACTTGGCACGCGGCGGGTAACGTTCCGACCTTCTCGACCTCTTGGGCGATCATGAACATGCAGCGCTATTCGACCGAGCTGTATTCGCGGCTGGGCGAAGAGGTTGATTACCCGATGAACTATCACCAGTCCGGCTCGATCCGACTGGCGCATAGCAAAGAGCGGATGCAAGAGTTCGAACGCGCCATGTCGATGGGCCTGTATCAGGGTATCCCGATGGAGATGTGGACGCCGGAAGAGGCCAAGGAACGCTATCCGTTCCTGGAGACGCACGATCTTGAAGGTGTGCTGTATGACCCGACCGATGGCGATATCGACCCGGCGCAGTTGACACAGGCTCTGGCCAAGGGTGCTCGGGATATGGGCCAGAAAATCATCCGTTTCTGCCCAGCGACCGGCGTAACCCAGCACGATGACGGCACTTGGACCGTTCACACAGATCAGGGTGATATTGCCTGTGACTACGTGGTCAATGCCGCTGGTTACTATGCACAACGTGTGGGCGAGTGGTTTAAGCCTTTCGGCGGCCGTACCGTTCCCGCAATGGTCATGAGCCATCAATACCTGCTGACCGACGAGATCCCCGAGATCGAGGAATGGTCAAAGGAGAATGGCGGCAAGAAGCTGCCTCTCCTGAGGGACGTGGATATCTCATACTACCTGCGGCAGGAGAAGCACGGCTTCAACCTCGGCCCTTATGAGCCCAACTGCAAGGGCCATTGGATGACCGAAGATGACCCGATGCCCGAAGATTTCTCGTTCCAGCTGTGGAATGACGATCTGGACCGCATCGAGGACATCGTCACTGACGCGATGGAGCGGGTTCCGTTGATGGCGACCTCCGGCGTTGGCCGTGTGATCAACGGCCCGATCCCCTATGCACCGGACGGGCTGCCGCTGATCGGCCCAATGCCCGGTGTGAAAAACGCGTTCGAGGCACACACATTCACCTTCGGCATCGCTCAGGGCGGCGGTGCAGGCAAGGTGCTGGCCGAATGGATCGTCGATGGCGCGACTGAGTGGGATATGTGGGCCGTCGATCCGCGCCGCTACACCGACTACACCGATCAGGACTACTGCAACCAGAAAGGTTTGGAAGTTTATGGCAACGAATACGCCATGCATTTCCCCCATCATGAATGGCCAGCAGCGCGCGACAAGAAACTGTCGCCGGTGCATGACAAGGTCAAAGCGCTGGGCGGCGTGATGGGTGCCTATAACGGATGGGAGCGGGCCAACTGGTTCGCGCAGCCGGGCGATGACACGTCGCTTGAGGCGACCCATACCTGGGGTCGTTCCGGCCCGTGGGAGCAGCGGATCCAAGAAGAATGCGAGGCCGTGCGAGACCATTGTGGCGTACTAGATTTGCCAGGCTTCTCGCGCTTCATGGTCAAGGGAGAAGGTGCCGCCGAGGCACTGCGCGGCCTCGCAACCGGTGGGTTGCCAAAGGTCGGCCGGATGAACCTCATCTACGTCTCTGATGACCGTGGTCGCATTCTGACCGAGATGTCCTGTATTCGTCTTGGAGAGGATGAATTCGTCATGATCACCGCGGCAACCGCGCAGTGGCATGACCGCGACATTCTGATGAATGCGATGCCCGCCAGCGTTTCGATTGAGGACGTCACCACAACGCGCGATACTCTGATTGTCACCGGTCCGAAATCGCGCGAGATTCTGTCGACCATGACGGATTCCGATCTGACTTCGGGGTGGTTGACCCATCAGTCGGCGACAGTTGCAGGCCAACCCGCTTACCTGATCCGAGTGTCCTTTGCCGGTGAGTTGGGCTGGGAGGTCCATGCTTTGAATGAGCATATGCCTGCGATCTATGACGCGATCATCGACTCCGGTGCCAAGCCATTCGGCATGTATGCCCTGAACTCTCTGCGCATCGAGAAAGGTTACCGCGCATGGAAGGGCGACCTGTCGACCGACTATTCGCTGCTGGAAGGCGGTCTTGGGCGGTTCGTCAAACTGGACAAGCCGCAGGACTTCCCCGGCAAGGCTGCGATCCTCAACGAAAAGCAGCAGGGCGTGAAAAAGTCGTTCGTTACCCTGACTGTCGAAGCTGGTGATTGCGACGCGCCGTATATGTCCTGCATCTGGCAGGGCGATGAGATCGTCGGTGAGACCACATCGGGCGCATGGGGCTACCGTGTCGGAAAATCCATCGCGCTGGGCATGATCAAGGCCGAGCTCGCGAATCCCGGCACCGAGCTTGAGGTCGAAATCTACGGCCAAAAGTGCCGAGCTGTGGTAGAGCAGGATCAACCGCTCTGGGATCCCGAGAATGAGCGGTTGCGCGCTTAATTTCTCACGGAGACCGCCATGAGCAAACGATACGCCAAATTGGGGCCTGGTGAAGGCCCCAACTACGACTGGGAAAATGACCATACATTCGTGAAGGTGTCTGGTCAGGACACAGGCGGCGCATACACGCTCATGGAAGACAATCTGAAGGCCAGTTTCGCGCTTGGCCTTCATCGTCATGATAACCACGCCGAGACGTTTTACTTTCTGGACGGCGAGGTTGATTTCTATGTCGATGGCGATTGGCATCGATGCGGGCAGGGCACCACGATGCACGTGCCTCCCGGTGTGCCTCACGCATGTCGCGTCGTGGGTGATGCGCCAGCCAAGATGCTCATGATCTTTCAGCCGTTGGGGTTTGATGGGTTCCTCGCCGAACTCGCAAAGATGAGCGAAGCGGACTTTGCGGACGAGGCGAAGATGACCGAGCTTAATGCTCGGTATGACATCGTCCCCATGGGTCCCATTCCAGCGCATCCGGATGACGAGGTCTGACAGATGACGAAGTCTGAGATGGCTATCCCTAAAACAATGTCAGGCGTCTATCTGACGGGCCACGGTGGTCCGGAAGTTCTGGAATGGCGCGATGATATTCAGGTTCCTAAGCCCGGTCTGGGGCAGGTCCTTGTTCGGGTCGTCGCTGCTGGTGTGAACAACACGGATATCAACACCCGAGTCGGCTGGTACTCATCGGATGTAACCGGCGCTACGGATGCCGTTGATCAGGACGTTGAGGCCGGTGGTTGGGGTGGAGCACTGAACTTCCCCCGCATTCAGGGTGGCGATCTGTGCGGCATCGTCGAGGCTGTTGGCGACGGGACAGATTTCGAACCGGGTCAACGCGTGACCTGTCCGATCAACCTGCCGCGCCCGCGCCCGGGAAACCCTCAGGGCTTTATCGCTCTTGGATCCGAGATCGACGGGGCCTTTGCCAAATATTGTCTGGTTGAAGCGGATGACCTGTATGACGTCAGCGCCTCACCTTTGTCAGACGTTGAAATTGCGGCCATTCCTTGCGCCTTCGGTACCGCCGAGAATCTGCTGACCCGCGCTGGTGTGACTGCCGGGCAAAAGGTTTTGATCACCGGTGCGTCGGGCGGCGTTGGTCTGGCAGCGGTGCAACTGGCCGCCTTGCGTGGCGCCTCGGTTTGCGGGGTGACGGGGGCTGCGAAAGCAGAGGTCGTCAAATCCCAAGGGGCGAAGAGTACGTTCGACCGGAACGACCCGCTGCCGCAGGACATGTTTGATGTGATCATTGACGTCGTAGGCGGGCCCTCATGGGCATCTCTGATCCTGGCCCTGAAACCCGGCGGGCATTATGCCGTTTCGGGGGCAATCGCTGGCCCGATTGTCGAAGCTGACCTGCGTGACATTTACCTGCGCGACATCACTATCCATGGCTGCACGCATCAGACGCCCGAGATTTTTGGTCGTTTGGTAGAGTTGGTGAATTCTGGCCGGATCAAGCCGCTGATTTCCCGTACCTATCCGCTGATGGATATCGCCATTGCACAGGCGGATTTTCAGGCAAAGACCCTTCCGGGCAAACTGGTCTTGGTGCCCTAAGGAGCAATGACATGACAGAAATAACGCTTTTGGACGGCTCGATCGGGCAGGAACTGGTCAAGCGCAGCGGTGACCGGGCGACGCCGCTGTGGTCGACGCGAGTGATGATCGACCACCCTGATCTGGTCGGTGAGGTCCATGCCGAGTATTTCCGCCGCGGCGCGACGATTGCCACGACAAATACTTATGCCGTCCATCGCTCGCGCCTTGCCCGCGTGGGGATGGAGGATCAGATAGGCACGCTGGTCGACACTGCCCTGTCTCAGGCGGATCGTGCGTGCGTGGGCCACAGCGGTCGTATTGCCGGATCGCTCGGGCCGCTGCTGGCCTCGTACCGACCCGATCTGAACCCCAACCCGCAAGACGCCGCGACGAAATACGGCGAACTGGTCGCGCTGATGAAAAACCGTGTCGATCTGTTCCTGATCGAAACCGTGTCTTCGGTACAGGAGGCCGAGGGCGCATTGCAGGGAACAGCAGGGTGTCAAAAACCGGTCTGGCTGGCGCTGACTGTGGTGGATGATGACGGTACGCGGCTGCGGTCCGGAGAGCCGCTGGGCGACATCGCGCCGCTGGTTGAGCAGCACAAGCCGGACGCCTTGCTGATCAACTGCTCGCGCCCCGAGGCGATTCCAGCGGCGCTGGAAATCCTGTCGGGTATGAACCGACCTTATGGCGCTTATGCCAACGGCTTCACACATATCTCGGATGGGTTCCTAAAGGATGCGCCGACAGTGGATGCGTTGGAACAGCGGCATGATCTCGGCCCCAAGGCCTATGCGGATCATGTGATGCGGTGGGTTGATCAGGGGGCTACGATTGTAGGCGGGTGCTGCGAAATCGGGCCGGATCATATCGAAGAACTGGCAAACCGGTTGCGGGCCGCCGGGCATAACATCGTCTGAGCAGGAAAATGGCGGCAAAACAATCCCAGACAGGACCAAAACAGGTCGTCCGGCATTTCGATATCCTCGTCGCGCCGGGCTTTGTGCTGTTAGAGGTGGCATCGCTTGTGGATGTTCTGCGCGTGGCCAACCGTGTTTGCCCGTCACCGCCTTTTACCTACACATATAGATCGCTGCGCGGTGGCCCTGTGGCCAGCAGCAGTGACGCCGTTGTTTCGACTGAAAAGGTCCAAGCGCATCCCAAGGCCGATTATCTTTTTGTGATCGGCAATAGCGATCCGGATCAACCTGATCTGTCGCTCGGTCGGACCGTCTCGGACTACACCTATCGCGGCGCACAGGTGTTTCTGCTGGCCGAGGCGGCGAGCCGGTATATTGACGAACAGGGCACCGATGATCTGGCCACCCATTGGGAGAACGCCTCGTTCCTGCGCGAACGCGGCGCGCGGTTCGAGGCAAAGCTCTTGATCGCCACTGAAAACGGGCCTGTGGTGACCTGCGCAGGAATGGGGGCCACAGCTGACATCGCGCTGGCCGTCATCGGGCGGCATATCTCGGGGCCGGCGAAGATGACCGTCGCGGATATCCTGTTGCACGAACAAATCCGCGATTTCTCATCCATGCAGCCGTTTTCCGGGGCCAAGACCACCGCCACCGGTGACGCCAAGCTGGATCAGTGTATCAAGCTGATGCAGGAGAATATCGAAGACCCGCTGCCAATCCGCCATATCGTCGACGACCTGAACCTGTCGAATCGGTCACTCGAGCGAAAGTTCAAGTCCGTCTTCGGCACCACTCCAAACGGGTTCTACCGCGAGATGCGTCTGGCCAAGGCCAACAATCTGTTGATGAACACAACCATGAGCGTGCGTGAGATTGGCATGGCTTGCGGTTTCCCAAACGGATTCTCGTCGGTCTACAAAAGTTTCTTCGGGGTCACTCCCTTTGTCATGAGACGGGAAAAACGCCAAACCACACAAAGATGATTTTTCCAGATACCGTGACGCTTTTGGTGCATTTATTGTCGATCTCCCGTGGCATTGTGCCCAAAATCTAACACGAGTGGAGTCGTCACAATGGTTGATCTTCCCAGCAAGGCCCGAGTGGTCATCATCGGCGGCGGCGTCATCGGATGCTCGGTCGCGTATCATCTGACCAAGAAAGGTTGGAAGGATGTCGTACTTCTGGAACGCAAGCAGCTGACCAGCGGCACCACCTGGCACGCGGCTGGTCTGATTGCGCAGCTGCGCGCCACCGCCAACATGACCAAGTTGGCGAAGTACAGCCAGGAACTGTATGGCTCTCTGGAAGAGGAAACTGGCGTTGCAACGGGCTTCAAGCGCTGCGGTTCGATCACCGTGGCCCTGACCGAAGAACGCAAGGAAGAAATCTACCGCCAGGCTGCGATGGCACGGGCCTTTGGGGTTGAGGTCGAAGAAATCTCGAACGAGCGCGTGCAGGAGCTGTACCCGCATATCAACCTCGAGGGCGTCAAAGGCGCGGTTTACCTGCCGCTCGACGGGCAGGGCGATCCGGCGAACATTGCTCTGGCACTGGCTAAAGGCGCGCGCCAGCGCGGTGGCGTGGTGAAAGAGCGGGTGAAAGTCACCGATATCGTCAAACAGGGCCGGTCGGTTACTGGCGTGGATTGGGTTGCCGATGACGGCAGCGCCTCGGGCCATATCGAGTGTGACATGGTGGTGAACTGCGCGGGCATGTGGGGCCACGAGGTTGGCCGGATGGCCAGTGTGAACGTACCGCTTCATGCGTGTGAGCATTTCTACATTGTGACCGAGAACATCGACGGCCTGACCCAGCTGCCAGTGCTGCGTGTGCCGGACGAATGTGCGTACTATAAGGAAGACGCTGGTAAAATTCTGCTGGGCGCGTTTGAACCCAACGCGAAACCCTGGGCAATGGACGGTATCCCCGACACGTTCGAATTCGACCAGCTGCCCGAGGATTTCGACCATTTCGAACCCATCCTCGAAGCGGCCTGCGAACGGATGCCAATGCTGGCCGAGGCCGGAATTCATACGTTCTTCAACGGCCCTGAAAGCTTCACGCCCGATGATGCGTACCATCTGGGTCTGGCGCCTGAGATGGACAATGTCTGGATCGCCGCCGGGTTCAACTCAATCGGTATCCAATCCGCCGGTGGTGCGGGCATGGCGCTGGCCGAATGGATGGATACGGGCGAGAAACCCTTTGACCTTGGCGACGTAGACATCAGCCGGATGCAGCCGTTCCAGGGCAACAAACAGTATCTTTTCGAACGCTCGAAAGAGACGCTGGGCCTGCTTTACGCCGATCATTACCCCTATCGCCAGAAAGCCACCGCGCGTGGTGTGCGCCGCACGCCGTTCCATCACCACCTGCTGGAACAGGGCGCTGTCATGGGCGAGCTGGCCGGTTGGGAACGCGCCAACTGGTTCGCGAATGAAGGGCAGGAGCGCGAGTACAAGTACAGCTGGAAACGCCAGAACTGGTTCGAGAATTCGGCTGCCGAACACAAGGCCGTGCGCGAGAATGTGGGCATGTATGACATGTCCTCCTTCGGCAAGATCCGCGTCGAAGGCCCCGATGCCGAGGCGTTCATGAACTATATCGGCGGCGGTGATTACTCGGTGCCCAATGGCAAGATCGTCTACACGCAGTTTCTGAACCGCAAAGGTGGGATTGAGGCCGACGTCACTGTGACCCGTCTGACCGAAACCTCTTACTTGGTGGTAACCCCGGCAGCGACCCGTCTGGCAGATCAGACCTGGATGATGCGCCACGCAGGAAACTTCAACGTGGTCATCACCGATGTGACTGCCGGTGAAGGTGTTTTGGCTGTCATGGGTCCGAATGCACGCGCACTGCTTGAAAAAGTCTCGCCCAACGATTTCGCCAACGCGACTAACCCGTTCGGCACCGCGCAGGAAATCGAGATCGGCATGGGCCTCGCTCGTGCCCATCGCGTGACCTATGTGGGTGAGCTGGGCTGGGAGGTCTATGTCTCATCTGACATGGCAGGTCATGTGTTCGAAACACTGCATGAGGCCGGTCAGGACATGGGTCTGAAGCTCTGCGGTATGCACATGATGGACAGCTGCCGGATCGAAAAGGGCTTCCGCCATTTCGGTCACGATATCACCTGTGAGGATCATGTTGTCGATGCAGGCTTGGGCTTTGCCGTCAAGGTGGACAAAGGCAGCGATTTCATCGGACGTGAGGCCGTGATCGCTCGGAAAGAGAGCGGTCCTAGGAGCCGTCTGGTGCAGTTCCGCCTGACAGATCCCGAGCCGCTGTTGTTCCACAATGAACCGATCGTGCGCGACGGGGAGTATGTCGGTTATCTGAGTTCGGGCAACTATGGCCACACGCTCGGCGGGGCCATTGGACTGGGTTACGTGCCGTGCGAAGGCGAGAAGGCTGCAGACGTTCTGGCTTCGACCTATGAGATCGACGTTTGTGGCGTGAAGGTCAAAGCCGAAGCATCGCTCAAACCGACGTATGATCCAAAATTCGAACGGGTGCAAGTCTGACCCAGGGGGTCGGAGGCTCTGCCCCCCCCGCCCGTTCCGGGCGACTCCCCCGGGATATTTGCAGCCAGATGAAGCAGGGGATCCGTTCTTCATCTGGCCAAAAATATCCCGGAGCGCGAGGCAGAGCCTCGCATTTTTGTTGGTATAGCTCCGATACCGTCTGGTAATTCATCAAAGATTGTTATGTAACACTTCACTGTTTTCAGAGTTTTCAAACCCTTTAATTCTGCCGTAAACGGGTCCGGTATCAACCGGAGACCCGATGTGGCAGACACGCCCTTACCATCTCAGAACACGGATACTCCGAAAGGTCTTGCTCTGGCCGTCACAGCTTATGTCCTGTGGGGGTTTCTGCCCTTGTACATGAAAGCGCTGGATCATTTGGATCCGGTCGAAGTTGTGGCGCATCGTGTTATCTGGTCCGTGCCGGTGGCCGGGTTGCTGTTGGTTGTATTGGGCCGCACCCGAGACCTGAAGACCGCGCTTGGCAATCCAAAAATGCTGGGCATGGCTGCTTTGACCGCGGTGCTTATTTCCGTGAACTGGGCGATCTACGTCTGGGCGATCGCAACAGGTCACGCGCTGGATGCGGCGCTGGGCTACTATATCAACCCCTTGTTCAGCATCGCGCTGGGGGCGATCCTGTTGCGCGAGCCTTTGACGCGGACCCAGCTCTTTGCAGTTGGTTTGGCTGTACTGGGCGTTCTGGTCCTTGTGTTCGAGGCTGGTCGGGTGCCTTGGACTGCTCTTGGCCTGATGGTCAGCTGGGGGTTCTACGCGTTTTTCAAGCGGTCGCTGCCGATTGGGCCCAATCAGGGATTTCTGCTTGAGGTTCTGATCCTTTTGATCCCGGCGTTGGTCTACGTCACCTTTTTGGGTGTGAAAGGCACAGGACATTTTGGCGTGGCGATGTCAGACACCCTGTTGCTATCCTGCGCCGGGGTTGTAACGGCAGTGCCACTGTTAATCTATGCAAACGGTGCCAAGCTGGTGCGTCTGTCCACCATGGGTATCCTGCAATACATCGCGCCGACCATGATATTCGTGACGGCGATCACGGTGTTCGGCGAGAAAATCGACGCGGGTCGGATGATTGCCTTTCCGCTGATATGGGCGGCTCTGATCGTTTACTCGATTCCGATGGTCCGGCAGGCGCGGGCTCAGGCCTGAAGCAGCAGGCGCGCGGCTTTGTCGGCCCAAAGATCATAGGTTCGGGGACTGGGGTGATACCCGTCCGGCGCGGCCAGCGCCGGGTCGTCCGGCAGATCGAGTTTCAGATGCCGGACATGCGGAAAAGCGGACACGACCTCTTGCAAGCCCTGATCCAGCCGGGCGGCCTGACGCCCGAGAACCCAGGCCAAAGGTTGAGGCAGCGCAGGAAACCGGCTCATCTGGGGCACTGCGGTGACGACAATGCGCCGCGCGCCGAAGTCATCGGAAAGAACGCGGATAAGCCGGGTCTGGTGATCTGAAAATTGTCGGCGCGTGACGGCGCGGGTTACGTCGTTCACGCCCAGAGCCGTAACAACCGCGTCGAATTCACCGTTGATTCTGTGCAAGCGATCAATCGTATCCTGAGTTGTGTGCCCGGTCTTGGCCTCAAGTTTCCATTCAACCGAATGATGTTTGGCCAGCCGTTTGATCAGATAGCCGGACAGGGCCTGATCCTGCGTGCCTGCCCCAACCCCGGCTGCTGAACTGTCCCCGGTGATCAGCAGGCGCAGGCGTGGCCCGCGTCCAATGCGCCCCTCGCGCGGACCAGTTGGTTCCGGCAAAAGTTGCGCGTTTCGGCGCACTGAGAGACCTTGCGCGGCAAGTACCGGCAGCAGCGGAACCCGCAGGATCTGGTCAGGACCAAAAGAGTTGGGCATCGTCAGTTCAGCGCGTTTTTGAATTCCAGAAAACGAGGGTCCTTCATAACCCGCGCCATCATCGCCTCTCGCAAGGCTCCTACTGTTTTATAGGGGCGCATTGCGACTTCAAAGATTTGGATCAATCCTTCGTCGTTCAACGTGATGAGATCCACGCCGATGCCGTCCAGATCCCCGACTTTGCATTGGAACTCCAGCGCCCAGTCCTGTCCGTTGCCCATGATACGGCGATAGCGGAAGTCGGAAAAGACCTGCCCGACGTGACCCAGAACCGCCGCCACAGGCGCGCGCCCGGTCCAGGTGCTGTAATAGGTTGGCGGTAAGAATTGCACATCCTCGGCCAGAAGCTCATGGATCAAAGCTTCGTCGCCTTTTGCGACAACCTCTTGCATTCGTTCAATTGTCGGGTGCATTGCGTCTCCTCCTGCGCCGAGGGTCACCGAACATCTCGCGCTACGCAAGGACGACGTTGCGGGAACCCGCCTGCTGCGATAGGCAGACGCGCATGAGCGAGACCTATGCCCCACCTCAAACCCCTCTGGATGTGCTGCACGAAGATGCGCAGTTGATCGTAGTGAATAAACCATCGGGTTTGCTGTCGGTGCCGGGGCGAGGAGAGCATCTGTCTGATTGTCTTCTGACCCGGGTTCAGGCCGCATTTCCGCAGGCTTTGTTGGTGCATCGGCTGGATCGGGACACGTCCGGTGTCATGGTCTTTGCCCAAACACCAAACGCGCAGCGCAATCTGAGCATGCAGTTCGAACAGCGCCAGACACGGAAAACATATGTTGCCCGTGTCTGGGGCAAGCTGGAGCCTAAGACCGGTACTGTAGACCTGCCGCTGATCGTGGACTGGCCCAACCGTCCCAGACAGATGGTTTGCCACGACACCGGAAAGCCTGCGGTCACGGATTGGCGGGTCGTGAAACACGAAGGCGATACAACGCGTGTTCGGCTGTTCCCAAAAACGGGCCGGTCGCATCAGTTGCGTGTTCACATGCAGGCGCTGGGTCATCCGATCCTGGGCGATCCGTTCTACGCGACCGGCGCAGCAGCGGATTTCCCCAGGCTCATGCTGCATTCAGAAGAACTGCGGCTGAAACATCCGGAAGGCGGGCATTCCATGAAGTTCAGGGCCCGCCCCGAATTCTGATCTCAGGCCGTGCTGGTCCACAGCATCTTCAGATTGCCTAGCGAAAACCGCCTCGTTCGTTTCTTTGAAACGGGCTGCCTGCGCTGGCGGTCCGCTGCGATCTCGCGCTCAATCTCGAAGGCGCGGAGTGTGTGGCCCTGAGACCATTGTCCAAGTTTCAGTGTCATCATGACGTGGTTGTCGAGGTTGGGCATTTTCTGTTTCCTTCTCCGATGCCCGCCCAGCTTCTGCCATCACTCCTGACAGCATGGTGTCAGTGGGGTGTGCTAGGGTGTCAGCATGTTGACAGGAGAGTATAATGCGCCGTTCGACCCGGTTGTTTGAAATCATCCAGATTCTGCGCGCGGCCGGTGCCCCGGTAACGGCAGACGCGCTGGCCGCAAGGCTCGAGGTGTCCGTACGCACGGTTTATCGCGACATTGCCGAATTGCAATCGCAGCGGACACCGATCGAAGGTGAGGCCGGTGTTGGATACATGATGCGGCGTGGTTACGATCTGCCGCCGCTGAATTTCGACGCAGAAGAGGTCGAGGCTTTGTGGGTCGGCCTTTCCCTTCTTGCGCGCACCGGTGACAGCCAATTGCAACGGGCTGCCAGTCGGATATGCCAGAAGATCGACGCGCTGCATTGCCCCGCGGATTGGTTGCAGGTTGCCCCGTGGGGCGCCCCCAGCGACGATCCGGAGAAAGGCTGTGTATCGATCGCGCATTATCGCGAAGCCATTCGGGCCGAACAGAAAATCCGCATCACTTATGAAAATGGCGAAGGTGAGCGTTCCGTCCGGATCGTGCGCCCTCTGGCTTTGATCTACCATATCGAATGCACAATGCTGGCGGGATGGTGCGAACTGCGTAACGGCTTTCGCCATTTCCGAACCGATCGCATTTGGTCCAGTGAAAGTACCGGAGAGAGTTTTGCCGGACAAAGCGCCTCGCTGCGGGACCTTTGGTTGGAGCAGAATAACGCGGAAACCTCTGTCGCATCGGTTTGAGCAGGTATTTGGCGGGTATTCGCCGATATCACCGTATTGTTGCTTGAGCCTTCATGCACACGCAGTGATATACTGAGCGGAAAGAAGGAAACCCGAAAAACGGGGACCGGAGCAGAAGGTGATATCATGACGATTTCCAAGTTTTTTCTGGCAACTGGCCTGTGTTCAGTCATGGCCGTTGCAGCCTGTACCGATCCGGGCACGCTGACGGTGCAGAACGATCCGAACCAGAACGCCAAACAAGGCGCTTTGCTGGGTGGTCTTGTCGGTGCTGGTATCGGGGCGATTGCCAATGACTCAGACCCGTTGCTGGGCGCGCTGGCCGGTGGTGCCATCGGCGCTGCCGGAGGCGGTTTGATTGGCAACCAGCTGGACCGTCAGGCTGCGGAACTGCGGCAGCAACTGGCAAATGACGGAATCACCATTGTCAATGCGGGCGACCGCCTGATCGTGACGGTCCCGAATGACATCACCTTTGACACCGACAGTTCGACCGTACGCCCGGCGCTGCGGTCTGATCTGGTAAAAGTGGGCCAGAATCTGGTCAACTATCCCAACTCGAACGTGCAGATCATCGGGCACACCGACAGCGACGGCGACGCGACCTATAACCAAGGCCTGTCCGAACGCCGTGCCAATGCCGTGGCCGATATTCTACAGGCCAATGGTGTCAGCTACAGCCGCATCCGGACCATCGGGCAGGGCGAAAACAACCCGGTTGCGTCGAATCTGACACCTGCTGGAAAAGCGCAAAACCGGCGGGTTGAGATTATCGTGGTGCCCAGTGGCAACGCTTAAAATCGATTGACTTTGACACGCGGGGTCGCCCAGGGGGCGGCCTCGTTTGCGCAATGACTGTGCGTAATGTGGGGTTTGGATCCGCGCGATCTCGGTCTAACTTGCGGGAAACACTGAAACGGAGTTTCCCCGATGTCTCAACCGACCCTTCTTGGCCTGTCCGGGTCCCTGCGCCAGAACGCAACCAACCGCAAACTCCTGCGCGAGGCGGCCCGGCTGTTCGACCCGGTGAGTTTTGTCGAAGCGGATTTGAACCTGCCGCTCTACGATGGTGATCTTGAAGAGGGCGAAGGGATACCGGCAGCGGTTCAGATTCTGGCTGATCAGATCGCACAGGCCGATGCGGTCATCATTTCGACACCTGAATACAACAAGGGTCCATCAGGCGTTCTGAAGAACGCGTTGGACTGGGTCAGCCGAACCCAGGGCAATCCTTGGGCGGACAAACCGGTTGCTGTGATGTCGGCGGCAGCGGGGCGCGCCGGGGGGGAACGGGCCCAGATGATTCTGCGGGCTTACATGGTTCCATTTCAGCCATGCATTCTTCAGGGCCCCGAAATCCATTTGGCTAGCAGTTCGAATGAATTCGACGATCAGGGCAGGCTGCTTTCTGAGCGGTACGAAAAGCCATTGCACCGTTTGATGCAGAAACTGCGCGCCGCAGCCGGTTTCTGAACCCGGGCTGCAGATATGACAGAAGAGCGCCAAAGCGACCTTATCGACCCCACCCGTGCAGCTGCCTTTCAGGTGGCACTGGGTTCGGAGCCGACGATTACCAGTGGTTCAGCTTTGCCACCCTTCTTCCATCAGCTCTATTTCTGGGCACCGCAACCGCCTGCTGCCTTGGGGCGGGACGGGCACCCTAAGGTCGGTGGCCTGATCCCGGATATGGGTTTGCCGCGCAGAATGTGGGCTGGGGGACGTTTGGAGTATCATCAGCCTGTGATCGCCGGAACCGTCGCTGAAAGGCGGTCGGTTCTGGAGAGCCAAAGCGCCAAGGTGGGGCGGTCCGGGCCGTTGGGTTTTGTCACATTGCGGCATGAGATCTGGCAAAGGGGCCGGCTGTGCCTGACCGAATGGCAGGACCTTGTCTATCGTGAAGACCCGGCACCGGATGCGAAAAGCCCGCAGCCGCCCAAAGCGCGCTTGGATGAAACAGACCTGCGCGAGGTCGGGTTCGAATCAACTCTGCTGTTCCGCTACTCGGCGCTGACCTTCAATGGTCATCGCATTCATTACGATCTGGACTACGCGCGGGATGTGGAAGGGTATGATGGGTTAGTTGTGCACGGGCCGTTGTTGGCGCAGCTTCTCATGTTGTTTGCGGTTGACCTGAGTGGCCCGCTCACGGCGTTTTCCTTCCGCGCCACCTCGCCACTTATGCATTTTGAGACCGCCCAGCTGTGTCGGAACGGTCAGGATATGTGGGTGCGTGGGCCGGACGGTCGGCAGTGCATGCAAGCCGAGGCCAGTTCACAATGAAGCGTCGGGCCGGAAGTCATCGGGGATAGAATCCCGGCCTTCCAGCATAAGATCGGCCATGACATCGGCAATTTTGGGGGCCATGCCAAAACCGATTTTGAACCCGCCATTGGCGATGAAGTGACCCTGATGCAACGGGTGTGCCCCCAACATCGGCGCACGGCTTTTGCTGCGCGGGCGTACACCGGCCCAGCGTTCGATCACCTCGGCCCCGTGCAAAAGCGGCAGTGCACGCGTGGCGCGGTCGATCACATCGTCCAGAGCGCTGTCCGTACTGGCCGGGTCGTCGTAATCTCGTTCCGAGGTTGATCCGATCGCAAGTGTCCCGTCCGCGTGGGGCACGATATGAATCGTGTCGGTGAACAGTTGCGGCACCTTTCCGGCGTCAAAGCGCAACAGGGCGGCTTGTCCTTTGACACCGTTTCCTACGGTCTTGCCGAAGGCGTCATTCAGTTCCTGTAGTCCCGCAAGGCCCGTGGCGTGAACAATTTGCCCTTTGTCATCGGCGTCGTCGACAACACGCACGCCCATGACCTCTAGGGCCGAAACAAGTGCTGCGCAGGCCCGCCGGGGATGCATCCGCGCCGTCAGCGTGTCCCGGATGACAAAGCCGGTGGGGCTGGGCGGACACCACGAACCGGCTTCGGCGGTGCTGATTACGCGCCATTCGGCCCGCCCTTGCCAAAGCTCGTCTGCCGTGCCCTCGCGCTGGCGAGCCAGATCCAGGCTGCGGGCGTCCGGGATGGGTTGAAGGCGACCCAGCCGAGCATAGCCGGGTGACACTCCGCCGGTTTCTTCGACTTGACGCCAAAACGGTTCGGCTATGATCAAACTGTCGAACTGAAAGGCCTTCTTGGCGTTCCAGTTTTCCGGCACATGCGGGGCCAGTGCACCCACCAAACCGCCGCTGGACCCAGCCCCCGGCCCGAAGGGATCAACCACCTGCACCTTTGCGCCGCGTCGGGCACAGGTCCAGGCGATGGACAGGCCGAAAATGCCTGCGCCGCGAACCGTCACATCGACCATTGCCAATTCCCTTTTCCTTGTTCAGTGTCGCGTCGCTTAGCTACAGGATTCCCCGATGGCAGACCAGCGCGCCAAGTTGACGTGGACCGAGGACCGGATACCGGTCTCGGATCGCTTCGATGATCCTTATTTTTCGTTGCAGAACGGGTTGGAAGAGACGCGCCACGTGTTTCTGGCGGGTAACGATCTGCCTGCACGGTTTGCACCGGGGTTTCACATTGCCGAGTTGGGCTTTGGCACCGGCCTGAATCTGCTGACGGTTTGGTCGGAATGGGAAAAATCAGGTCAGACCGGGCCCTTGAGGTTCACCAGTTTCGAAGCCTTCCCCATGGCAACAGAAGACATGCGACACGCGCTTGACGCCTTTCCCGAATTGCAACCGTGGAGCAGCCGGTTTCTGGCACATTGGACGGGACGCATATGCACGCTCGAAACCCTTCAGTTCGAGGTGATCATCGGTGACGCGCGCAAGACTCTGACGCAATGGGCAGGAATGGCGGACGCCTGGTTTCTGGATGGGTTCTCGCCTGCCAAGAACCCCGAGCTATGGGGTGCAGACCTGATGCAGGAGGTGGCAAACCACACCGTTTCAGGGGGCACGACAGCCACGTATACGGCAGCAGGTTTCGTGCGCCGCGGGTTGGAGGATGCCGGTTTCAGCGTCACCCGCACACCCGGCTATGGCCGCAAGCGACACATGACGCGGGCAGTTAAAGCATGACACAGAAGAACAATGTAGGCGCGGGCATCGCCCTGATGGTTGGCGCGACAATTGTCTTTGCCCTGCAAGACGGTATCTCCCGCCATCTGGCCGGAACCTACAACACCTACATGGTGGTGATGATCCGCTATTGGTTCTTTGCGGCCTTTGTCATCGCGCTGGCTGCACGCGCGCCCGGCGGGCTAAGGGCAGCCACGCGAACAAACCAGCTGGGGCTTCAGATCGTGCGGGGTGTTTTGCTGGCCGCCGAGATCTGTATCGCGGTGTTTGGTTTTACGGTCCTTGGTCTCATCGACAGTATGGCCGTGTTCATTTGCTACCCATTGCTTGTCGCCGCCCTGAGCGGGCCGGTCCTGGGAGAAAAGGTCGGATGGCGGCGATGGGCGGCGATCGGGGTAGGGTGCATTGGTGTTCTGATCATTCTGCAACCGGGGGTCGGGGTCTTTAACCCATGGGCCGTCATACCTCTGATCTCCGCATTGTTGTTTGCAATCTATGGTCTGCTGACTCGGTACGTCGCCCGTCAGGACAGCGCGGCCACCAGCTTTTTCTGGACCGGCACCGTTGGCGCCGTCGCGATGACTGTGGTCGGAATGTGGTTCTGGGAGCCTATGGCGCGTGGTGACTGGCTCTGGATGGGGCTGCTTTGCGTCAGCGGAGCACTCGGGCACTGGTTACTGATCAAATGCTACGAGATGGCCGAAGCCAGCGCGGTGCAGCCTTTTGCCTATTTCCACCTGGTCTGGAGCGCGATTCTGGGCATTTCGATTTTTGGCGAAATGTTGCGCCCCGAAGTTGTGGTGGGCGCAACCATTGTTGTGGCTGCGGGTCTGTTCACCCTATGGCGCGAACGCCGCCAGGGATGATCCGATCAGCTCCTGCGAAAACGGAACCGGAAGTGCAGGTTGCCCCAGACGGGCGCGGTAAACCGGCAGGCTTTCGGTCACACGCATCACGTAGTTGCGGGTTTCGCTGAACGGAATGGTCTCGATCCAGTCGACGATTTCCACCTCGCCCGCCCGTGGATCACCATAGCGCTCCATCCACGAGATCGGGCGCCTTGGCCCAGCATTGTACCCGGCAGCCATCATCACCACGTTGCCGTTGAAATCTGCCGCCAAACCCGAAAGGTAATTGGCCCCGAGCTTTGCGTTATATTGCCAGTCCGTGGTCAATCGCCCTGTCTGATGACCGCTGAGGATACCCAGCTCACCTGCGACCAGCTTGGCCGTCGCGGGCATCACCTGCATCAGACCGCGCGCACCTGCGCCACTGACAACAACCGGGTCAAACTCGCTTTCGCGGCGCGCGATGGCCAGTGTCATTTCCTTGGCCATGGGAAGGCGCATGTCGGCAACCGGATGGACCGGGTAGTAGGCCGCAGGCAGAACGGTGCCCGTGGTCGCCGCCCGTTTGGCGATCATGACAGCCAGATGCGGTTGCTTCAGTTCGATCACCAGATCGCCCAACTGATTGGCCTGCACAGGATCCAGGCCTTCGACCAGATGGGTCAGGAACCTCTCAGACAGGTTCGCTTCACCTGCTTTCAGCAACAGCAGGCCCGCTTCCAGAACGCTTGAATCAGCAAACCCCGCCTGCCGCCAATGTGGTGCGCGGCGCGGATTGGCCAATTCCGTATCAAACGGTCGCCCGATCCGTTCCGCAGCCAAAAGGCCGTAGAAAGAGGTCTGATAATCAGCCCCCATCGCATAGGCGTCATAAGCTTTGTCCGCATCACCCATCGCCGCGTAGGCGCGCCCAAGCCAATAGCCTCCGCGCCCTTTTGAGATCGGAGATTTAACCGCATCCGAAAAATTCTGGAAATGGCGCACCGCCGTGGCCGGATCGTTCAGCTTGCGCAGGGCCAGAAACCCGGCCAGCCACTCCAGATCGGCATAGCCATATCCCATCTCTGGGGTCATGTGGTGATTGGCGGCCACGTCATAGGCGCGCGCGGCACGCCCGGATCGCATTTCAAGCCGTGCCAGACGGCGGCGTCCCTCAGCCCATTTGTCAGGCTCACCCAAAGCATCCGGCCCGGTTGAGCGTGCCAGCATCAGATCAACGGCACTGTCATCCAGCTCTTTCTTGTCGCGCCAGACAAAACGATCGAACGCCAATCCCGGCGCATCCGCCAAAGACTTCGGCACAGCCGCCACTTTTCCGTCCACACCTGGTTGGCGTTTCTGCAGCGCAATTCGGGCTTCGGCCAGTTTACGTTCATCCGCACTGACCAAGGGCAGCATCTGTCCGGCGCTGACCAGGTGGCCATCCCACAGCATCCGATCCAGCCGCGCGGCATGGTGTGGTTTCAGCAGCTTGGCAAAATTCTCCAGATAGTCCTTTTGCAGCCCTGATCCCATCGGCATGGTGCGCCAGGCGGTCACGATGTCGGCTTCTGCTTCACCAACGCGCCCTTTGGCTTTCAGGGCCACCGCATAGTTCAGCGCGCCCTCTGCCGTTTGAGGGGGCATGTCGGCATAGAATTTCAGCACCCTGTCGGGATCTGCGCCGGTAAAGACAGGCTCGCTCTTGCGGCGCATCCACGCCAGTCCGGGCCAGTCCGGACGGCGTTCGAGAAAAACCAGCACGTCACCCGAACCGCCGAATCCTTCACGCAGCCAGTGCCAGACAATGACGTCGCGCGAAACCGAACCGCGCTGGCCTGATACGCGCAGCGCCGCATTCCAGTCACCCTTGCGCATTTCATAAAGCCCGGCGCGCAAATCACCTGCGGCATCCGCCCGCGCAAGATGCGGTGCCGTCACTGAATAAAGAATCACAGCAGTCAACAATGCCAGAAAGCGTGTCATCCCTTGCATTTCCCAACCAACCGAGGATAGAGCCTGTGAGGATAAACCGTGCGTCGCCGGGATCAACTCACAAAGCTTGAAACGTGAGGGACCGAGGCGCAAAAACCGCAAAATGCACCTTAAAGGAGCGTGTCATGTTCAAAGGCTCGATGCCAGCCCTCGTCACCCCGTTCAACAACGGCGAGTTGGACCTGAAGACGCTCAAACACCTTGTGGATTGGCATATCGCCGAAGGTTCGACCGGGCTGGTGCCGGTCGGCACAACCGGTGAAAGCCCAACGCTCAGCCACGAGGAACATGAAACGGTGATCGAAGAGGTCGTCAAAACCGCTGCAGGTCGCGTTCCCGTCATCGCCGGAGCCGGGTCGAACAACACGGTCGAAGCCATTCGCTTCGTTCAGTTCGCGGAAAAAGTCGGCGCGGATGCGGCGTTGGTGGTCACACCCTATTACAACAAACCGACCCAACGCGGCCTGATCGCGCATTTCGAGGCTCTGCACGAAGCTGCGGATATTCCGATCATCATCTATAACATCCCGGGCCGTTCAGTCGTCGACATGACGCCTACCACGATGGGCGAACTTGCCAAGCTGCCGCGTATTGTCGGTGTCAAGGACGCGACCGGCGATTTGGCCCGGGTCAGCCAGCAGCGCGCGACCTGTGGCGCAGATTTCTGTCAACTGTCCGGCGAAGATGCCACCGCACTCGGGTTCAACGCGCATGGCGGTGTCGGTTGCATCTCGGTCACCGCGAACGTGGCCCCCAAGCTCTGCGCCGCATTCCAACAAGCGACATTGGCCGGAGATTATGCAACGGCGCTGGAGTATCAGGACAAGCTGATGCCTCTGCATGAGGCGATCTTCATCGAACCGGGCCTTGTCGGTGCCAAATACGCGCTCAGCAAACTGGGCCTGTGCAGCACCGAAGTCCGCTCACCCCTGACCGAGTTGGAAGACAGCACCAAGGTCGCGATCGAAGCTGCAATGAGCCACGCTGGCCTGATCTGATACGGACGCTTAGAATCAAAAAGGGCGGCCTCGAACCCCGAGCGCCGCCCTTTTTCATATCGGATCCAGACTTCATCTGGCTAAAAATATCCCGGGGGAGCCGTGGCTTGCCGCGGCGGGGGCAGAGCCCCCTCACCGTTTACCGTAGTAAAGCCCGACGACATGTTCGGCTTGCGCGAAGAAGAGCCATCGAGATGTGGCGACGCCTGCAAGATGCGATGCGACGGCCAGCATAGCGAAGAAGTGGTTGAACGGCAGGATGAGCAAAAAAAGCGGCAGCACGAAGGCCAGCACGAACGAGATGGTGCGCAGTTTTTGGGAGTGTTTGCGGCCGACCACGTGAACGAACTCGCGCAGCAGATAGTTGGTGCCGGTATGGGGCGGTTCAAAGGCGCGGACAGAGCCACGGGCACCGAGACCGGTGGCGGTTCCCAGATCGGTGCCGGACGCGGCCAGCGCTTTATCGCCTTGCTGCCAGTACAGCATTTGGACCAGAGCAGCGACCAGCAGCAGCGGGACAGCCACACTTGTCTGACCAGCCAACAACGCGCCACCCGCAAGGCTGAACGACAGGAACATGGCCGGGGTCAGTTTCATGTTCCAGCGCGGGATGGTCTTGAGCTGGGTGTAGATCATCGAGGTGGTGAACACGGTCGCCAGCGAAGCCAGTGACCCGATCAGGCCCAATAGACCCCAGCGCTGGCCCAGAAAGATCGCGCCGATGGCATAGAGCCCCATGACCAGCAAGGCGATCACGGCGCACCAGCCCTCGCGGCTGAGCCAGCTGGTTTTCCATTGGGTGAAGGCTTTCCACGCGCGTTCGGGATGACCAAGGTGGAAGGTCGAGGCCATCAGGCCGCCGACGGCAAGGGCGTAGGCGATGGCAAAGAAGACAAACGCCACCCAGCCCGAGACATCTGGCAGACCGAGGCCCAGAAAGAACAGCAGGCCAAAGCCCAGCCCCGAGAGAGTGGTGAAGATGATAACAGAAGGCGCTGGATGCATCAGAGCTTCTCCAAAGTCTTGTCGAGCCAGCCCAGGAATCCCTTGGGCTCTTCGGCGACCGGGGCCAGCAGCGGGGCCAGGATGTCGATCTGGTCTTCCACCGTGTCCTTGGGCCGGGGCGGCAGGTATTTGTTGACGGGTTTGGTACCCATTTCGGGCATCAGGTCCATGCCGCCGCGCTCGGCGACCAGCTGGCTGACATCACTGTCCGGGTCGCCCAGATCGCCAAAGTGGCGGGCGCCTGCGGGGCAGGTGCGCACGCAGGAGGGGATGCGGTCCACCTCGGGCAGGTTTTCGTTGTAGATGCGGTCGACGCAGAGGGTGCATTTCTTCATCACGCCCTCGGCCTGATCCAGTTCGCGGGCGCCATAGGGGCAGGACCACGCACACAGGCCGCAGCCGATGCAGTCGCTTTCATTGACCAGCACGATGCCGTCTTCGACCCGTTTGTAGCTGGCACCGGTGGGGCAGACGGTGACGCAGGGCGCATCCTCGCAATGCAGGCAGGATTTCGGAAAGTGGATCAGCTGCGCCGCGCCCTGTTCCGGTTGCACCTCGTAGGAATGCACCCGGTTCAGGAAGGTGCCCGACGGATTGCCGCCATAGGCGTCCTGGTCGCTGAGCGGCGCACCGTAGTTTTCAGTGTTCCAGCCCTTGCAGGAGATCACGCAGGCATGGCAGCCCACACAAGTGTCCAGGTCGATGACCAGACCCATCTTGCGGTCGGTGGATTGGGGGAGCTGGGTCATGACTGCCTGGCCTCCGCTTTTGTTGTGAGGGCGGGAGCGAGGGGCCAGCCCCTCGCGCTCCCCGGGATATTTTTAGCCAGATGAAGCGCGGATCGGGTCATTTGCCGACCTTCCACGCCAGATCTTTCGGTCCGGTCCCGACGGGCGATTTGATCGGGTCAAATTCGGGCTGGCTCTCGGTGTCGGCGGGCGGGTCGGCCTTTTCGATCTTTACCTTCAGGTCGAACCAGGCGGCCTGACCGGTGACCGGGTCCGAGTTGGCCCATCGCATGCCGTCGCCTTTGGACGGCAGCAGCTCGTGGATCAGGTGGTTCAGAAGGAAGCCTTTGGTGGCTTCCGGCGCGTCCTCCTGCAGAGCCCAGGCGCCCTTGCGCTTGCCGATGGCGTTCCAGGTCCAGACGGTGTTGTCGTTCAGCGCCGCCATTTCCATCACCGGCACGGTGATTGCGCCATGCGGCGAGGTCACTTTGGCCCAGTCGCCGTCCTGCAGCCCATGTTCGCGCATCAGCTTGGTTGGCACGTAGAGCGGGTTGCGCCCGTGCAATTGCCGCAGCCAGGCATTCTGGGTACCCCAGCTGTGATACATCGCCATCGGGCGCTGGGTCAGCGCGTTGACGGTGAAGCCTTCGTTGCCGTGCTGGTCGGTTTCGTACCAGATCGGCAGCGGGTCCATCTTGTCCTTGATCCGTTGCCGCAGATGCTCGGGCGGCTGACGCTCGCCATGGCCTTCGGCGGCCAGCTGGAACCGGCGCATCGGCTCGGAATAGAGCTGGAACAGATAGGGCTGCGGGCTGTCATAGATACCCATGCCCACGGCCCAGTCCTGATAGGCGGTGTTCCAGGGTTTGTAGTAATCGGAACCTTCGGGGATATGCGCCACGTAAAAGCCGCCATTGTCGATGTACCGGTTCAATTGGTCCGGATTGACCGAGCCCCGGCCTTCCTGATCGCCATTCTCGCCCCGGAACCCGGCCAGAGGGCCGATGCCCGGACGGCGTTCGTGGTTGACGATATAGTCGGCGTAATCCGTCCACTTGGGCGTCCCGTCTTCATTGGTGAAGCCCGGCAGGCTCATGCGGTTGGCCAGTTCGATCAGCACCGACTGGAAGCCGCGCACGTCGCGGTCAGGCTCGATCACCGGCCAGCGGATCGCATCGGCGGCGGCATCCGCCTCGCAGATTGGCCGGTCCAGCAACGAGATACAATCGTGCCGTTCCAGATAGGTGGTGTCGGGCAGGATCAGATCGGCATAGGCCACCATTTCCGAGGAATAGGCATCGGAATAGATGATGTTCGGGATGACATATTTGCCGTCTTCGGTCTTGGCCGTCAGCATCTCCATCACACCTTTGGTGTTCATGGAGGAGTTCCACGACATGTTCGCCATATACATGAACAGCGTGTCGATCTTGTAGGGATCGCCAGCAGCCGCGTTCGAGATCACCATATGCATCAGCCCGTGGGCCGACATCGGATTTTCCCAGGTAAACGCCTTGTCGACGCGCTGCGGAGTGCCGTCGTCGTTCAGCAGCAGATCGTCGGGACCGCGCGGGAAGCCCAGATGCGGGCCGTTCAGCGGGCGTCCGGGGCGGCGGTCGCCATGCGGGGTCGGGTGCGCCTCGACCGGTTTGGGGTATGGCGGCTTGAAGCGGAACCCGCCGGGGACCTCAACCGTGCCCAGCAATATCTGCAACACGTGCAGCGCGCGGCAGGTCTGGAACCCGTTGGCATGGGCCGAGATACCGCGCATGGAATGGAAGCTGACCGGGCGGCCGATCATTTTGCTGTGTTTTTCACCGCGGAAATCGGTCCATTCGTGATCCAGCTCGATGGCTTCGTCAAAGGCGACACGGGCGATCTCGGCGGCGATGGCGCGGATGCGGCTGGCCGGGATGCCGCAGCGTTCGGCTACGGCCTCGGGCGCGTGATCGTCGCTGAGGTATTTCTCGGCCATCAGGTGGAAGACCGGGCGATGGGTGACGCCATCCTTTTCGTGGGTCGCCGAAAGGTCGGGGCGGACGCCGGGCTTGTCGAAGGCCGTCGGTTCGCCGGTGACGCGGTCGATAACCAGCGGTTTGCCGTCGGCATCGCGCAGGAACAGGCCTTTTTCCGGGCCTTCCGCGGCATTCACCAGAACCGGAGCGTTGGTATAACGGCTCAGATAGTCCAGATCGATCTTGCCCGCCTTCATCAGCACATGGATCAGCGACAGGATAAACAGACCATCGGTGCCCGGCGTGATCCCGACCCAGTCATCGGCCACGGCGTTATAGCCCGAGCGGATCGGGTTCACCCCGATCACCCGCGCGCCGCGCTTCTTGATCTTGCCGATGCCCATCTTGATCGGGTTGCTGTCATGGTCCTCGGCCACGCCGAACAGCATGAACAGCTTGGTGTGATCCCAGTCGGGTTGGCCGAACTCCCAGAAGGCGCCGCCCATCGTGTAGATGCCGCCCGCCGCCATGTTGACCGAGCAGAAGCCGCCATGGGCCGCGTAGTTCGGGGTGCCGAAGTTCTGCGCCCAGAAGCTGGTGAAGCTCTGGCTCTGATCCCGACCGGTGAAGAAGGCCAGCTTGTGTGGCGCAGTCTCGTGCAGCTCGTTCAGCCAGCCGACAGCGGTGCTGATCGCCTCGTCCCATTCGATCTCGCGGAACTCGCCCGAGCCGCGCGGCCCGACCCGGCGCAGCGGCTTGCGCAGACGCGAGGGCGCGTTGACCTGCATGATACCCGCCGACCCTTTGGCGCACAGAACGCCCTTGTTCACAGGATGATCGCGGTTGCCTTCGATATAGGCGACCTTGCCATCCTTCATATGCACGTTGATGCCGCAGCGGCAGGCGCACATGTAACAGGTGGTTTTGCGGACCTCGTCAGAGACCTTCGGCGAGGTTTCGAGGATCGGCTGCTGATGAGTCATTGGCGGGTCCTGTCGGTTATGTCAGGAGGAGCTTCTCATGTTCCTCCCTGTTTTAGTGCAACGTTATCGGAACGATGCAGGATTTGCGTGTTACGTGCCGTTTGCCTGCAACACAGTCACGGCGATCATCTGGGTAACATCTTCGGCGCTGCACCCGCGTGAAAGATCGTTCGCCGGCTTCGCAAGCCCCTGCAAAACGGGACCGATCGCCTGATATCCACCCAGTCTTTGGGTGATCTTGTAGCCGATATTGCCCGCGTCGAGATTGGGGAAGATCATCACGTTGGCCTGTCCGGCCACCGCCGATCCGGGGGATTTGCGATCACCGACCGAGGGTACAAAGGCCGCGTCAAACTGCAATTCGCCGTCAACTTCCAGATTAGGCGCGATCCGGCGCAGCGTTTCGGTGGCTTCGATCACCTTGTCCACAGCGGCGTGCCGGGCGCTGCCTTTGGTGGAAAAGCTCAGCATTGCGATCCTGGGATCGACCTGCAACAGCTTCCGGGCCGAGGCGGCCGAGGCGGCGGCGATCCGACTCAACTCGTCTGCCGATGGGTCGATGACGAGACCGCAATCGGAATACAGCATCGCGCGGGCGTCCGGCTGCGCGGTCTCGGGTGGGTACATCAGGAAAAATGACGAGACCATGCCCGCATCCCGATCCATGCCGATGACCTGAATGGCGGAGCGGACAATATCGCCGGTTGTATGCACCGCGCCGCCGACGGTGCCGGTGGCATGGCCATGCCGCACCAGCATCGCGGCATAGACGGGCGCTGTTACAACGGCCGCGCGGGCCTTGTCCTGATCGACGCCCTTGTGCTGGCGTAATTCGTAATAGGTTTGGGCAAAGCCCTCGGTCAGGTCCGAAGTGGCAGGGTCATGAACCGAAACCCCTTGGGAGGGTGCCGCGCCCTGCGCTTGCAGCGCGGCTTCAACCTCAGCCTTCGGCCCGACCAGAATGATATCGGCCAGATCGGCCTGATGGGCGGCAAGCGCCCCCGCGACAACGCGGGGATCGCTGCCTTCGCATAAGGAAATGACAGGGCGGGTGGCCGGGGCGTTCTGACGCAACAGCTCGATTGGTGTTTTTGTCATACGCCCGGTTCCCTTTCTTTGTCTTAGACCTGGCTCGCGGCCATGTCTGCCGCGTCGATGCCTGCGACGCGGACGGGTTTTTTCATCGCGTCGCGGCGGAACGGGTCGCCCAGCTCCTGGTTGATCAGCGCCTCGATCAGCGTGGTCACGCCGTTCTTCTGGTCGATGATCG